>NZ_JBIVTF010000004.1:0-402603 GCF_044756605.1 Paenarthrobacter sp. NPDC091711
CCCGGGGGGGCGGCACCCCACCCCCCCCCCCACCCCCCCGGTACCCCCCTACATGCCCCCGGCCGCCCCCCCCCCCCCCGCGGGGCCCCCGCCCGCCGTCGTTGGTTGCGGTGCTTGCAGACTAGGCGTTGTTCGCCGCGGCAGGCTGAGCGGCGTTGTACCCGTAAGGGTTGTTCTTCTGCCAGCGCCAGTGGTCCTCGCACATCTGGTCCACGGTCTTGGTGGTGGACCATCCAAGGTCCGCGAGGGCGGAGGAAGCGTCCGCCCAGAAAGCGGGGAGGTCGCCGGCCCGGCGGCCGGTGATCTCGTAGGGGATGGGCTGGCCCACGGCCTTCTCAAAGGACCGCAGGACCTCCAGGACGGAGGAGCCGCGGCCGGAGCCAAGGTTCCAGCGTCGGACGCCGGCGCGCTCAGCGATGTAGTTCAGGGCTGCTACGTGCCCGTCGGCCAGGTCAACCACGTGAATGTAGTCGCGCTGGGCTGTGCCATCGGGGGTGTCGTAGTCTCCGCCGAAGACCATGAGCTTCTCGCGGCGTCCCACGGCTACCTGTGCGATGAAGGGGACGAGGTTGTTCGGGATGCCCTGAGGGTCCTCGCCAATGCGGCCGGACGGGTGTGCGCCCACGGGGTTGAAGTAGCGCAGCAGTGCGATATGCCAGCGGTCGTCCGCGTTGCCAAGGTCAGAGAGGATGTCCTCGATCTGCTCTTTGGTGCGGCCGTACGGGTTGTTGGCGCCGATTTCCATCTTCTCGATGTACGGGATGGGGTTGTGCTCACCATAGACCGTAGCGGAGGAGCTGAAGACGATGGAACGCACGTTGTGCTTGTCCATGGCGCGGAGCAGGTTCAGGGTGCCCACGATGTTGTTGTAGTAGTAGGCCAAGGGTTCCTGAACGGACTCGCCCACGGCCTTCAGGCCCGCGAAGTGGATCACGGCGTCAATCTGATGCTGGTCAAAGACTGCCTCAACTGCGGGCTCATCTACCAGGTCAACCTTGTGGAAGGCGGCGGTCTTGCCGGTGAGCTCGGAAACGCGGCGGAGGGATTCCTCGCTGGAGTTCACGAGGTTGTCGAGCACAACGACGTCGTGGCCGGCTTCCTGGAGGGACAAAACGGTGTGGGAACCGATGTAGCCGGTGCCACCCGTGACAAGAATTTTCATGGTTCCTACGCTATCGGAAATTGGAGCCACGCCGCTCTGTGTTGAGCGGTGTTGAAGCACGTTCGTGCTAAAAACAATTAGTGCCCAAAATTGTTGATGCCGAAGCCCGGCGCCATGAAGTTGTCCAAGCCGTCTTCCGGATCATTGCAAGCGACGGCTTGGAACGGGCATCACTGAGGGAAGTGGCTGACGAAGCAGAATTGGCTGTTGGTTCGGTGCGCCACTACTTCGCCAGCAGCGATGAGCTTCTGGTCTTTTCCTTTGGAGCAGTCATCGATCGCATAGCAGGGCGCCTTGAGACGGCCCTTGCTTCAGTGGAGGGTGCGGCGCCCGAGAGCCCCGAGCAACACAATGCTGTACTGAACCTCCTCGGCCAGTTCCTGCCCCTGGACGAAGAGCTCGCGGTGGACGCCTGCGTATGGATGGCGTTCCGGCACGCTGCCCGGATCAAGCCCGTCCTGGCCGCCGAAGCCGAACGCAGCCACCGCACCGTGGCCGCCGTCGTGGGCCGCCTCATCATGATCCTGAATCCGGGTGAAGCCGACGCACAGCAAAACCTCGTGACCGAAGCGGAAAGGCTGTTGGCCACCATGGACGGCTTGTGCATGCACGCATTGCTGCAGCCCGAGTGGATGACCGCAGAGATGTGCAGCGACGTCCTCACGGCTCATCTGCGGTCTCTCAGGGCCGTCACTGCCAGCCGCTAAGGGTGATGGGGCCGCCGAGCCCACAAGAGCCTGACAACTCCATTACCGTCTGGAGTCATCGGGAATAGACTGGAACGTGTCGGGGACCTGCCAAAGGGAGGAAATCGCATGCACGAGTCAGGCGGCCCGGGATGGCGCATCACCATGGATACGTCCGGGCCGATGCTCATAGCCCTCTACCTACGTGATGTTGCAGGCCTGGATGGTGCAGGAAAGCCGGCACTCTCGCATGCAGATCCCAAGGTCCGACACGCTGACCATAAGCACCTCACCTCTGACGTAGGGGGTTTGCCGGCGCTGAAAACAGAGTGGGAAGCCTGGTGGGAAAGCCTCCTCAAGTCCTACCCGAACCCCTCTTCGGAGCTTGCGCCCCCGAGCTTCAAGGCATTTGGCAACTCACCGGCACTTCAGCGCGTCCTGCAGGCACATTTTGGCTCAGCGTTGGGATGGGCCACCGACAGGATCGACGAGTATGCCAACCTCGAGGCCGCCCGTGAAGCCAATGGGGTGACGCAGGTTCTGAACGAAATGGTGGAGGACAGGCTCCTGGAGGTCGGACGCAGTTCCCGGGACTTCGAACTCACCATCATTGAACTGCCACTCAATGAGCCCCGGGCCTGGTATCTGGAACCGAGCACCATGATCATGAGCCACCAGCTGCTCTCCGAGCCCGATGTGTTCCGCAGTTACGTCCAACCCGTGGTGGAGATTCTCGCCTGACTCAGGTGGCCGGGGCCGAAACGGTGATGGTTACCGTCTCAGCGGGCGCAGCGGAGGGCTTCCAGCCGTCACGCTTCTCCCGGTTCCACGTCTGGCCAGCAACGTCCACCTGCGTAATGGACAAGGTCTTGGCATTAGTCACTGCCCAATGAGCCACTGCCCAGGCCCGTGTTCCACCTACCTCCAGCTGAACCGAGCGGCCCTGTACGGTGGCCGCTTGGGTGCCGAACGCCGTCGTGAGTTCATCGACGACGGCGGCAGGGTCGCCAGCCGCTTCGGGCATGCGCAGTTCGCAGTTCAGCGCGGCCTCGGAATGCCCGGTGAGAGCAGAAGCGAAGGCCCTGCCCATGCCTTCATGCTGGGCATAAGCGCGGGGGAAAGCTGAACGTTGGACCGCTTGGGCGGCCTGGGTGATCTCCATGGATTCGTAGCCTGGAACTTTGACCAAGCCATCAAAGAACGCATTCGCGGCGTAGACGGGGTCCATGACCTGTTCCTCGGTTCCCCAGCCTTGCGAGGGCCTCTGTTGGAACAGGCCACGGGAATCGGGGCCGGCGTCGTCGCCATAATTGATGTTGCGCAGCCTGGACTCCTGCATGGCCGTGGCCAGGGCAATAGTTGCCGCGCGTGGTGGAAGTCCTCGCTGCACGGAGATTGCGGAGATGAGCGAAGCGTTCGCTGCCTGGTCTGTGGCGAGCTCATGGCTTTCGGGGCCGACTACGGCGAAGCAGCGCTCCGTGACCAGTGTCTCGGAGCGCTGCAGCACTGCAACTATTGCGAAGATGGCACCTGCTACGAGGGCCAAAGCCAGCACCGCAACCATGGCGCGGCGGAACCGGCGCATTGAGTGTCTCCTGCTAGTTGGCGTGGAGAGCCTCGTTGAGCTCCACGGTCTGGCCCTTGCGCGGAAGGACTTCCACGCCGCCTGTGGTGGAGTTGCGGCGGAACAGGAGATTGGGGACGCCGGAGAGTTCCACTGCCTTGATGATTTGGCTGGTGTCCTCGCCGTTCTCGTCCTTGGGGCCCGGTACCCGTACACGGGTACCGGCGGTGACGTAGAGGCCGGCCTCCACAACGGAGTCATCGCCGATGCTGATGCCCACGCCGGAGTTGGCGCCGAGCAGGACGCGCTCGCCCAGTGAGATCTTTTCCTTGCCGCCACCGGAGAGCGTGCCCATGATGGACGCTCCGCCGCCGACGTCCGTACCGTCGCCGGCAACAACGCCAGCAGAGATGCGGCCTTCCACCATGGAGGTGCCCAGGGTGCCGGCGTTGAAGTTCACGAAGCCTTCGTGCATCACAGTGGTGCCCTCGGCGAGGTGGGCGCCCAAGCGGACGCGGTCGGCGTCGGCAATGCGCACACCGGCGGGCACCACGTAGTCAACCATGCGCGGGAACTTGTCCACGCCGTAGACCACCACGTTGCCGCGCTTGCGCAGGCGTGCGCGGGTCAGTTCGAAGCCGTCAACGGCGGCGGGGCCGAAGTTGGTCCACACGACGTTGGGCAGCTTGCCGAAGACGCCGTCCAGGTTAATGCTGTTCGGCTTGACCAGGCGGTGGGAGAGGAGGTGCAAACGCAGGTAAGCATCGGCAGTGTCTGCGGGGGCGGCGTCGAGGTCGATCTGCGCGAAGACCACTTTCTGCTCCGTCCCACGATCGGCATCTTTGCCGTCGTTGGCCAGTGCAGTGAGCGCGGGGTCGGCGTTCTCAACGTCACGGAGGGTATCGGCCGCAACACCAAGTGCGGGTGCCGGGTACCAGACGTCCAGCACGGTTGCTTCCCCGGAAGCCGAGGTGGCGATGGTGGCGAGGCCGAAGCCATAAGCCGATCGGGGGTTGGCGGGCGCGGTTGCGGGCACAGCAGAGGAAGCAGTTTCAGTCATGGGCCAAGTCTATCCAGCAGGCAGAGGTCGGTTAAAACCCGTCTCATGCCGTAGAAGTCGCATTTGTGGTTGTTTCCGGGGATTAGGCTGGACGGGTGACCCTGAACCCTGCACCCGCCATCCTTGACCTTCGCCAGGACGTAGCACTCCTGACCGCCGCGATCATTGACTTCAACAGTGTCTCCGGCAACGAGACCGAACTCGCCGACGCCGTCGAGTCCGCGCTGCGCACCATGCCCGCCTACACCGTGATCCGGGACGGCGACGCCATCATTGCGCGAACCGAACTTGGCCGCCCTGAGCGCGTCATCCTGGCCGGCCACCTAGATACCGTTCCCCTGCCTACTGTTGAGGGTTCACTGGGCACCGTTCCAGCCACCTGGGAATCCGGTGTT
Source organism: Paenarthrobacter sp. NPDC091711 (assembly GCF_044756605.1). Lineage (NCBI taxonomy): Bacteria > Bacillati > Actinomycetota > Actinomycetes > Micrococcales > Micrococcaceae > Paenarthrobacter > Paenarthrobacter sp. NPDC091711. Next base: position 4,868 of record NZ_JBIVTF010000004.1, read on the forward strand.
CCGGGTGAAGGCGTGCTGTACGGCCGCGGCACCACGGATATGAAGGGCGGCGTGGCGGTGCAGCTTGCGCTGGCGGCAACACTCTTCGACGACGGTGGGCAGCCGGACAAAGACGTCACCTTCGTTTTTTACGACCATGAAGAGGTGGAAGCGGTCAAGAGCGGCCTGGGCAGGTTGGTTCGGAACCACGGAGATCTGCTAAAGGGCGATTTCGCGATCCTTTTGGAGCCCACGCACGGCACAGTGGAAGGCGGTTGCAACGGAACCAGCCGTTTCGAAGCCACCACCATCGGCGAAACAGCCCACTCTGCGCGTGCCTGGATGGGCGTCAACGCGATCCACGCCGCAGCACCTATTCTGGCGCGGCTCGCCGCTTACGAGCCGCAGACCATCAACGTGGACGGCCTGGATTACCGCGAAAGCCTCAACGCCGTGAAAATCAACGGGGGCACGGCAGGGAACGTCATCCCGGACCGCTGCGTGGTGGAGATCAACTACCGTTTCGCTCCGGATAAGAATCCGGACCAGGCAGAGGCCATCGTCAGGGACCTTCTGGAAGGATTCGACGTCGTCCGTACAGACGCTGCTGCCGGCGCGAGGCCCGGACTTAATCACCCCGCCGCCGCGTCCTTCGTCGCCGCAGTGGGTGCCGAGCCCAAACCCAAATACGGCTGGACCGACGTCGCGCGTTTCAGTGAACTGGGCATCCCGGCGGTGAACTTCGGCCCCGGCGATCCTCTGCTGGCGCACAAGGACAACGAGCACGTCGACGCCGATGCCATCCGTGAGTGCCTCCGTGCACTGAGGACGTGGCTGGCGCCGTAGTTTCCCGATTGTTGTTGGACAACAAAGAAGGCCCCTGGTTTCAAGAACCGGAGGCCTTCTTTTGTTATATGCAGTCCATGCTACTTAGCCGTCGGTACAGCTCCCGCAGCGGTAGCGCGGGCTGTTCCGCCGGCGGCTTTCTTGGAACCGCGGCGTTCAATCATGATGGCAATCCGTGACACCGTCAGGTTGATCAGGATGTAGATTGCAGCGCCCACAAAGAACGCCGGGAACAGGAAGTCAGGGCCGAGGAAGTCGGCCATGATCTGGATTTTCCGCAGCAGTTCCTCGTAGCCCACGATGTAGCCAAGCGAGGTGTCCTTGAGCAGAACCACCAACTGGGCAACCAAGGAAGGAAGCATGCGCCTCACGGCTTGCGGGAACTCGATGGACATCCGCGACTGGAAGCTTCGGAGGCCTATCGCCAAACCAGCCTCGCGTTGTCCCTTGGGCAGCGACTGGATGCCGGCACGGAGGATTTCAGCGAAGATGGCGGCGTTGTAAAGGGTCAGTCCCACTACAACAGCCTGGAACTGACCGGTGGCGAAGACCAGCAGGATGAACAACATCATCAGTACTACGGGCATGCCACGCAGGAACTCCAGCACAATCTGGGTGGGAATGCGGACCCAGGAGATCAGGGAAATTCTCAGCAGGCAGAGTGCAATACCCAGGGGGAAGGCGATGATTGCAGCCACCGCGGCTGCCGCCAGCGTGGACAGTATGCCCTGGCCTATCAGGCTCCAGACATCCGGCGCCATGGGGCCGTAGAAGATCTCCCAGCGGTCGGCGTCGAAAATTCCCTGCTGCGCCAGGGTGACAACAGCGATGGCCAGAATGCCAAGAATGATCAGAACGCCCGCGGCAGAACCGATGAGCGAATAGAGGCGGGCCTTGGGCCCGGGGACGTCGTAAAGGACCGAGGTCATCGGGCAATCGCCACCTTACGTTCAACATAGTGCGCCAGCAGGCCCAATGGCACCGTGATCAGGAGGTAGAAGAACGCCACCCCGAGCAGTATCCAGAGGACTTGGTCGCCATAGTCGTTGGAGAGCTTACGGCCGTAACCGAATAGCTCGAGGACGAAGAATGCACCGGCCACTGACGAGTTCTTGACCAAGGCAATCAGGATGTTGATCAAGGGGGGTATGACAGTGCGGACGGCCTGGGGAAGAACAATGAAGCCCAGGACCTGGGTGAAGGTCATGCCAATACTGCGCGCAGCTTCAGCTTGGCCCACCGGTACGCTGTTGACACCGGAACGGACTGCTTCGGCAATGAAGGCTGCTGTGTAGCTGCTGAGCGCGATGATGGCCGCGACTTCGAATTGTTCGAACTTAACGCCCAGTCGGGGGAGAACTATGGCTGCGAAGAAGAAAATGATGGTCAGCGGGGTGTTTCGTGCAACTTCAACATAGAACATGCTGAAACCGCGCAGTGCAGCCACGGGGGAAACCCTCATGGCCGCCAGGAGTGTGCCGACAATAAGGGCAATGATTCCTGAAATTACGGAGAGATAAAGGGTGCGGAGAAATCCGTCCCAATATTCGGGGAGGCTTGCTATGACGGCGTCCATGGCTTCCTTTGGCTGCAGCTAATCAGGGAACAGGGTCCTGGAGTGGTCAGCTGCCGCCACCCAGGTGGGTAGCGGCAGCTGACGGATCCCGACTAGTAGCGGTTGATCGCAGGAAGTTCAGGAGTGGTCTTAATGACCTTGCCTGCAGTGGCTTCCCAAGCCTTCTTGTATTCGCCATCCTTCTGGAATGCCTCGAGCTGGTCGTTGATCCAGTTACGGAAAACGGTGTCGTCCTTCTTCAGGCCGATGCCGTAGGGCTCCTTGGTGAAGGTCTCGTCCGAAGCGAGCTTGAAGGCGTCCGGTTCCTTGTCAACATAGCCGGCAAGGATCACGTTGTCCGTAGTTACTGCAACTACCTGCTTGTTGCGCAGCGGCTCCAGGCAAGCGGTGTACGTAGCGGCCGGGACAACTTCTGCGTTGTACTTCTCGGCAATGGTCTTGGCCGGGGTGGAACCGGTGACGGAGCAGACCTTCTTGCCCGCGACATCCTCAGGCTTGGTGATGGAGTTGTCGTCCTTGTTCACCAAGAGAGCCTGACCGGCTTCGTAGTACGGTCCGGCGAAGGCAACCTTTTCCTTACGGGCATCGTTGATGGTGTAGGTAGCGATGACCAGATCAACGCGGCCCTGCTCAATGAAGGATTCACGGTTTTGGGAGACGGTCTCTACCCACTCGATCTTGTCCGGGGCGATGCCCAGCTTGGCGGCGATTGCCTTGCCCATTTCGACGTCGAAACCGACCGGCTTGCCGTCCAGGCCCTTCTGGCCGAACAGGGGCTGATCAAACTTGGTACCGATGGTGATCTTCTGAGCCTTGTTCAGCTTCTCCATGGTGGTGCCGGCTTCGAAGCTGGCCGAAGCAACAGGCGTGGTGGTGGTGCTGCCGCCGCCGCAAGCGCTCAGCGAGAGAGCAAGCGCAGCCGATGCGGCCACCAGGAGTGACTTCCTCCGGGTAATAAGAGACTTCATGGTGTTCCTTTCATATGGGTGGCCGCCTTACGGCCGGGGGTGCTGGCGGTAAGGAGCTAGTGGGTCAAGAGCTTGGACAAGAAGTCCTTGGCACGGGTGCTCTTCGGGTTGGTGAAGAATTCCTCGGGGGTGGCGTCCTCCACGATCTGACCATCGGCCATGAACACCACGCGGTCGGCAGCCTTGCGGGCGAAGCCCATTTCGTGGGTGACCACGATCATGGTCATGCCTTCTTTGGCCAGCTGGATCATGACGTCCAACACTTCGTTGATCATCTCGGGGTCCAACGCGGACGTGGGCTCGTCGAACAGCATGACCTTCGGCTTCATGGCAAGAGCGCGGGCAATGGCCACGCGCTGCTGCTGGCCGCCGGAGAGCTGGGCGGGAAGCTTCGGGGCTTGGTGGCCAACGCCTACGCGTTCCAGGAGGGCCATGGCTTCCTTGTCGGCAGTGCCCTTGGCCACTTTCTTCACCTTGATGGGACCCAGTGTGACGTTCTCAAGAATCGTCTTGTGGGCGAACAGGTTGAAGGACTGGAAGACCATGCCGACGTCGGCACGCAGGTGCGCGAGGTCCTTGCCTTCTTCGGGAAGCTTCTTCCCGTCGATGGCGATGTCGCCGTCGTCGATGGTTTCCAAGCGGTTGATCGCACGGCAGAGAGTGGATTTACCGGATCCGGAAGGTCCGATAACCACCACCACTTCACCCTTCTTAACCTGAAGGTTGATGTCTTTGAGGACATGCAATTGACCGTAGTGCTTATTGACGCCATTCAGGGAGACGAGGGCATCGCCGGACGCTTGAGTAGTCATACGACGAATCTAGCGAACAAAGAAGCAAATATGACCACGGTCACGGCAACTTCCTGAAGATCGTGACTGAACAGAAACCTGCCCCACAGCGATATACCAGACTGCAATGCAAGAAGCGGGTCGCTGCCACGGAGCACGCCTTCATCCGCGCTAGCCTTGGGCAATGAGCATCAGCCAGCACCCCGTTCCCCACCCGGATGCCAACGGTCGCGTCACGGGCACCCGCGTGCCGCTTCCTTCGGACATCGCACCCGCCAAGCACAAAGGCTCCCTCGAGCTGCGACGCAAACAGGCGGACACGGGAATGTCGGACCAGCATTTGCTGGACACCAGCGGAGCAGGGCAGTTCATCCACACCGATCCGTGGCGTGTCCTGAGGATCCAGAGTGAGTTCGTGGAGGGCTTCGGAGCCCTTGCTGATCTGGGACCCGCCGTCAGTGTCTTCGGTTCAGCCCGGACCAAACCCGGAACCGAGTACTACGAGATGGCCGTGGACGTGGGCCGCAAGCTTGCTGAAGCCGGAGTTGCCGTGATCACCGGCGGTGGCCCCGGATCCATGGAAGCCGCCAACAAGGGCGCCGTGGAAGGCAACGGAGTCTCCGTAGGACTGGGTATTGAACTGCCATTTGAGCAGGGACTCAACCAATGGGTGGATTTGGGCATCAATTTCCGGTATTTCTTCGCCCGCAAAACCATGTTCGTCAAATACGCCCAGGGCTTCGTGGTTCTTCCCGGAGGACTCGGCACCCTCGATGAGTTGTTCGAAGCCATGGTCCTGGTCCAAACCCGCAAGGTGACCTCGTTCCCCATAGTCCTGCTCGGTGTTCGTTTTTGGGGGCCAATGATCGAGTGGATCCGGGAGACCCTGGTGGCCGAAGGCATGGTCTCGGAGAAGGACCTCGACCTGATCCAGTTGGTGGATGACCCTGCCGATGCAGTGCACCGTGTCCTGCACGGTGCTCCTCTTCCGCCTACCACTAATGGAAACCAGCGCCCGGAGTAGCCGGCTGTTTCTGGCACCATGGACACTGTGAGCTTTTTCCTGGTGTTTCTCGCGATCGTCCTCGTTGGTGCGGCGCTGTATCTCGGTGCCGGAATCGTCAAGGGGCGCTCCATCGGAGCGGGGCTTGAACAACCCGTGCCCAACCTGCCGGCTGTCCTGCTGCCGGAGGATGCCAAACCCTCCGACGTGGATTCCCTGCGTTTTGCCTTGGGCCTTCGCGGCTACCGGATGGACCAGGTTGACCAGGTCCTGGACGAGCTGAGGGATCAGCTGAAAGCCAAGGACCGCGAGATCGAACGCCTCGGCGCCCTGGTTGAGCCGCGTCTTGAGGACGGCGAAACCGGCCGGACCCGGCAGTGAGCTCGCAGACCCCGGCCCCGCAGACCCCTGCCTCGCAGGGAACCGCCTCACAGACGCAAGGGCAGCGGGGACCCGCGGACCGGCTTTCCCTGGGGTTTTCCAGCGCGGCAGCACGAATGGGCGGCTGGCCTTGGTGGCTGCAAGTAACCTTGATTTTTGTCGCAGCCCGGCTGGTCAGCGCCTGCATCTTCATGGCGGCAGCCATTCACCAAGGAACCAACCCATGGTTCCCGCCCGCTCCGGATTATTGGAACTTCATCACTATCTGGGATGGACGTTGGTATCAGGAAGCTGCTGACAACGGCTATCCCTCCGTCTTGCCCGTGGATGCGAATGGCGTCGTCCAGCAAAATGCCTGGGCTTTCTATGCGCTCTTCCCCTTCCTGGCCCGGGGTCTCTCCGCAGCCACCGGGATGGGAACCCTTCCTGCCCTCACCCTCATCGCGATGTTGGCAGGTGTGGGTGCGGCCCTGGTGATTTACAAACTGTTCCGTGAGTTCGCAGGCAAGCGCGCGGCGCTGTGGGGTGTCGTCTTCGTCTCCACTTTTCCGGTGTCCCCGATCCTTCAGGTCCCGTACGCCGAGTCCTTGAATCTCTTGCTCTTGTCCGGTGCGTTGTTGCTGGTGGTGCGGCGCCGTTATCTGTCCGCCATTCCGGTGGTGCTCCTCATGTGTCTTTCCAGGCCCACAGGCGTTCCCTTTGCGGCCATGGTGGGATTGCTGTTGCTCTGGCGTCTGTGGCAGAGGTTCAGGCCTTCGGGGACGCTGTCAGCCCCCGCTCCAGGCGGTGACGACGACGCGACGTCGGTGCGCAGCTTGCTCTCGCTGGGGGCGTTGGTGCTCGCGGCGGGACTTGGAGCTCTTGCGTGGCCAGCCATTGCCTGGGCAACCACGGGTGAACTCACGGCCTACACGCGCACCGAAACAGCGTGGCGCGGACACGATCTTGTGCCTTTCAAGCCGTGGTTCGACACTGGCCGGATGCTGTTCGGTCCTGTGTTGGGCGTGCTTGCTCCGTTCGTCTTCGCAGCAGTTTTTGTGCTGGTCATGATGTCCAGGCCGGTCAGGGCTTTGGGAACTGAGCTGCGGCTGTGGTGCGCTTGCTACATGGGCTACCTGCTGGTCTTCCTTCATCCCCAAACCAGCACCTTCAGAATGCTGCTGCCACTTTTCCCGCTGGCCTTGGCGGTGGCGCTGCTCTCCAAATCCAAAGCGTACCGGGGCACCGTGGTGGTGATGTTCGTCCTCCTCCAGATCGTCTGGGTGGTGTGGCTGTGGGCGTGGGCTCCGCTCCCCGGCGGCGGGGACTATCCGCCCTGACGTGGACGTTTGCCGCGCAAGCCGAGTATGTACAAAGTCCGGACAAATGCGCGTTTGATTCGCTACGGACAGGTAATTACGGGATAATGGACCAAGAGCAAGGACAAAGCACCGAAAAGTGCCCGGCCAAGGCGGCCTCCCAAGCGGTGCCGCCGGCTGCAATTGCGACGCGGAACCAGCCCGGCCGGGTTGGCGTGACTTGGGACAAATGGAGGGGATTTTCCTAATGGCGGCTATGAAACCACGTACCGGCGACGGCCCTATGGAAGTTACCAAAGAGGGACGCAGCTTGATCATGCGTGTGCCGCTCGAAGGCGGAGGACGACTCGTTGTCGAACTCAACGCTGCGGAAGCGGCCAACCTCAAGGAATGCCTCGTAGGCGTTACTGAATAGGCGTTTGGATAGATTTACAAAGCAGGGCCCGGCAAGCCGGGGCCCTGCTTTTGTTTAAGCTGCTTTCATGCTTCCGGCAGGCGCCCTACTTTTTGACGGCCACCAAGAGACCGTCGCCCGTCGGCAGCATCGCCGACGCCAACCGTTCGTCGTCGCGGATTGCTTTCACAATCTGACGCAGGACCACTGTGGTTGCTTCGCGGGCCGCCGGGTTGGCGACGCGATCCTTGTCCAAAGCATCGTTGATGACCAGGGTGCCGCCCGATTTCAGGAGACGGATTGCCTGTTCCACATACTTGGGGAAGTTCGGCTTGTCGGCGTCGATGAACACCAGATCGTAGGCGGAGTCGGTCAGTCGTGGCAACACATCCGCCGCACGGCCTGAAATGGTGCGGGTACGGTTGGCCGGGCTGCCGGACTCCAGGAATGCTTCCCTGGCTGCCTTCAAATGTTCCACGTCCACGTCAATGGTGGTCAGCACAGCATGCGGGCTGAGGCCACGCAGGAGGCAAACCCCGGACACGCCTGCACCGGAGCCCACTTCCACCACTGTCTGCGCTTTGGAAGCGGCAGCGAGTACCGTCAGGACGGCGCCTACGCCAGGGCTGATGGGGGTAACACCCAGTTCAAAGGAGCGCTCCCGGGCGCGCAACAACACGTCATCCTCAGCCGGCAGATCTTCTGCGTAGGACCAGCTGCTTGACTTGTCGGCACTCATGAAGGGGTTCGCTTTCCGCGGGGAGGGGTGTTTGTACCAAGACTACTGTGTCCGCACCGGCAAACCCGCTGCGGGCAGCTCTCCGGGGGTGTGTCCACCACCGTTTTCAGCCTTGCGGAGAAAACGGCGGCCAGTCAGGAAATTCCCAGACAAACTTGGGATGATAATGCTCCGGTCATCCATGAGGTGGGCGGCACCGAAAATTCGGTGAACCACAGTTTGAGGGGAGTGGACGATGCCGGCATCGCATGCTGCGCCAGTCCAAACATCGGAAAGCCTTGAGGCCGTTACTGATTGGGTCATGCCCAGCTGGGAGGAAGTGGTTTCAAACCACTCCGCCAAGGTATATCGCCTCGCCTATCGCCTGACCGGCAACAAGTACGACGCCGAGGACCTCACCCAGGAGGTTTTCGTCAGAGTTTTCCGTTCCCTCGAGAACTTCAAACCGGGAACCTTGGACGGCTGGTTGCACCGCATCACCACCAACCTGTTCCTGGACGGGGCACGGCGCAGGAGCCGGATCCGCTTCGATGCGCTCGCAGAAGATGCCGAATCCCGCTTGCCCGGCCGTGAGCCCGGGCCTGAGCAGAGCTTTGAGCACAACAACCTTGACCTCGACGTCCAGCGGGCGTTGGAGGAACTCCCGCCGGACTTCCGTGCCGCCGTCGTGCTGTGTGATCTTGAGGGTCTTTCCTACGACGAAGTCGCCGAGGCGCTCGGTGTGAAACTGGGGACCGTCAGGTCCCGTATCCACCGCGGACGGACCATGCTCCGCGAGAAACTTGCCCACCGCGATCCCCGCCCTGCAGAGGCGCGCAAGCCGCGGTTGAAGATGCCCCGCATCGCCAGCATTCTTTAGGGTGTCGATGCCTCGACGTCCCCTTCGCACGGGAGTCTTCTCCCGGCGCAGATTGGCTGCCCTGCGCCATACACGCAGCCCGGAGCATCTGCATCACTGCGCCGAATGCCGGATCGCGCTCCGCCGCGAACGGCAGTACCTTGAGCGTCTCCGTGGCTCGGCCGTGCCTGAAGCCAGCCAGGATCTTGCCGCGCGATTGATCCAGCACACGGAACGCCTGGCCAACGAGCCGGTGCAATCCGGATCAGCGCCTCAATACCCATCGCCGCAATATCCCTACCGACGGTTCCGGGGTCTCCGCGTCGCGGGCATCGCTGCGGGCACCCTGATGGTTAGTGCAGGGGCCCTGGCTGTGTCCGCTTACGTGATCGCCGGCGATGCCGAGCCACAAGTCCTCGCGGGAACAAGCAACGCCAGCGCACTTGCCGGTGCCTGGACGGGCAACCCCGCCGAGGCCATGGTGGGACCTGCGTTCCGAGCCGGGAGCGCGGTCAGTTTGACCCCTGGGCAGCTGGAGTCGCTTCGGGCAGAAGGGTGGGCATGCCCCGAGCTGTCCGGAATGGGCTTCCACGTAGTATCCGCCCAGGCCACCCGACACAACGGCAATCCCGCGGTGGAGATCAGGCTCGAAAGCAACGGCCACTATGCCACCATCGTGGAGGAACACCTGCCCGCGGACGGTTCCGTGCAGGGGCGATCTACTTCCGCGCGGCTCTCTGTCACGCAGGGAAGCCCCTGGAAGGCTGTCTACACCATGCCGGCAGCTGTTATCAGCTACGCATCCGACCTCCCGGCAGACAGCGCAGACGATGCTGTCCCTGAAATCGTCCGTGCGGGGGAGTCCATGTCCAGGACTCCGGCCCATGAGGATCAGGAGGCATGGTACAAAAGGGTGCTGCGAGGCCTCCAGACCATACTCCGTCCTGCCGGTTTAGGAGCGGCACCAGAGACAAGGTAATCTTCGTAACGTGCTTGGAATCAACGGCCCGGAGTTCATACTCCTTCTGATTATCGGCGTACTCGTCATCGGTCCCAGCCGTTTGCCCGAATACACTCAAAAGCTCGCCAACCTGGTCAAGGAAGTGCGTCGGATGGCTTCCGGCGCCCGCGAGCAGATCAAAGAGGAAGTCGGCATCGACATCGATGAAGTCGACTGGAAGAAGTATGATCCTCGTCAGTATGATCCCCGGCGCATCATCAAGGATGCACTTCTTGATGACGAGAAACCTGTCAGTGCCGGAGCACCCGCTGCTGCCGCTGCCGTAGACGTCAAACCCAAGACCCCGGTGCGGGTCATTGAGCGGCTGGCCGAGGGCGAAGCCGCACCCTTCGATTCCGAAGCGACCTGAGCCGAACTAGAAGCAAGCTCTGCCAAGGTCCGCCGGCCCAGGCCTCGTGGCTCAGCGGGGCTGGATCCCCAAGGGCATGCCGGACAGCCCGCGGGGCCGCGTGGCCAAGGAAGCAGCAATACCCTCCAGCGCTTTCGCGGCAGCCGTCTCAGGTGCTGCCAGAACCACAGGCTTCCCGGCGTCGCCACCCTCCCGCAATTGGATGTCCAGCGGAATCTGGCCGAGGAGGGGAACGCTGGTGCCCACGGCAGAGCTCAACCGCTCAGCCAGGATGGCGCCCCCGCCGCTTCCGAACAATTCCATGCGTTCGCCGTCGGGCATTTCCAGGTAGGACATGTTCTCGATGATGCCGGCCACCTTCTGTCCGGTCTGGGTGGCGATGGTGCCGGCCCGTTCGGCCACATCAGCGGCAGCTGCCTGCGGCGTGGTGACCACCAGGATTTCTGCAGTGGGCAGAAGCTGCGCCACGGAGATGGCGATGTCCCCGGTGCCGGGAGGGAGGTCCAGGAAGAGGGCATCGAGATCGCCGAAGTAAACGTCGGTCAGGAATTGTTCAAGAGCGCGGTGCAGCATGGGACCTCGCCATGCCACCGGCTGGTTGCCGTCGACGAACATGCCGATGGAGATGACCTTCACGCCATAGGCCACAGGGGGAAGGATCATATCGTCCACCTGCGTGGGCTTCTGGGTGATCCCCATCAGCGCCGGCACGGAAAAGCCGTGCACGTCGGCGTCCACAATGCCCACACGGAGGCCTTGGGCGGCCAGTGCGCAGGCCAGATTGACGGTGACGGAGGACTTGCCCACACCGCCCTTTCCGCTGGCCACTGCATATACCTTGGTCAGCGAACCAGGCTTGGTGAAAGGTATGCCGCGTTGTCCACCTGGTCCGCGGAGCTGCTCTTTCAGGGCTTCCCGCTGGGCCTGGGTCATGACTTTTAGTTCCACGTCCACGCCGGTGACGCCTTCCACGCCGAGGAGGGCGTCGGTTGCGTCCTTGGTAATTGTTTCGCGCAGGGGACACCCGGCGATGGTCAGCAGAACAGCCACCTGCACCGTGCCGTCATCACTGGCAGAGACCGACTCCACCATCCCGAGTTCCGTAATGGGGCGCCGGAGCTCAGGGTCAATGACGGTTGCCAAGGCAGCATGCAGCGCCTCGGCCGATGCGGTGCTCATATGGTCAGGCTCAGCTTTCGGGGGTTTCGGGTGGGGTTTTGGCCGTTGAATGCTGCGGACCTGCGGCTCGCGGCGGGCGGACCTTCGGAATCTGCTGGGTGCGGGGTCCACGCGATTTATCGCGCTTTTCCTTCAGTTTTTCCTTGACCTTCTCGCCCGGTGATTCCGTACCATCAGCGCCGGCTTCGTTCTCACGGAGTTCCTCTTGGGCATCAATGATGTCTTCGAGCAGGCTTCGGAGTTCGGTCCGTACATAGTCACGAGTGGCTACTTCACGCAGGGCAATGCGGAGCGAGGCCAGTTCACGCGTGAGGTACTCGGTGTCGGAGAGGTTCCGTTCGGCACGCTGGCGGTCCTGCTGGAGCGAGACACGGTCGCGGTCATCCTGCCTGTTTTGGGCCAGCAGCAGGAGGGGAGCCGCATAGGAGGCCTGTAGCGACAACATCAGCGTCAGCAGGGTGAAGCCCAGCTCCATGCGGTCGAACTGCCAGTCCGTGGGAGCGAATGAGTTCCAGGCAAGCCAGAACACACAGAACACCGTCATGTAAACCAGGAACGTGGGCGTGCCCATGAACCGGGCGAAGCCCTCCGTAGCGTTCCCGAAAGCGTCCGGGTTCGGTGAGAACTTGGGCAGGATGCGTTGGCGTCCGCTCAGGGGTGTGTCGAGGCTGCTGCCGGTGCGTCCCGTGGACTTGGCGGATCGGGTGGCGTTGTTATCAGCCAATGCGGCCTCCAAGTTTCCTTATAGGGGCGTCGTCCTCGTGGGCGCGCCAGTCATCCGGCAACAGGTGATCCAGCACGTCATCAACAGTCACCGCCCCCACAAGGCGGCCGTCGTCGTCCACGACTGGAAGTGAATTCAGGTTGTACGTCGCCAAGGTCCTGGCCACTTCGGAGATGTGGGCTTGGTCCGAGAGCGGCTCAAGGTTTTTATCGACAAGGTTGCCCAGCGGTTCCGGCGGAGGGAAACGCAGAAGCTGCTGTATATGCACCACGCCCAAGAAACGTCCTGTGGGAGTCTCCAAGGGTGGACGGGCGATGAAGATGGATGACGCCAGCGCGGGCGAGAGTTCTTCACGCCGGACGTGGGCGAGGGCTTCGGCCACCGTGGCTTCCGGCGGCAGGATGACCGGGACAGGAGTCATGAGGCCACCGGCGGTGTCTTCGTCGTACTCGAGGAGGCGGCGGACGTCCTCGGCTTCCTGGGGTTCCATGAGTTGAAGCAGCTCTTCCGCCTGGGCGGACGGAAGCTCGGCCAGGAGGTCGGCGGCGTCGTCAGGATCCATCTCTTCGAGGACGTCGGCGGCACGTTCCACATCAAGCGCGGAGAGGATCTCCACCTGGTCATCTTCCGGGAGTTCCTGGAGGACATCGGCGAGTCGCTCATCCTGAAGCTCACTGGCCACTTCGAAACGCCGTTTGTCGCTCATTTCCTGCAGTGCTTCAGCAAAGTCGGCAGGTTTAAGGTCTTCGTGAGTGGCAACGAACTGCGTGGCGGCCTGGGGCTCGTTGTGGGCGCCGGTCTGGGCATCGGCCCAGTCGATGATCAGCGTCTCGTTGCGGCGAAGCCTGCCAAAGGGTGACAGGGAATGGCCCCGGCGGACGAACAGCTTGCTGACAAACCAGTCCTTGGACCTGTGTTGGTCCATGGCGATGTCCTCGATCGTGGCGTCCCCACTGCCATCGGCCAGCGTCACGCGGCGGTCGAACATTTCAGCGACCACCAGAGTTTCGGCACCGCGCTGCTCGAAGCGCCGCAAGTTCACCAGGCCGGTGCAAATGATTTGGGTCTGGTCGATGGACGTAATACGCGTCATGGGAACAAAGACCCGCTTCTTGCCCGGAACTTCAACCACAATGCCCACCACATGGGGAGCGCCGCGGGTGCCGCGGGAGAGCACCACGACGTCGCGCAATCGGCCAAGACGATCGCCCAGGGGGTCGAAGACGTCCAAGCCGAGCAAGCGCGCGACGAAGACGCGTGAAGGATGTGTGCTCATATTTACAGGCTACCGAGTCTGCTCTCTTTTAGCTGAATTCCAGCCTCTACACATGTCCATGAGACACAATGGGGCTATGTCAAACATTTTTGGTGGTCCCAAAGCCGTTGAGGAGTCCCGCAGTGTTCCCCAGGGGGACACCGTAGGTTCGTACACCTCGTATTTGGATGCCCAGAAGGCGGTGGACTATCTCGCAGATCAGCAGTTCCCTGTTCAGCTGGTGTCGATCGTGGGCAACGACCTCAAAATGGTGGAGCGGGTGACCGGCCGCCTGAGCTACCCCAGGGTGGCCCTGTCCGGTGCCCTGAGCGGTATGTGGTTCGGCCTCTTCGTCGGCGTCATGCTGTCCTTCTTCACCCCCGCCGGAGGTCCGTTCTCCATCATCACCTCGGTGCTGATGGGTGCGGCGTTCTTCATGCTGTTCGGCATCGTCACCTATGCCACTCAACGCGGAAAGCGTGACTTCACCTCCACCAGCCAGGTGGTGGCCACCAATTACGATGTGATCGTTGCCGTGGAGGCAGCCCAGGAGGCCCGCCGCCTGCTCCACCAGCTGCCCATGAATCCGTCGCAGGCAGCCACACCGCAGGCCAGCAATTACAACCAGCCGAATGCGCCGTTCCAGCAGCCGGGCCAGGCACCCGAGCGGCCTTCCACGTGGAACGATCCCTATGGCCAACGCGGTCCCGAGTCCACTGGCCCAAGCACTCCGGAGGGACAGGGCGCGGCACCGGCGAACCAGCCCGCACAGGCCCCCACGCCGGCAGCTGTCCGGTACCCCGACCTCCCCGACGGGCGTCCGCAGTATGGTGTCCGGGTAACTGACGGACAGAACCCGGCACAGAACGCACCGCAGGAAGACGGACAGCAGTCCAGCTCCGAGGATTCCTCCAAGCAGTAGACGCTTACAGACAGCAGAAAGGGAAGGCCACACGGGTGGCCTTCCCTTTCTGCTGTCTAAAACTTCTGCGTTACTCCAACGGCAGGGGCTTAGCCCTGGACTTCCTGGTAGATGCCGGCCATCCATGATTCGACGTCATCAGCCTTGCGCGGCAACGCGGCGCTGAGGTTGACGGGGCCATCTGCTGTCATGAGGATGTCGTCTTCGATGCGAACGCCGATCCCGCGGTACTCCTCCGGAATGGCGAGGTCTTCGTTCTTGAAGTACAGGCCGGGTTCGATCGTGAAGACCATGCCCTCGGTCAGAACTCCGTCGAGGTAGAGTTCACGCTTCGCTTGGGCACAGTCGTGGACGTCCAGGCCCAAGTGGTGGCTGGTGCCGTGCGGCATCCAACGGCGGTGCTGCTGGCCCTCCGGGCTGATGGCCTCCTCGACGGACACAGGCAGCAAGCCCCATTCGGCGAGGCGTTCAGCCAGGACGGTGGTTGCTGCAGTGTGGATGTCCCGGAACTTCACGCCCGGCTGTGCGGCTGCGAAACCGGCATCGGCGGCGTCGAGCACGGCCTCATACACCTTCCGCTGCACTTCAGTGAAGGTACCCGTGGCGGGAAGCGTACGGGTGATATCCGCCGTGTAGAGGGAGTCGGCCTCCACGCCTGCGTCCAAGAGCAGGAGTTCGCCGGCGTTGACGGTTCCGGAGTTGCGGTTCCAGTGCAGGACCGTGGCGTTGTTACCCGACGCGGCAATGGTGTCGTAACCGAGTTCGTTGCCTTCCTCGCGGGCGCGGGCAAAGAAAGCGCCTTCAACCACACGCTCACCACGCTGGTGGGTTAGCGCACGGGGGAGGGCCCGCACCACGTCAGCGAAGCCTTCCACAGTTGCCGCGACGGCGATCTTCATCTGCTCGATTTCCCACTCGTCCTTGATAAGGCGCGCTTCGGACAGAGCCTCGCTGAGCTTCTCATCCAGGGCGTCGAGTTCGCCGAGGTCCAGGTTTTCGGGGTCCTTGGCCGTGTTGTAGCGGGCGGTGTCTACCAGCGCGTCAATGTTCTCGTCCGTCTTGCGGACCAGTCGAATGGAGATGCCGCCGATTTCCGGGGCGCCAACATTCTTGGTGATAGCCATTTCAAGCTCGGAGATGTGCGCGGTGGGGAGGCCGAGGCGGGCTTCGAATTCGGCCAGTGTGGGCCGTGCACCGATCCAGAACTCGCCGGCGCGCGAGTCAGCGTAGAACTGTTCGGTGTCCCTGCCGGCCAGCGGACGGAAGTAGAGGGTGGCAGTGTGGTGACCGCCGTCGTCGCCCTTTCCTTCAGCCACGGGCTCAAGGATCAGCACGGCGTCGGGCTCGTGGTCCAAGCCCAGCCCCGTGAGGTGGGCGAAGCCGGAGTGGGGGCGGAACCGGTAGTCGCAGTCGTTGGACCGGACCTTCAGCGGACCGGCCGGGATGACGAGACGTTCGGCTTTGAACTGTTCGGAAATAGTACGACGCCGGCGTGCGGCGTGGTCTGCAACGGCGTCACGCGCAGGGGTCACCTGCGGGGCGGGCGCCCAATTGCTGGCCATGAATGCCTTGAAGGCATCTGATGTGGGCCTTTGCGAGCGGTTGTTGACACGCTCCTGCAGCGGCTGGGAGGACGAGTTTTGGGTGTTTTCGGCATCGTTCACCGTTACATCGTCCCACCAGTTACGTGAGGAGGCCAACGCCGCAGCACTCCAAGCGGGCCCGCATCCCATAGGCTGGGAAAGTGAGGATAGACCTGCATGCGCACTCGAATGTTTCCGACGGAACCGAGACACCGGCCGGCGTGATCATTTCCGCCGTCTCGGCCGGTCTTGACGCCGTGGCTTTGACCGATCACGATTCCACGGATGGCTGGGAGCCTGCCGCTGCCGCTGCCCGGGAACATGGCATAGCGTTCATCCCCGGAATGGAGATCTCCTGCCGGACGGAGCAGGGAATCAGCGTCCACTTGCTGAGTTACCTCCACGACCCCTCCCATGCGGGCCTGCTGGAGGAAATCACCAAGTCCAAAGATGCACGGCTGACCCGTGCCGAGCATATGGTTACTCTGCTGTCCGAGGACTATCCGTTGACCTGGGACGACGTGATCCACCATGTTGCCCCCGGCGCCACGGTGGGCCGCCCGCACATCGCCGATGCTTTGGTGGCCGCTGGCGTGGTGGCAGATCGAACGGAGGCGTTCACCTCCATCCTCACTTCCCATTCGCGGTACTTCGTGCAGCACTATGCGCCCAACCCGGCGGTCGCCGTCGAGCTTGTCCGCGCGGCCGGCGGCGTTCCCGTCTTCGCCCATCCGGTGGCTTCTTCGAGGGGACGGATCGTGGGGGAGCGTACCTACCGGGACATGATTGATGCCGGACTGTTGGGACTTGAGGTTGAACACCGGGACAACCCGGAGGAGGGCCGTGCTTTCCTCCGTGGCCTGGCGGCCGAACACGGGTTGCTCATGACAGGATCTTCCGATTACCACGGGGCAGGCAAACCCAATCTCTTGGGCGAGAACACCACTTCGCCCGAGGTCTTGTCCAGGATCGAGGAGCTGGCAACGGGCAGCACGGTCATCCGGTGATGCACGGGCATTCTGTGAAAGGAGTCCGCTGATGGATCTGCAGCTGCTGGCTTCGGTGATTGTCACGCTGTTCGTCATCATGGATCCACCGGGCACTGTGCCGATTTTCATGTCGTTGACGGCGCAGATGTCGGCCAAGGACCGGAACCGCTCAGCATTCCAAGCCCTTTTGGTGGCCACCGGTGTGATCGTGGTGTTCGCGATCTTCGGGCAGTCCATCCTGAACTACATGCACATCTCCTTGGCGGCCTTGCAGGGCGCTGGAGGGCTGCTTCTGGTGCTCATCGCACTGCAGCTGCTAACGGGCTCCACCAGCGGCGAAGAGAATGCGGCCAAGTACAAGAACGTGGCGTTCGTGCCGCTGGGCACCCCGCTCATGGCCGGGCCAGGTGCGATCGTGGCAGTGATGGTGTTCGTGCAGCAGTCCAGCCAGCTCGCAGAATATCTGGCGGTGGGCCTCGGCATCGCCGTGGTGCTGGGCTCGCTGTACCTGGCGATGCGTTTCGCCGGAGTGGTGCAGCGCGTCCTCGGTGAAAACGGAGTGGAGCTCGTCACCCGGATCGCCGGCCTGCTGCTGTCAGCAATCGCCGTTCAGATGATCGCGGACGCCGTTCAGGCGTTCGTGAAGGGTGCTGCCTGATCCAGGCCCGTGTCCGGCAGGGACCCAATGTGGCGGAATTCTGCCTTGTTGCCCAGCCGTTTCCGCATGACCTCGATGGCCTGTTCGTTCTGATCGACGCACACGAAGTTGCGGCCCAGTTTGGCTGCCACGGCACCGAGGGTCCCTGAACCGGCGAAGAAATCAAGGCACCAGTCACCCTCACGGCTGGACGCGGAGACAATCCGGCGCACCAGGCCTTCGGGTTTTTGGGTGGGGTAGCCGGTCTTTTCGCGGCCCGTGGGCGAGACGATGGTGTGCCACCAAACGTCTGTGGGCAGTTTGCCGAGCTCGCGCTTGGCGGGCGTCACCAAGCCAGGAGCCATGTAGGGTTCCCGGTCCACTTCCGCGTTGTCGAAGTGGTACTTGGTGGGGTTTTTGACGTACACCAGAATGTTGTCGTGCTTGGTGGGCCAACGGTTCTTGGCGCGGGCGCCGTAGTCGTAGGCCCAGATGATCTCGTTGAGGAAGCATTCCCGGCCGAAGATCGAGTCCAGCATCACCTTGGCGTAATGGACTTCCCGGTAGTCCAGGTGCAGGTACAGGGTGCCGTCGTCGGCCAGCAGGCGCCAGGCCTCCACGAGCTTGGGCTCCAGGAAGGACCAGTAATCGCTGAAGGCGTCGTCGTAGCTGTGCAGGGCGCCCTTGATGGTGTCGTAAGAGCGGCCCTTGAAGCCGACGCGGTCGCCGTCGCCGTCCGCATTGCGGACCATGCGGGTTTCCTGGCGGCGTTGGACCCGGCCCGTGTTGAAGGGCGGGTCCACGTAGATGAGTGTGAAGGCGCCGTCCGGCAGCGTAGGGAGGAACTCCGCGTTGTCCGCGTGCACCACCAAGTTGCCGCCGTCCGGCGCCCAAACAGATTCAGTCATTGAGGTTTTTAGGCCTCGGTGCTGCCGGACTGGGCAGCTGCGGTCTCACCGGAGACCACTTCGCCGTTGCGGCGACGCGTGCGGGTCCGGCGCGTGCGGGCCGGCTTCTCAGCGTTGTCTGCGGTGGCAGTGCGGGTTTCCGAGGCACCGGCAGCGGGGGCTGCCTCGCCATCAGAAGTACGACGGCGGCGCGTACGGTTGCGGCCACCCTCGCCCTTGGATTCGCTGGACCCGGCGTCGCCGGACCTGCCGGAGCGGCCACGGCCACCGTCACGGCCACCGTCGCGCTTGCTGTCACGTCCGCCGTCGCGGCTGGAACCGCCGGAGCGTACGTTCTTCTTTCCGGTCTCGCCCAGATCCTCAAGGACCTCGGCGTCGACGCCTGCGAGGACGCGCTTGTTGCGCGGCAGGCGGCCCTTGGTGCCCTCGGGGATGTCGAGATCGGAGTACAGGTGCGGTGAGGAGGAGTAGGTTTCCACGGGCTCGGGAACGCTGAGTCCCAGGGCCTTGTTGATCAGGCCCCAGCGTGGCATGTCATCCCAGTCAACAAAGGTGACCGCAGTGCCCTTGTTGCCTGCGCGGCCGGTACGGCCAACACGGTGCAGGTAGATTTTTTCATCTTCCACGCACTGGTAGTTGATGACGTGGGTGACGTCGTCGACGTCGATGCCGCGGGCTGCTACGTCGGTAGCCACCAGGACATCAACCTTGTTGTTGCGGAACGCGCGGAGCGCCTGCTCGCGGGCACCCTGGCCGAGGTCGCCGTGAATCGCTGCGGCTGCGAAGCCGCGGTCAACGAGTTCCTCAGCAACCTTGGCTGCGGTGCGCTTGGTCTTGGTGAAGATGATGGTCCGGCCACGTCCGCGTGACTGCAGGATGCGGGCCACAACCTCGGTCTTATCCATGCTGTGCGCACGGTAGATGAGCTGGCGGATGTCGCGCTTGGTGAGGCCTTCATCATTCGGATCAGCTGCCCGGATGTGGGTGGGGTGCGTCATGTAGCGACGCGCCATGGCGATGACCGGGCCGGGCATCGTTGCCGAGAAGAGCAAGGTCTGCCGAACTGCGGGGGTGCCCGCGATCAGCGTCTCGACGTCGGGGAGGAAGCCGAGATCGAGCATTTCGTCGGCCTCGTCGAGGATAACCATCTTGACGTTCTTGAGGCTCAGGTGCTTCTGCTTGTAGAGATCGATCAGCCGACCGGGTGTTCCCACCACGATTTCAACACCCTTTTGCAGGGCATCGATCTGGGGCTCATAGGCGCGGCCGCCGTAGATGGTGGCGATGCGGGCGTTGCGCTTGCGTGAAGCGGTCTGGAGATCGTTGGCAACCTGCACGGCAAGCTCACGTGTGGGCACGATGACCAGGGCCTGCGGTGCACCCGGGTCGGCAAGCTTTGCGTAGCCTGCGTCATCCCGGCCGGCAACGCGCTGAAGGGCAGGAATGCCGAAGCCCAGCGTCTTGCCCGTGCCCGTTTTCGCCTGGCCAATGATGTCGTGGCCGCTCAAGGCAACCGGCAGGGTCATGGCCTGGATGGGGAAGGGGTGCGTGATTCCGGCGTCGGCCAAGGACTCAACGATGTCGGCACGGACATTGAAGTCAGCGAACGACTTCTCTTCGATCTCGTGGGGCGTCTCATCCGAGATGATCGTTTCCTCGGGTTCGATGGATTCTGTTCCGGTGGAGTCCGTCAGGACTTCGTGGGTATGCAATTCACTCACAGGGAGTTTCCTTATTCATTTGGGCATTGGCGCTGCATGCTCAACGGCGGCGGCGGAGCCGTACCGGAGCACGAACGGGCGCGCAAGCAAGTCCAGTGGAAGCCGATCGCGGGCTATCTAAGTACTGGCACTGGTGACCAGTTGGTACATCTCAAGATCGCGTAGGGGCGGGCTTGTTGAGTTCAAAAATTAACTGAATCAACGACCGGGCATCCATTACTACAAGCTCAGTCTATCCTCTGGGGGCCGGAAAGCCCGGATCGCCGCATGAACGGCGTCAGGGCAGCAGCTCGAACCGGATCTCCCGGCTGGCGATATCGGCCTTCAGCAGCCGTACCCGGACTTTGGTTCCGGACTCCATTTCTCCGTCGCACCGGGCTGTTACAGCCGGGTCTGATATTTGTATGACGCCAAAGGGCCCGTTGCCGTTGCTGCCGCCATTGTTACCGCCGTTGCCGTTGGCAGCTTTGGAGCCGGCCCCATTGGAGGGTTTGGACCCCGAAATGACTACAGCGTCGAATTCCTGGCCCACGTGGTTGGCTACGAGGGCTGCTTCCACAGTGTCCAGCGCCGCACGTTCGAGGCGTCCGGCCAACTGGTCGGAGGCCGCCATGATCTCCGGCAATGAAGGGAGTGCCTCCCGAGCCCACTTCGGGATGTCGTGGTTGTTGCTGAGCGCCTCGCAGATCACCAGGACAAAGCGATCGATGAGCCGGCGCAGGGGTGCCGTGGCGTGTGCATACGGAGCCCCGATGGCTGCTTGGGTCACGATTGCCGGCAGCTCCCCGTCAAAGGGGGTGTAACCGGCGCCCCGGAACAACATACCGGCTGAGTGAAGGATGGCCAGCTGTTGGGGATCGGATGCGTCCAAGGTCCTCAGGTACTCGCCGTAGGTGACGTGGCCGTCCCAGGGCTTGCCCAGAGCGGAGGTCTGGCGCTTGAAATGTAGCAGTGACCGGTCATCAGGAGCGGGCATGGTGCGCAGGATGCCCACTTTTCCGTCGAGCATCATCTGCGCGGCTGCCATGCCGGTCATGAGTGAGATCTGCGCGTTCCAGTCCTCAACCGGGAGGGAGGGGGCAGCAGCGATCCTGTATCCGCCGCCGTCGGTTGCTTGGACGATTTCCTGTTCCGGCATGTTGAGGCTTGCGCCGCCGCGCCGCCGTTCCAGTTCAACACGCTTGATTCCCACTTCTTTGAGGAGCTGAAGTACGGGCGGGGCCGAACCGTCGTCGATCTGCTGCTGAGCGCCCTTGTAGCTGAGTTTGGCCCTGCTGCGAACGGCGGCGCGGGCAACGGTGACAGCCAACACTTCAGCTTCCGCGTCCAAATCGAAGTCCCACACGAACGCACTGCAGTCCTGATCGGCCAAGAGGCTGCCGGCGTTCTCGCTGATGACCTCCGGATGCAGCGGGATCCGCCCGTCAGGAGCATAGAAGGTCTGCCCGCGGTGACGGGTTTCGTGGTCCAGTGCCCCACCCGGTTCCACGAAAGAGGGGACATCGGCGATTGCGTAGAGGACCTTGTAGCCGTCGCCGGCACGGTCAATGAACAGGGCCTGGTCCAAGTCCGTGGAGGTCGCCGGATCAATGGTCACGAATGGTACGTGCCGCAGGTCCTGACCCGGCAACTCAAGGTCCGCGACGGCTTGCCGTGCTTCTTCCACAGCTTCAGCCGGGTATTCGCCAGGGAGTTCCAGCTCTGCCCTAAGAGCGGCAAGAGCCGCGGCGAGCTGGTCCGAGGAGTCGTCGACGTTGGGCGCTATCCGATGATGTGACACGAAAATCAGGGTAGCCCGAAACCGGCGGATAGTCTTGGATGTCCCACCCAAAAAGCCCGCTACCCCAAGGGGGCAACGGGCTTTCCGTGCGGCGGTATGGACCGGGCCGGCTGTTTAGTTTGCCGGTGTCAGGGTGAAAGTAGCTGCCTTGTCGCCGAAGTCATCGCTGATGACTACTGTGGTGGGGCCGTTCTTGATGTCGAAGGCAATGACTCCCCGCTGCATCTCTCCGGCGGCTACATCCCCGGAAGGCAGTCCTCCCAGACCATCCTCGACGTAGATCTCCTCGCCCTTGGCGCCGTCCGCGTCGAAGGCCTCGAAGTTCGAGGGTGAGGCGTAACTGCTTCCAGCTGTGGCCTCCCAGGAAACCTCCAAGAGGAGGAAGCCTTCCTTGGTCGGTTTCATATAGGACATCCCGGGAATTTCGGTGGTGTAACCAGAGTTCAGGAGGCTGACCTTCACGGTGTTGCCCTCGGACATGGTGACGGTTAAGGAACCGTCATCAGAGGCAGTGCCCGACGACGGTGCCGGTGCCTCCTGGGAGGCCGACGGCAGGACCGGGGCAGCGGTGCCTGCACCCTGGACTGCAGCAGCAACAAGGGTCAACGACAACACCGTGGACACGATTCCGACAATCAGGCCCGCGAACCAGACGACAATGGTGATGATCCATGCCTTCTTCTTGTTCTCCGGGTAACCCGCAAGTGGACGGCCCTGCTTGTCCCGGGCGTTTCCCGTCAGCGTGATGATGAGGTCAACGATGGACCAGATACCGAAGCCGCCGGCTGTGAGCAGCTTCGCGATTCCGGTACCGATCTTGCCCAGATAGAAGCGGTCCACACCGAAGCTACCCAGGAGCAGGGCCAGGATCCATGTGGTCATGAAGGACTTCGCCGGAGCTCCCACCGGGGTTCCGTAGGGGCCCGAATCCGGTCCGGGCTGGTAGCCCGGCTGTGCCCCACCCTGGAACTGGCCGCCGTAGGCGTAGGGTGCGGCGGGGACCTGCGGAACTCCTGACCCGGCGTCGTTTTGAGGCGCGGGTGGGTAACTGGGGTGACTCATTGAAAATCCTTCAGTGAAGTGGGTGCGAGGAGGAGGACATGCGCTATGCAGGGCAAGAGGGCAGTCAACTCACTTCGAGTCAGCCTAGTAGGAATGGAGCTGGAAGCAGGAACGCAATCCCCGGGAACCGGATGGCCAGCCAGGGATAGGCTGGGTCCATGGGCATTTCCGCGGACGCCGCAGCTTCTGCCGGGCAACTCTCCACCGGGCAACTCTCCGGCGAGTTGCTGGGCGCCATGGCGTATGGGGAGTTGTCCGCTTTTGGGCGGCTCTCATTGGATTCACGCTATGCACCCACACTCCATGACCGGGCGGTGCTGGCGAAGATCGCGGTGGGCGCCTACGGCAATTTCGCACTGCTCAGCGACCGGTTGAAGGAGATGGGCGTCGACCCCGAAGATGCGATGCTGCCGTTCCAGCGTTCCTTCGATCATTTCCACGAGCGCACCAAGCCGGGGGACTGGTTCGAATCGCTCATGAAGGCCTATGTGATCGACACCGTGTCATCTGACTTCTACAAGGCTGTCTCGACGTTCCTCGACCCAACAACGCAACATTTTGTTGAGCGCGTGGCTTCCCCGGACCAAGCCACTGAGGTCCTTCGCGTCCTGCTCAGGAGGGCCTTGGCCGATGACCCGCGGCTGGCCTCGCGCCTTGCACTATGGGGCCGCCGCTTGGTGGGAGAGGCTCTGACGCAGGCGCAGCGCGTAGGCATGGACCACCCCCTGCTGGGCCCAGCGCTGAAAAGTGGCGGGGACGCGCGGGCCGCGGTGAAAACCTTGACGACCGAACTCGCCGGAAAGCACGCACGCCGGATGACAGGCCTGGGCCTGACGGCGTAGACGCCACCGCCTCAGGGCCCACTAGCGCTGGACGGTGTCCAACGCCTGCAACAGCGACTTCGCCGCCGCCGTCGGGTCCGTTGCCTCGGTAATGGCACGGACGACGACGATGCGGCTGGCCCCCGCGGCTACCACCTGTTCAACGTTGCTGTGGTCGATGCCGCCGATGGCGAACCACGGAAGAGTCACACCGCCGCCTGCACGTTTCTCCGCTTCTGCGGCATATGTGACCAAGCCCAGACCAACAGCAGCACGGCCGGGTTTGGTGGGTGTAGCCCAGACCGGACCCACGCAGAAGTAATCCAGTCCCAAGGGGCCTTGGGAAGTGGCCACAGCTGCGTCAATCTGTTCCGGTGTGTGGGTGGACAGGCCGATGCCGGTGACGTTCGGCAAGAGGGTTCGGGCAGCTGTCAGTGGCAGGTCCTTTTGCCCGATGTGGAACACGGGAGCCCCGGAAATACTGGCAACATCCGCCCGGTCGTTGACGGCCCAAAGCCGTCCGTGCCGTTGCGCAACGCTCCGCAGCACGGCCAACATCTCAAGTTCCTCCGCGGCCTCCAGGGTCTTGTCCCGGAGTTGGATGATGTCCACGCCGCCCTCGAAAGCGGCGTCCACAAAGTCTTCAAAATCGCCCTGCCGTTTGCGGGCATCGGTGCACAGGTAGAGACGGGCGGAGGCGAGGGTGTCAGGCTGGGTCATGGAAACCAGAGTAGTTCCTCTAAACTGGGCACGTACTGCGGGAGCCGCGAGGGTCGTTATATGACTGTCCGGCTGAGAGGGCTTCAGAGCCGACCGCTTGACCTGATCCGGCTAGTACCGGCGTAGGGAAGGAAACGAATGGCAGATCCCCGCCACACCCACCTCCAGGCAGATGTGGCCGTCATCGGCGCGGGCATCATAGGTCTCGGCATCGCCCACGAAGCCAGGCGACTGGGCCGTTCAGTGGTGCTGATCGATCCCCACCCGGCCTCGGGCGCAACGTTCGCGGCAGCCGGAATGCTTGCACCTGTCAGCGAACTGCACTACCAGGAGGAAGACCTCCTGGAATTGATGCTCGTGTCTTCCCAACAATGGCCCTCCTTTGTGGAGTCCCTTCACCAAAGGGGAAGGGACAGCGGATACCGCACGACGCCGACCCTCGCCGTAGGCGCCGATGCCGCCGATCGCAGGGCGCTCGCAGACTTGAGGTCTGTGCAGCTTGCCGCCGGTTTAGGTGTTGAACCGCTGGCCTTGCGGGACGCAAGGCAACGCGAGCCACTTCTCAGCCCACAGATTTCCTGCGCCTTCGACATTCCTGCCGACCACCAGGTGGATCCGAGGAAACTGGCGGCATGCCTCGTGGCAGGATTGTCATCCCATGAGCCGGACCACCAATCCTGGGTGTATGGGGCAGATGAGGGATACGCCGTGTCTTCGCCGGCCCGCGGCCTGCTGTGGGACGGCGGACGGGTCGCTGGTGTTCAGCTCGAATCCGGCGGCCTCGTCCACGCCCGGGAGACGGTGGTGGCCAACGGACTGGGAGCTCCTCACCTGTGCGGGCTTCCTGAGGGCCTGAACCTTCCAGTGAGGCCGGTGTACGGCGACATCCTCCGGCTCCGCGTTCCCGAACACCTGCGGCCCTTGGTCTCGTCCACGGTTCGCGGGATGGTTCGTGGCGTGCCGGTGTATATCGTGCCCCGGGATGATGGCACCGTGGTCATTGGAGCGACACAACGCGAAGACGGATTGTCAACGGCTTCCAACGCTGTTTCCGCGGGCGGGGTGTACCAGTTGCTGCGGGACGCCCAAGTGCTGGTGCCCGCAGTCGCGGAGCTGGAACTGCTGGAGGCAACGGCCCGCCCCCGCCCTGGAACTCCCGATAATGCACCCTTGCTTGGACGGGTCAACGGTCCCAACGGCGACGTTGAGGGCCTGGTGATCGCCACTGGTTTCTTCCGCCACGGAGTCCTGCTGACTCCCGTGGCCGCCAAGATCGTGGGAGAACTCATCAACGGCTCCAAGGACCCCCGGTGGAATCCCTTCCTGCCCGATCGATTCGGGGGCAACGCCTCTGTTTCCCCTTTACTCTCATCAGCCGTACTCACACCTGCCGTACACGCACCAGCGGCTAAAACCCTTACCGAGGAAACCGCATGAATATCAAACTCAACGGAAACGATCACGCAGTGGCCGACGACGCATCCGTCAGCACCCTCGTCACTGCCATGACCGGCCGGGTCCTGGACCGCCGCGGACAGGCGGCCGACGGCGGAAAGCTGGGTGTCGCCGTCGCACGTAATTCCGAGGTGGTGCCGCGCAGCCAATGGGCCGTGACGGCGCTCGCCGACGGAGACGAACTCGAACTCGTAACAGCAGTCCAGGGAGGCTGAAGCATGACAACATCAAACGTTGACGTTCGCACCACTGGCGCCCCCACCGACGCCCTGGTGATCGATGGCGTGGAACTCGGTTCCAGACTCATCATGGGTACCGGCGGAGCGCCGAGCCTCGATGGCCTGGGGGCTGCGCTTCTGAGTTCGGGGACGGAGCTCACTACAGTGGCGATGCGCCGCTATTCGCCGGCTGAAACGGGATCGCTGTTCCAGCTCCTGGTTGACCACAACATCCGCGTCCTGCCCAACACCGCCGGTTGTTTTACGGCCAAGGATGCCGTGATGACCGCTGAGCTCGCTCGGGAAGCCTTGGAGACCGATTGGGTGAAACTGGAAGTCATCGCCGACGAACACACGCTCCTTCCTGACGCCGTGGAATTGGTGGATGCGACGGAACAACTGGTTAACCGCGGCTTCAAGGTGTTCGCCTACACGAATGATGATCCCGTTCTAGCGCTCAGGCTCGAGAACCTGGGCGCCACCGCCGTCATGCCGCTGGGATCGCCCATCGGGACCGGCCTTGGCATTCTGAACCCGCACAACATTGAGCTGATCGTGTCCCGGGCTTCCGTGCCTGTGGTGCTCGATGCCGGAATCGGGACCGCGTCCGACGCCGCCCTTGCCATGGAGCTGGGCTGCGACGCCGTCCTGCTTGCAACCGCTGTGACCCGGGCGCAGAACCCGGTCCAGATGGGTGAAGCCTTCAAACACGCCGTCATCGCCGGTAGGCTGGCGAAACAAGCTGGCCGGATTCCCCGACGGGAGCATGCACTGGCGTCCTCTGCGATGGAAGGCCGGGCGGAGTTCCTCTGATCGGCTCTTCGGAACAGTCCTGAAGAGGAGGAGCAGTCATGGCACGTCAGGACGAGCAATTGACTGAGGAAGCCATCAACGCTGCCCTCGGGCTCCTTCCGGACTGGAAGTACCAGGAAGGCCTGGTGACTGTCTATAAAACCTCGACGGCGGCGAACGCGCTTGCGCTCATCGCCGCGGTGGGACAGATCGCCGAAGAACAAAATCACCATCCGGATCTGGAGTGGCGCTACAACAGGGTCTTCCTGCGCTACGTCTCCCATGATGCTGGCGGACAGGTAACCCAACGAGACGTCGCCGCTGCCACTGCAGTGAGCGAAGCAGCTGCGAAGACAGGTGCCGCCGCGCAACCCGAGCGATATCCGGCGTCGTGAAGCTTTAAAACAGTAGTGACTGCCACCGGTTGGTGACAGTCACTCTGCTGTGCCTTGTTGCTGCTTTGGGCCCTAGAGGCGAAGTGCCTTGGTCAGGGCCGCAGTATCGTGCTTGGTGCGCGTCCTGCCCAGGAAGACCACTGCGCCCGCGGCAGCAGCGGTTCCCAAGACAATCGGCAACACCCATGGAATCCACGTCGCGCCAGGCTGGTAACCCAAACCGGCACTGATGAACGCGATCCAGCTCAGGGTGCCCACAGCTGCTGAGACACCGGCCGGCAACGCGATCCCGTATTTGCCGTGCCGCTTGTCGTTGGCCCACACAATGAAACCGGTGGCAACGGTGGCCAGAACCACCACGACGAGAGAAAGCATGAAAACTCCTTAGCGGACGGACGAGAGGTAGGAAAGCCCTAGAGGGCGCCGAAGCCTACGCGCCGGGTTTCCTCGGCGCCGATCTCCACATAGCCCAGCACGTTGCCGGGAACGATGATCTGGCGGCCCTTTTCATCAGTGAGGCGAAGCTCGGAGCCTTTGGTCACAGCCTCGGCCACAATCTTGGCGACGGCGTCGGCATCCAAGGAGGATTCGAGCACGATCTCACGGCCAACGTTCTGAATGCCGATCTTTACTTCCACAGCAAGGCCTCCAAGCCAATCAAGTTGTAAGTCAGTCCTCTATTTGTAGCCTAGGACTCTTTGGGGAATCGACTGATTCCGCGCCAAGCTAAACGATAGATCAGATCACTGGCCACATCGAGGTCCAGGTTTCCATCCGTTTCAAGCCAATATCTGGCGCTGACCTGCGCCATTCCAGCCAGGCCACGCCCAAGAAGCTGCGCTTCAAGAGGGGGCAGCTTGGTGTCCTCGGCGATCACGTGGGCCACGGCATCCGCGAACGTTTTGTTGAACGTCTCCAAACGCGAGCTGACATCGGGATCGTTGATCAGGTCCGACTCGAACACCAGGCGATGGGCTTGGTCGTCATCGGCAATGAACCTGTAATAGGCGCGCATAACGGCCTTGACGCGTTCCTTGTTGTCCGTGGTGGAGTTCAAGGCGTCGAGCATCAGCTGCGTCAGGGTAGCCAAGTGGCTGTCCAGGAGCGCCATGTAGAGCTCGCGCTTGGACGGGAAGTGCTGGTAAAGCACTGGTTTGCTCACATGAGCGGCTTCTGCGATTTCATCCATGGCCGCCCCGTGGAAGCCGTTGGAGACGAATACTTCCAAGGCCGCGTTCAGCAACTGTGCGCGGCGCTCGTCCCGCGGCAACCTTGGTGAACGCGTTGTACCTGCCCGTTCCTGCTTGGCCGGTGCCCCATCGTTTGCCCGTGTGCCGTCAGCCACAGTCTGCCGCCTTTCCTTTGCAGTTATGACTACTCTACCGGGGGGTAATATGACCCGGCGGTATCTGCGGGCATACATTGGGGTATGGCCTCAATTGTTGCTGCCCACACCGCTGCGCCCGCTGTCCTGCCGCCCCTTGTTGAACCGGCAGCCGAACTTACGCCCACCGAGGTGGAACGGTATTCCCGGCACCTCATCATTCCTGAAATCGGCGCCCTGGGCCAACGCAGGCTTAAGAATGCCAAAGTCCTCGTCATAGGCGCCGGCGGCCTGGGGTCCCCGGCACTGCTGTATCTGGCCGCCGCCGGAGTGGGGACGCTGGGCATCGTGGACGATGACCAGGTGGACCTCAGCAACCTGCAGCGCCAGGTCATCCATGGTGTGAAGGACGTGGGTACGCCCAAGATCGAATCGGCGCGTAACGCCATCGCCGAACTCAACCCCCAGGTCAATGTTGTCCTGCATGACGTCCGGCTCGACTCCTCCAATGCGCTGGAGTTGTTTGAACAGTACGACCTCATCCTGGACGGCGCTGACAACTTCGCCACCCGTTATCTGGTGAACGACGCCGCTGCCATCCTCGGCAAGCCCTACGTCTGGGGATCCATCTTCCGCTTTGACGGCCAAGTGAGCGTCTTCTGGGCCGAGCACGGGCCAACCTACAGGGATCTGTACCCCGAAGCGCCTCCTGCCGGCTCTGTGCCGTCCTGTGGCGAGGGCGGCGTGTTCGGCATGCTCTGCGCAGCGGTGGGATCTCTCATGGTCACCGAGGCCGTGAAGCTGATCACCGGCGTCGGACGTTCATTGCTGGGCCGGGTGGCGCTCTTTGATGCTTTGGGCGGAAGTTGGCGCGAGATCAAGGTCTCCAAGGATCCGGAAGCCGAGCCCATCACGGAACTGACCGACTATGAGGCCTTCTGCGGCGTGACGCCACTGGTGGCCACGGACCAGGATCACACCGTTTCCGCCAAGGACCTCGCCGCAATGCTCGCCGAGCGGGAGCTGGGGGAGAGGGACTTCGAACTTGTGGACGTCCGCGAGTCCGGCGAGCACAGCATCGTGAATATCGACGGCTCTGTCCTCATTCCGCAGGGCCGCATCCTCTCCGGCGAGGCGTGGGTGGAGCTGCCGCAGGACAAGGACATTGTGTTCCACTGCAAGGCCGGCACCCGCTCGGCGGCTGTCCTTGAGGCAGCGCAAAAGGCGGGTTACACCCGCGTCAGCCATCTCGACGGCGGTATTCTCGCCTGGGTGCGCGACGTCGAGCCAGAGAAGCCTGTCTACTAGTCGTTGCCTGGGCCCGGCCCTGTCTGGGAAGCTCAACCATGAGCGAAGACTGGACAGACGCCCCGCAACGGCCGATCGGCTCCGGATTCGGGCACGGTTCGACTGCCGCGGAGGTTATTGGCGGCATCGACCTTACTGGCAAGAGTGCGATCGTCACCGGGGGATATTCGGGGCTTGGCTTGGAAACGGTGCGGGCCTTGGTTTCGGCCGGCGCGGACGTCACTGTGCCGGCCCGCAGGCTCCAACACGCAACAGCGGTCCTGGCAGAAGCCGGCCTTGGAAACGAGGTCCAGGTGGAACAGATGGACTTGGCCGATCAAGACAGCGTCAAGGACTTTGCGTCTTGCTATCTGGAGAGGCATCCCACTTTGGACATCCTCATCAACAACGCCGCCATCATGGCAAGCCCGGAACAGCGGGTAGGCCCCGGCTGGGAAGCGCAGTTCGCCACCAACCATCTGGGGCATTACACCCTGGTGAATACGTTGTGGCCTGCTTTGGCCGCCGCCACTGACGCCCGGGTTGTTTCACTGTCTTCCACCGGACATAAGCTTTCTCCGATCCGGTTCGACGACATCAACTTTGCCACCGGTTACGAGAAGTGGCGGGCCTACGGCCAAGCCAAGACGGCCAATTCCCTCCTTGCCGTGGAGTTGGATCGACTGGGCAGGGGCTCCGGAGTGCGGGCGTTCGCAGTTCATCCGGGCGGCATCATGACCGAGTTGCAACGTCATTTGCCCAAGGAAGAGATGGTCGCTGCAGGGTGGATGGACGCTGAAGGAACAGTGCGGGAAGGCTTCAAAACGCCCCAGCAGGGTGCGGCGACCTCAATATGGGTTGCCACTTCACCTGCGCTGGCTGGCAAGGGCGGCGTCTACTGTGAGGATTGCGATATTGCGCGGCCCACCGATAAAGATTCGCCGCTCGCCCGCTATCAGGGAGTGGATGCCCACGCTGTGGACAGGTCGGAAGCAGCAAAACTATGGGATCTTTCGGCTCGCCTGACTGGCGTGAACGCGTTCGGATCGAGCTAGGCTCAGGCGCTTTCGGAGCGGAGTTGCTGGTGATCCACGGGGCACTCGGCAGCTGGGGACGCGGCTGAGGGCTGTTCCACCTGGATTCCGTAGAGGGCCTCAAGGGCTGCTACATAGTCATCCTGCTGACCGTTGGCTGCCAGTTCGCGGGCCCGGACAGTGGGAATATGGAGGAGCTGCTTGACCATCCGGCGCAGGGCAAATTCCACCTCTTCGGCAGCGGCTGTGCAACCGTGACGGGCGCGGACCTTTTCCATTTCCGCGTCAAGGACGTTCATGGTGTGGCGGCGGAGTGCCACGATGGCCGTGTCCACGGAGCGGGCTTCACGTTCGGACTCGAAGGAGGTTGCGGCGCCGTTGACGATTGCGCTGGCCTGCGAGAGCGACTCTGCCTGTTCCTGCGGCGCAGCGAGCCGAACGGACTCAAGCGTGAGGAGTTCAACGCCGTCGAGTTCGCCCACTGCGGGGTCAAAATCATGGGTGAGTGCGAGGTCGATCGCGATCAAAGGTTTGCCCGAGTGGGCACGGACGCGGGCAAGATCCGCGGCTTCCACCCGGTTATCCGAGCCGCTGCAGCCAATCATGACGTCAGCCGCGGCAACAGCAGCGGGAAGAGTGTCGGCGTCGAGTGCGGTTCCGCCGCGGGTGGCTACGAAGCCCTCGGCGCGGCCGGAGGAGGAATAAACGGAAACATCTGTGCAGCCGCGCTCACGCAGGAGCGACATGGTGGCGCCGGCATAGGCGCCGGTTCCGAAGACCACCACCTTCTTGGTGGACCAATCGTCGTTCTCGGCGAGGTCGGTGGCGAGGTCCAAGGCGACGGAAACGATCGAAAGCCCGCGGGAGCCGAGGGCCGTCTGTGCGCCCACGTCCTTTGCCGTTTTGGAGGCCGCCTGGAAGAGCCGCACGAGGCCGGAGCTGGCGGTGCCTTCCTGCTGGGCGGT
The DNA here is from genome assembly GCF_044756605.1 of Paenarthrobacter sp. NPDC091711. Classification (NCBI taxonomy): domain Bacteria; kingdom Bacillati; phylum Actinomycetota; class Actinomycetes; order Micrococcales; family Micrococcaceae; genus Paenarthrobacter; species Paenarthrobacter sp. NPDC091711. The sequence goes on from NZ_JBIVTF010000004.1 coordinate 36,822, forward strand.
GATCAGTGCCCGGCGGACCTGGCCTGCGATCTCCCGCTCACCCACCACGGCTGAATCCAGGCCGGCGCTCACAGCGAAGAGGTGCCGTGTGACATCCGGGCCGGTATTTGTGGCAAAAGAGCGTGAGACGAGTTGCTCGTTGAGGCCGCTGAATTCGCTGATCTGCGAAACCAGGGCGGAGCGTGCTGCCTCAAGGTCAGCCCCGTTGGCTGTTTCTCCGTAAATTTCGTAGCGGTTGCACGTGGCCAGAACTACGGCGCCGGAAACCACGGAGGAGTCTGCAAGGGCTGCCGAGGCAAGCTCAGAGGAACCGTTGCTCAACTGAGCGACAGTTTCGAGGTCGATGTCGGCGTGTGTAGCCACCAATGAGAAAAGAACCACAGCACCCCAATCATAGCTTTTTCGTAGCCCGGTAGAACAATATGGCGCCGTGGTGATCCCCACGCGGATGAGTGATCCCCGCCACAACGGCCCGGGCGGGGCGCGACGTGACAGCTTGTCGTTATCTTTTGCCCCGGATTTTCGGCACAATCGAAGGCATGACTTCTAGCGCGGCAGCATCCAACAGTACGGCTTCGAACGCCCCGGCGGGAACCCTCGGCGCCGACCACCCGCTGAAAGACGGCCGTACCTCGGACTCGCCGTTGATCACTGCATACCGTGGTGGCACGCCGTCCCGCAGGCCAGTCTGGTTCATGCGCCAGGCCGGCCGTTCCCTGCCCGAGTACCTGAAGGTGCGCGAAGGCGTTGCCATGCTGGACTCTTGCCTCCGGCCTGAACTCGCCGCCGAGATCACCCTCCAACCTGTTCGCCGGCACGATGTGGACGCCGCAATCTTCTTCTCGGACATCGTTATTCCGTTGAAGCTCGCCGGCGTTGGCGTGGACATCGTCCCGGGCGTAGGGCCCGTATTGGACAAGCCGGTCCGGACAGCGGCGGATGTTGCTGCCCTGCCCAGCCTGACCTGGGAAGCCCTCGAGCCGATCCGCGAAGCCGTCCGCCTGACGGTTGCCGAACTCGGAAAGACGCCGCTGATCGGTTTCGCCGGTGCCCCTTTCACCCTTGCCGCCTACATGGTTGAAGGGAAGCCCTCGCGGGACCACCTCGGGCCGCGGACCATGATGCACGCTGATCCCGAAACCTGGGCCGCGCTGGCCAACTGGGCTGCCGATACCTCCGGGATGTTCCTTCAGGCGCAACTTGAGGCCGGCGCTTCGGCTGCGCAGCTCTTTGACTCCTGGGCAGGATCCCTGGGCCCGGCCGACTACACCAAGTACGTGGCGCCGGCATCCACCCGGGCACTGGATCATGTCCGCGGGCTCGGGGCGCCGTTGATTCACTTTGGAACCGGCACCTCCGAGCTGTTGGTTGCCATGCGGGACGTCGGCGTCGATGTTGTGGGCGTCGATTACCGGTTGCCCTTGGACGAGGCAAACCGACGCCTGGGTGGCACTGTGCCGCTCCAGGGCAACATCGACCCCGCTCTTCTGTCCGCTCCGTGGGAGGTCCTCGAGGCCCATGTCCGCGAGGTCATCGCTGCCGGTTCCCACGCACCTGGCCACGTCCTCAACCTTGGCCATGGAGTTCCGCCCGAAACGGATCCAACCGTCTTGACGCGCGTGGTGCAGCTCATCCACTCCATCTCAGCGGAGTAGACGTAATGCGCGGGGGGCACGCGACGCCCACGTCAGACCCCAAAGCAACAGATGTACGGCCCACTGCCTTGGTAGTGGGAGGCGGCATCTCGGGCCTGATCGCCGCGCGGGAACTGGCTGCGGCCGGTTCGGCGGTGACTGTCCTTGAGGCGGGGACTGCCTGGGGAGGCTGCGTGGGAAGGCACGTTGTTGCCGGGCTGCAGTTGGACAGTGGGGCCGAGTCGTTTGCCACGCGGTCCACGGCCGTAGCCGATCTCGCGCGTGAGCTGGGGCTGGCCGACAAGATCGTCACTCCTCATCCCGGAGGTGCCTGGGTACAGCTTCCGGACGGTCCGCAGGAGCTCCCCAAAACGGGAGTGCTCGGTATTCCCGCGAATCCCTGGGATCCCGAGGTCCGGCGATCCCTGGGGCTCGTCGGCGCCATCAGGGCCTCCTTTGACCGCTGGCTCCCGGCCTCTGCCGGAACGTCCTCAGAGGTCACCAGCGTTTCCGCTCTGGTGCGCACCCGTATGGGCAAGAGGGTTCTGGAGCGGCTTGTTTCGCCGGTGGTGGGCGGCGTTCACTCGGCTGACCCTGCCCTGCTGGACGTGGATATGGTGGCGCCGGGCCTGCGCGCCGGAATCCGTACCCATGGTTCACTCGCCGCTGCCGTTGCGGCTCAACGCATAGCCGCAAAGGGCTCATCATCCTCCTCGGGCGGAGCATCTTCCGGTCCAGCAAAAGCGGGTTCCGCCGTCGCGGGGCTAAAAGGTGGAATGAACACCTTGGTGGACACACTCGTCGCTGACCTGAGGGCACGTGGTGTTCAGCTGCTCTCCGGCCAGCACGCCGACGACGTCGCGAAGACGCGGGAGGGTTGGCGGGTCACCGCTGGAGATTCCACGTTCGACGCCGGCCGGCTGGTGGTTGCGCTTGACGGCCCGGCCGCCGTCGGACTGTTGGAGAAGTCCGTGCCCGAGCTGGCCGGCCTGCGTCCGGCTCCCGGGCCGCTGGTGAGCCTGGTGACCCTGGTGGTGGACTTGCCGCAGCTCGATGGCAGGCCCCGCGGGACCGGAATCCTGGTGGCGCCTGAAACCCCGGGGATCAAGGCCAAAGCCCTGACGCACGCAACGGCGAAATGGGATTGGTTGGCTGACGAAGCTGGTCCTGGCACACACGTCCTGCGCCTGTCCTATGGTCGGCGTGAAGAGGCAGCCGGCGGCGCGGACGTGGTCATGGATGATGAATCGCTCCTTGCCGCCGCCGTGGAAGATGCTTCCGCTCTGCTGACGGTGCCGGTGACCCGGGCGGACATCGTGGACTGGGATGTTGTGCGGTGGGCAGGAGCCTTGCCGTTCGCCGCCGTCGGTCATAAACAGCGTGTGGCGCAGGTCCGTCAGGTGTGCGCCGCTGCCGATCGTCTTGTCGTGGTGGGTGGCTGGTTGGCCGGAAATGGCCTGGCCGCGGTGGTGGCCGATACGCGTGCACAACTGGCCGTGGCAGCCGCAGACAGATCCTCCGATTTGTGATTTGCATCACTTCTACGCCTTGTAGAACTGATCCGTTTCGACTTCGCGGCTAGCACGGGGCAAACTTGAACCATGAGCCACACTTCTGCCGAATCTGTCACTAAAACTGCTGAAACCGAAGAACAGTTCTACACGCTGTGGACGGTCTTCAAGCGCTCGGCCGACGTCCTGCGCAGCGGCGATGCTGCCCAGGAATTCGAAGCCCTCACAGAAAAGCTCGCGGAGGGCGGCGTGATTCTCCGGGGCAGCTACGACGTCTCTGCCATGCGCTCGGACGCGGACATCATGGTGTGGCTCCACGGCGCCAAGCCCGAGGACCTGCAGGCAGCCGTCCGGTCCATCCGCCGCAGCAAGCTCTTCGCGGGAACCGACATCGTCTGGTCCGCCATGGGCGTGCACCGCGAGGCTGAATTCTCCAAGAGCCACGTGCCTGCTTACGCTCGGGGCGTCGAGCCCAGCACCTGGCTTTGCGTCTACCCGTTTGTGCGCTCCTACGAGTGGTACATCCTTCCGGCCGAGGAACGCGGCGCCATGCTCCGCGAACACGGCTTGCTGGGCAGGGAATTCCCGCAGGTCATCTCCAACACCGTCTCCTCCTTCGCGCTGGGGGACTGGGAATGGATTCTTGGACTCGAGGCACCGGAACTGGTGGACCTTGTTGACCTGATGCGCCACCTGCGGGACAGCGAGGCCCGCAACCATGTCCGTGAAGAAATCCCCTTCTACACCGGCCGCCGCGTCACGGCTGCCGAGATTGCCGAGGTTCTCGCATGACCGGCCCCGCTGTATCCACTGCACAGAACGCCGTCACTGAGCGTGGCCGCCAGGAAGCCAAGCATTACGACGCCGTGCTGCTCGCTTCCTTCGGTGGCCCTGAAGGTCAAGATGACGTCATCCCCTTCCTCCGCAACGTCACCCGTGGCCGGGGCATCCCGGACGAGCGCCTCGAAGAGGTTTCGCACCACTACCGTGCTTTCGGCGGGATCAGCCCCATCAACCAGCAAAACCGTGAGCTGAAGGCCGCCATCGAGGCTGAGCTGGCCAAGCGGGACATCGAGCTGCCCGTACTTTGGGGCAACCGCAACTGGGATCCCTACATTGCGCCCGTCCTGCAGGACGCTTACGACGCCGGACACCGCCGGATCCTGATGCTCACCACCAGCATCTACTCCTGTTACTCCAGCTGCCGCCAGTACCGCGAAGACATTGGCATTGCCCTGACGGAGACGGGCTTGGACGGCAAGCTTGAAGTGGACAAGATCCGCCAGTACTTCGACCACCCCGGCGTGGTCCAGCCCTTCCTTGAAGGCACTGCCGCCGGTCTGGAAGAAATCCGAGGCAAGCTGGCCGCTGCCGGCGTTGCTGATCCGGATTCGAAGATCCGGGTGCTGTTCGCCACGCACTCTATTCCTACCCGCGATGCAGAGGCCGCAGGCAGCTCCGAGGACGAGCCGCGCGAGTTCGCTGAAGGATCCGCCTACGCCGCGCAGCACCTTGCCAATGCGCAGGCCATCATGGACACCGTGGCACCGAACGTTGCCTGGGACCTGGTGTACCAGTCCCGCTCCGGCGCCCCTCACATTCCCTGGCTTGAACCGGACATCAATGACCATCTCGAAGAGATCGCCCCCGAAGGCGTCCGCGGTGTGGTGATCGTTCCTCTGGGGTTCGTCAGCGACCATATGGAAGTTGCCTGGGACCTGGACACCGAGGCACTGGAAACCTGCAAAAACCTCAACATCGAGGCCACCCGTGTTCCCACCCCGGGGACGCATGCGGCCTTCGTGTCCGGTCTGGTGGACCTCATCTGTGAGCGCACGGTGGAAAACAACATCGCCGATCGTCCCCACGTGACGGACCTGGGCCCTTGGTATGACGTCTGCCGTCCTAACTGCTGCGAGAACTTCCGCGGGGCAAAACCCGTTATTTCCGAAGTTGGCGTCGGCATCGGTATCGGTCACGATGCCTACCCCGCTTCGGAGGCTGCCAAGTGACGGTACGCATCGGCACCAGGGCTAGCAAACTTGCCCTGACGCAGACGCAGCAAACAGCGGACCGCTTGGCTGCTGTTGGCGGCTTCCCGGTGGAGCTCGTGCACATCAAGACCGAGGGCGACGTCAAGACCGGTTCTCTTTCCCAGATGGGCGGTACAGGTGTGTTCGTCGCGGCCCTTCGGGATGCCCTCCTGGCTGAGACCTGTGATGTTGCAGTGCACTCCCTCAAGGACCTGCCCACGGGGGCGGCGCTTGGCTTGAGCATCGCCGCAACACCGAAGCGTGTGGATGTCCGCGACGTTCTCTGTGCACGCGACGGTATGACTCTCGCTGAGCTGCCGGGCGGGGCCAAAGTTGGTACAGGCTCACCACGGCGTGCCGCTCAACTTCGGGCTGCACGTCCGGACATTGAGGTACTCGATATCCGCGGGAATGTGGACACGCGCCTCGGCCGTGTCCCGGGTCTGCCGGGAAACGTGACCGATGATGTCGTTCCGGGGAAATCCTGCGATCTTGACGCCGTGGTGTTGGCCGCCGCTGGGTTGGAGCGCATGGACCGGCTGGACACCGTCAGTGAGTTCTTCGAATCAGACGTGATGCTGCCCGCCCCCGGCCAGGGAGCATTGGCCATCGAATGCCGGAATGATGACGCTCCGCGTCTGGCTGGTTCCACCGAGGGCTCCAACGGGGTGCTGGCTCAGGCTCTTGCCGCATTGAACGACGACGATACCCGCCTCGCCGTCACGGCCGAGCGCGCCGTCTTGGCTCGGCTTGAAGCCGGTTGCGCGGCCCCCGTGGGTGCTTACGCCTTCCGGAAGGGCAGCATGCTGCACCTCGAAGCAGTGGTCTGTGCTGTTGATGGCACCAAGACCGTCCGCGAGAAGAAAGCCACAGACGGACTCACGGAGGTCGGGGCAACGTTGCTCGGCATCGAAGTGGCAGAACTTCTGCTCGCTGCCGGCGCCGCGGAGATCGCGGACCTTGCCGCGTCCTGAGCCGCATGAAGTGAACGGGTTGACCGGTCGGCGCGTCCTGATCACCAGGAACGCTGACCGTGCGCGCCCCTTGGCGTCGCTCTTGAGCGAGTTGGGGGCGGAGCCGTTGCTGCTTCCGCTCATCGATTTTGAGAGGGCAGGGGACCAAGCTCCCCTTGACGCGGCCTTGGATCAGCTGACGGCTGGCGGCTTCGACTGGCTGGTGATCAGCAGCATCACCACCGTCCGGGTTCTGTTGGAAAAAGCTGCCCAGCGTGGAATGGCCCTCGCGGATCTTGTGGCGTCGGGAACGAAGGTGGCCACTATTGGCCCTTCCTCCCGGAAGGTTATTGAGTCCGTAGGCCTCACCGTTGCTTTGGCACCTGCCGACGTCCAGTCAGCCGAGGGCCTCCTTGCCGTGTGGGGGGCGTCCCATGAACGGGTTTTCCTGCCTCAAGCCGATATCGCGGCGGCCGGCCTGCGCGATGGCCTGGCGGCCAGTGGTGCGGACGTGACGTCCGTTGTCGCCTACCGCACGGTCGATTACCCTGCCGCTGCGGAACTCCGCCTGACAGCGGAACTTCCGTCCGACGTCGTGGTTTCCTCCACCGACGCACCGGTGACGCTTAGTCCCGAGGAAGCGCGGGCAGCACTGAACGCCGGGAGAGTAGACGCCGTGGTGGCTGCTTCTCCCAGCGCTGCGCGCCGGATTGCTGCAACGTTGTTGCCCTTGGGCAATTGCCGGCTGATCGCCATTGGGCGGCCGACGGCGGCGGAGGCTTCCCGGATGGGCCTCACCGTGGCAGGCACCGCCAAAGTACCTACCCCGGACGGCATTGTGGCCGCCCTGGAATCTGTTTTCGCCAACGAAGGGAATTCGCAATGAGCTTTCCGAACCATCGTCCCCGCCGCTTGCGCACAACTCCGGCCATGCGCAGGCTCACCGCAGAGAACCGTTTGGCGCCCGCGGACCTGATCCTCCCGGCGTTCATCCGGGAAGGCCTCACCGAGCCGAGTCCCATCAGTTCCATGCCGGGGGTGGTCCAACACACCACTGAGTCCCTGAAACGCGCCGCAGCCGAAGCCGTGGAGCTGGGTGTGGGCGGCATCATGCTGTTCGGCGTGCCTGCAGTACGTGACGCGCAAGGCACCGCTTCGCTGGACCCGGACGGTGTCCTGAACAAGGCCATCCGTGACGTCAAGGCCGAGGTAGGCGATGACCTGGTGATCATGGGCGACGTCTGCCTCGATGAATTCACCGACCACGGCCACTGCGGAGTCCTCGATTCACAGGGCTACGTGGACAACGATGCCACGCTGGAGATCTATGGCCGGATGGCAGTTGCCCAGGCCGACGCCGGAGCCCATGTGCTGGGGCCCTCGGGCATGATGGACGGCCAGATCGCGGTCATCCGTCAGGCACTGGAGGAATCCGGACACAAGAACACCGCGGTTCTCGCCTATGCAGCGAAGTACGCTTCAGCGTTCTACGGCCCCTTCCGTGAGGCCGTAGATTCCCAGCTCAAAGGTGATCGCCGCACCTACCAAATGGATGCGGCCAACCGCAGGGAAGCCATCCTGGAAGTCGAACTGGACCTCGAAGAAGGCGCAGACATGGTGATGGTCAAGCCCGCCATGAGCTACCTCGACATCCTGGCCGACGTCGCCGCCATGAGCCCTGTCCCGGTCTCGGCCTACCAAATTTCAGGAGAGTACGCCATGATCGAAGCGGCAGCCGCCAACGGCTGGATCGACAGGCGGGGTGCCATCACTGAATCCGTCCTCGGCATCAAGCGTGCCGGCGCCGATACCGTCCTGACCTACTGGGCCTCCGAACTGGCTGGCTGGCTGAAGGAGTCCTGATGTCTTCCCTCCCCTCTGAATCAGAATCCACGGTCCCGTCCGATCCTGCCTCGCAGACCGATCCCGCCGCGCCAGTGGCGGCAAACGAGATCCTGCTTGGCCTGAACACCTTCGGCGACGCCGGCGTGGATGCCGACGGAAACCCCAAAGAGCATGCGCGCGTCCTGCGCGAGCTGCTGCAGGAAGCGAAACTGGCTGACGCCGTCGGAATCCATGCCTTCGGTGTGGGGGAGCACCACCGCCGTGATTTCGCTGTGTCCGCGCCCGAGGTTTTCCTTGCAGCGGCGGCCGCGGTGACCTCGCGGATTCGCTTGGGGTCGGCCGTTACCGTGCTCAGCTCCGATGATCCCATCAGGGTTTTCCAGCGCTTCGCCACGGTGGATGCGCTGTCCAATGGCAGGGCTGAGGTCATGCTAGGCAGGGGATCGTTCGTTGAATCATTCCCGCTGTTCGGCTTGGACTTGGCGGACTACGAAGTCCTCTTCGAAGAAAAACTGGAGCTGTTCGACAAAGTACGCGCCCAGAAACCCGTTCATTGGGAAGGCCGCACCCGGCCCAACGTCAACGGGCTGCAGGTGTATCCACAACTGCAGCACCACCTGCTGCCAACCTGGATTGGTGTTGGCGGCACGCCTGAATCCGTGCTGCGCTGCGCCGAATACGGCTACCCCATTATTTTCGCCATTATTGGGGGAGAACCCCGCCGCTTTGCGCCGCTGGTTAACCTGTACCGTGAGGCGATGGCCAAGTACGGGCATCCCATGCGACAGATCGCAACGCACTCACCCGGTTTCATCGCTGACACTGACGAGGCTGCCCGGGAAGAGCTTTTCCCGCACTGGCTGGACCAGCGCAACAGGATCGGCGCCGAGCGTGGATGGGGCCCTGGAAACCGCGGCGAGTTCGACGCCATGTGCGGCCCTGAAGGTGCCCTCTATGTTGGCTCCCCGGAAACCGTGGCGCAGAAAATCGCTCTCCTCAAGAGGAACCTCGGTGTGGACCGATTCGACCTCAAATACAGCAATGGAACGTTGCCGCATCAGTCCATGATGCGCTGCATCGAGCTCTACGGCACCGAGGTGGCCCCGCGGGTTACCGAGCTGCTCGCTGCAGCCTAGACTGCGGCCACACCGCGCCTGAATCACTGAAAGAATAGGAACCATGACGTCAAACACCCCCGTGTCCGATCAACTGTTCGACCGTGCCCGGTCTCTGATGCCCGGCGGAGTGAACTCGCCGGTACGGGCCTTCGGCTCAGTGGGCGGCACCCCGAAGTTCATGGTTTCGGCCAAGGGCGCTTACCTGACGGATGCGGACGGTAAAGAATACGTGGATCTCGTCTGCTCCTGGGGGCCGGCGCTTTTAGGCCACGCGCACCCTGCCGTGCTTGATGCCGTTCACGCAGCTGTGGATCGTGGTCTTTCCTTCGGAGCTTCCACACCGGACGAAGCCAATCTGGCCGCGATCGTCAAAGACCGGGTGTCCGCCGTCGAACGCTTGCGGATGGTATCCACTGGAACCGAAGCCACCATGACGGCCGTTCGGCTGGCCCGTGGTTTCACCGGCCGCAACTTGATCATCAAATTCGCCGGGTGCTACCACGGCCACCTGGACGGATTGCTGGCTGCGGCAGGATCCGGCGTAGCAACCCTGGCTCTGCCCGGCTCTGCCGGCGTTACTGAGGCCACCGCCGCTGAAACCCTGGTCCTGCCCTACAACGATCTCGCCGCCGTCGAGGCCGCATTCGCAGCGCACGGCAAGAACATCGCTGCCGTCATCACCGAAGCGGCACCGGCCAACATGGGCGTCGTCACGCCGGGTGAGGGCTTCAACGCAGGGCTGTCCCGCATCACCAAGGAACACGGTGCGCTCCTCATCCTCGACGAAGTCCTCACCGGCTTCCGTACCGGATACGCTGGCTACTGGGGCCTGACCGGCCGCCAGGAAGGTTGGGCTCCTGACCTGCTCACCTTCGGCAAGGTCATCGGCGGCGGAATGCCGACGGCGGCCCTGGGCGGCCGTGCCGACGTCATGGACTACCTCGCCCCATTGGGGCCCGTGTACCAGGCCGGTACGCTGTCCGGAAACCCCGTGGCCATGGCCGCAGGCGTGGCAACGCTGACGAACGCAACCCCTGAGGTTTACGCCTACGTTGATGCCCGTTCGCTGGAGCTCTCCGCCGCGCTTTCCTCAGCCCTTGATGACGCAGGGGTGGATCACTCCATCCAGAGGGCGGGCAATCTGTTCTCCGTCGCCTTTGGTACTTCTGCCCACGGGGTCCACAACTACGAGGACGCACAGCAGCAGGAAAGCTTCCGCTACGCGCCGTTCTTCCACTCGATGCTGGACTCCGGCGTCTACCTTCCGCCCTCAGTCTTCGAAGCCTGGTTCCTCTCGGCCGCCCACGACGACGCAGCCATGAACCGGATTATCGAGGCCCTTCCGGCAGCAGCGAAGGCTGCAGCGGGCGCCACGGCCTAATTTTTTGGTGATGCCCCGGCCAACTGCTCGAAGCATGTGGCCGGGGCATCGTTGCGTCTCCCGGGGTAGGCTCATAGGTGGAAACCCACCCCCAACGAATTCACGGTTTACCATGCGCAATTCCCCGTCCATTGCATCGATAAGTGTCAGCATCGCCACCGCCGGTGTACTTCTGGTGACGGCCTCGGGATGTTCCAGTGGCCCATCCAACTCCGGCCAAGCCCCGGCGGAGGGGACGCCGTCTGTTTCTCCTTCTTCGCCGACAACCACACCGGCACCCTCATCCCCGCCGGCGTCAACCACGCCGTCTGCTGTTACTTCCCCGCCTCCCTCCGCCGCGCCGGCCCCGGCGCCGAGCACCCCGTCAGCTGTAGAGAAGCAACTCGCCGCGCTCAGCCTTGAGCAGCGCGTGGGACAACTGTTCATGGTGGCCGCCAAGGCCACCGGCGCCGAGCCCGGAACCATGGAAGCACTAACCAAGTACCACGCCGGAAACGTTTATCTCAGCGGGCGCAGCAAGGCCGGAACTGCTCCGACGGCCGCGGTGGTGTCTTCCTTGACGGGCACTGTCTCTGCTGCCACAACGGGCGGGCTGCCTCTTTTTGTTGCTACCGACCAAGAAGGCGGATACGTCCAGGTGCTCTCCGGCCCGGGCTTCTCCACGATTCCTACTGCCCTGGTCCAAGCATCTTCCGGGGCTGCCAAGCTCCGGACGGATGCCGCCACGTGGGGAAAGGAACTTCGCAGCGTAGGCGTCAATGTGAACCTCGCACCGGTCCTGGATACAGTGACCAGCCCGGAATTTGCACCCTCCAATGCCCCCATCGGTCATTATCAGCGGGAGTACGGCTATGACCCAGCCAACGTTTCACTGCTGGGCAACGCTTTTGCGAACGGTATGAAAGACGCCGGGGTCGCTCCGGTGGTCAAACACTTCCCGGGCCTGGGCAGGGTGGTTCCCAATACGGACGTCAGCAGCAACGTGCGCGACACGGCCACCACTCGGGACGATCCTGCGCTGGAGCCGTTCCATGCGGCCATCAAGGCGGGAACCCAGTGGGTCATGGTCTCGAACGCCTACTACGACAAGATCGACCCCGCAAACATCGCGCCGTTCTCACCCACAATCATGGACACCATGCTCCGTGCTGACGCCGGTTTCACGGGAATTGTTCTATCTGACGACCTCTGCAGTGCCGCGCAACTGGCGGCCTGGTCCGATGCCGATCGTGCCCTGAACTTCTTTGGTGCAGGCGGAACCATGCTGGTGTGCGCCGATCCCACGAGCATTCCGGCCATGCACCAAGCTGTGGTGCAGAAGGCCACGGCAGATCCTGCCTTCCGGGCCAAGGTGGATGCCGCCGCGCTCACCGTGTTGCGGGTTAAAGCAGGTCAGTAGCGGCTGCACATCAATGAGAACAACAAGAACCCCGCCTTCGTTGCGAAGACGGGGTTCTTGTATACGGTGCATATCCTGCTGTGTGGGTCCTTAGAGAACGTCCGAAAGGAAGCCTTGAAGGCGTTCCGTTTGCGGGTTGGTGAACAGCTGATCCGGAGGACCGGATTCCACCACCACGCCGGCGTCCATGAAGGTCACGATGTCGGAGACATTGCGGGAGAAGCCCATTTCGTGGGTCACCACCACCATGGTCATGCCACCCTGGGCCAGATCCGTCATGAGCGCCAAAACACCCTTGACCAGTTCCGGGTCCAGTGCGGAGGTGGCCTCGTCAAAGAACATGACCTCCGGCTTCATGGCAAGCGCACGGGCAATTGCCACACGCTGCTGCTGTCCGCCTGAGAGGTTGGCTGGACGCGAGTCAGCCTTGTGCTTCAAGCCCACCAGGTCCAACTGAGCCAGAGCCTCCTCGCGTGCCTGCTCCTTGGACATGCCACGGAGCTTACGCAGGGCCAGGGAGATGTTCTCGGCCACGGTCTTATGGGGAAACAGGTTGAACTGCTGGAAGACCATGCCAATACGGCGGCGTAATTCGTCCGGGTTGTCCTTCAGCACCGAACGCCCATCCAGCAGGATGTCGCCCTGGTCCGGCTCGATGAGCCGGTTCATGACACGGAGCAGCGTGGACTTGCCCGAGCCGGACGGGCCGATCACGGAGGCTGTGGTGCCCTTCTCGACGTGGAGGTCGATGCCCCGCAACACGTGGTTGCTGCCGAAGGACAAATGGATGTTCTTGGCCGTCAGTGTGCCTGATGCAAATTCGCTCATGCCTGGGCTCCCTTTCCTACGACGGCTGCTGCCTCGTCCGGTTCCTTCTTCTCCGGCCGGCCGGATCGCATCCGGGCATCAATCCAGTTCACAAAGTGCGTGAGCGGGATGGTCAGCGCCAGATAGAAGATGGCAGCGGCCACGTACGGGGACAGGTTGCCGCTGTTGGCGGCAGCGTCCTTGCCGATCTGGAAGATTTCACGCTCGGTTGCCAGCAAACCAAGCATGAACACCAGCGAGGATTCCTTGATCAGTGCAATGAACTGGTTCACCAGAGCGGGTAGAACGCGGCGGATGCCCTGAGGCACCACCACCAGGCGCATGGACGAGCCGTAGCTGAACCCGAGGGCGCGGGTTGCTTCGAGTTGGCCCTTATCCACACTCTGGATACCGGAACGGAAGATCTCGCCGATGTACGCGCCGGACATCAAGGACAGAGCTGCGATGGCCATGGGGTACGGGCTGGTGGAGCCCGTCAGTTCGCGAATAATAGGCCCGAAACCGAACCCGATCACCAGGATGGTCAGCACCGGTGGTAGCCCGCGGAGAATGTCCGTGTAAATGCGGGCTATCCACCGTGCCGCTGCGTTCCGGGAAATCCCCATCAGGGCGAGCAGCATTCCAAGTCCAGTTCCGATGATGCCCGAGACGACAGCCAGAACGATGGTATTGGGCAGCCCGACGGCGAACATCTTGGGCAGAACTTCGCCTATTGCCTCCCAGTCAAAGAAGGACTCGGCTAATTGATTGAGGATATCCATGGAACGCCCTGGTTACTTGGCGGGGAGCTGGACGGCCTTGCTGCCCGGCTTCCAGCCCTGGGGGGTCTGCTCGGCAGCAGTCGGACGGTCCTTGTACCACTCGGCCGTGAGCTTGGCCCAGGTGCCGTCGGCAATGACAGCATCCAAGCCGGAGTTCAAGGCGTCGATCAGCGGCTGGTTGTCCTTGTTCACGGCGTATGCAGTGAAGTTCTGGGTGTTGACGACCTTCTCGGCGATCTTGGTGTTGTCGCCTTCCTTGACCTGGCCTTCGGCCTGCTGGGAAGGAGCAACCCAAGCGTCGATCTGGCCGTTCTTCACGTTGCCGTAGACCGTGTTGTAGTCAGGGAAACGGACTGGCTCAATCTTGAGCGTGTTCGTCATGTAGTCATCCTGGACGGTGCCCTGGACGACGCCGATGCGCAGGCCTTCCTTGACGTCGGCGAAGCCAGTGATCTTGGAGTCGTTCTTGGTGACGATCGCCATGTAGCCGAAGTCATAGCCGTTGGTGAAACCGACTGTCTTGCGGCGCGCGTCGGTAGTGGAGATGGAGGAGGATCCGACGTCGAACTGCTTGTTGCCCACCTGGGAGAGGAGCGCAGAGAAGTCGGTGGATGCGAACTCCACCTTGAGGCCCAGCTTGTCACCAATGGCGCGCAGGAGCTCATTGTCGTAGCCGGTGAACTTACCGGAAGGATCAATGAAGATGTTCGGCGGGGCGTCTGAGAGGGTGCCTACGCGCAGGGTGCCGTCGGTGATCAGGCCCAGCTTGGTCTTGTCGATCTTGTCCAGAGGCGTCACCTCGGCGGTGGTGAAGGTATCGAGCGATTTCTGGTCGCTGCCGGCCAGCGCATCGGTGGGCGAGCCGCTGGGCTCGGAGGTTCCTCCGCCGCATGCTGCCAGGGAAATCACCAGGGCTGCGGCCACGGGGGCAACAGACAGCCACTTAGGGGCTTTGAATTTCATGAAGAAATCACTTTCATCGGGTAACGGAGACGTTTCGCGGTGGGCGGGGAATGCGGCAGCAGAAAAGCAGCAGAACAAAGGTTGGCTGCCCTAGCAGACTTCAACCCGCCAAACTTAATTATGTCACCAGCCCACTAGCCCGGGGTGAATCGAAGAAGTGAATGCCAACACTCGAATTAACCGAACAAAGTTCCCATCAAGCGCCCGGCGGGCTCTGGACTATTCCGGCTTCGAGGCTTCGCTTGGAATCTCCGCGCGGCCAGTCCCACGTTTTGGGTTCCCGGATTCGCTGTGACTTGCGTCGCAAAAAGTAACGCCTGGAGTGCTTCGTGTTCTAGAAACCGCCCCGGCTGGCGTCCTCAGGAGGCAGCACCGGCCACTCACCCTCGATGACGGCGGTGGGCTTGCTCCGCCGCAAGTACTGCTGGAAATCGGCAGCCTGGGACGCCGCCCAGTCTACTTGCAGCTGATGCAGTGTGGACGCCGGCATCTGCAGCTTGGGAAACTTGCCGGCCATGGCATCCAGCACGCGGAGCGTAGCGAGCGCATCCGCCGCTGAGGTATGTGCGTTTGTCAGGTCCACGCCGTATTCCTCGCACAAAGCGGTGAGGGTGCGCTTTCCCTTGCGGTAGCGGTCCACCTGCTTGTTCATGACATACGGATCCAGCACGGGGAAGCGGCTCAATTGGGGAACGCCGTAGCGGGCAGACTCTGCCGCCAACACGGTGAAATCGTAACTGGCGTTGAAAGCAATGACGGGAGTGCCGTCGTCGAACAGTCCTTGGAGTACCCCGGCGACTTCGCGGGTGACTTCTGCGGCCGGGCGGCCTTCGGCGCGTGCCTTCTCCGTGGATATTCCGTGCACCTCACTTGCTTCGAGCGGGATCTCCACACCTGGATCTGCCAACCACTCGTGCTCTGCGATGAGCTCCCCGTGAGCATCCACAACTGTGATGGAAGCGGTGACGATCCGCGCTGACCGCGAGTTCTTCCCGGTGGTCTCGAGGTCGAATGCGGCACGGGAGAGGGTATTCCAGGAACTCATGTCTTCAAGCTACCGGCTGGGTCCGACACTCTTTGGGCACGACACTCCTGCCGTTACGCTGAACACATGCGGATGGAGTATGTGACGGCGGTTCTGGCCGTTGTAGACCTTGTTCCGTCAGGCTCGGCGGTCTCCTATGGTGACGTCGCGGAGCTCCTGGGTGCTGGCGGGCCGCGGCAGGTCGGCGCAGTCATGAGCCATTACGGAAGCTCCGTTGCCTGGTGGCGCGTGCTCAGGGCCAGCGGGGAGGCGCCTCCCGGTCACGAAGCAGACGCCTTGCGGCACTACCTGGAAGAATCCACCCCGCTGCACGGCGCCTACGAGGCCTTCCTGAGGACGGGTGAAGGGCGTTGGCGCGTCGATCTGACAGCCGCCCGATGGGCGCCCACCGACACCGACTTCGACCAACTTGATGTGATCTCTGACCAGTTGGAGCGTCAACTCCATAAATTGTCGGTGCCCGATGATGAAATGACTGTGTGACCGCCACTCCTGCCAAAACCCGCCAAGCACCGGCAGCGCTCCGCCTGCTCCCGCCGCGTGAGACCCACTACGCGGCACCCGTTTTGTCTCCGGACCAACGTGAGGTCGTTTCCCTCCGGCAGGGGAGCGGCCCCGTCCTCGTGCCCGGGGGGCCGGGCACGGGCAAGTCAACGGTGCTCGTCGAATCCGCCGTGCACCGCGTTCGTGAAGATGGACTGAATCCAGAACAGATCCTCATTCTCGCTCCGGGCCGCCACGCCGCCGCGGCGTTGCGCGATACCTTCACAGGACGGCTGGACCGCAGTCTCAGTACGACGCCGGCACGCACCTGGGCGTCGTACGCCTTCGACGTTATCCGGCGGGCAAAAGCTGAAGGCATCCTGCCGCTGACGCGGCCACCGAAGCTTCTGTCGGGCCCCGAACAGGACCTCATCATCAAGGAATTGTTGGAAGGCCACTCCCGTCCGGAGTTCCAGTTGCCTTGGCCGGAGGATCTCGCAGCAGCACTTCCTACCCGAGGCTTCCGTCACGAGATTCGGCAGTTGTTCGATCGCATCATCGAATCGGGGCGCACCGCAGAGGACTTGGTAGGGCTTGCGTACGAGTGCGGACGGCCTGATTGGATGGCGGCAGCCCAGCTCTACAGCGAGTACCGTGATGTTTTGGACCTCCGTATGCCGGAGGCTTTTGACCCTGCCGGAATCATCACCACGGCGCGTCAGATCTTCCAGGATTCGCCGGAGTTCCTCGCCGCGGAACGGGAGCGCCTCCAACTCATTCTTGTGGACGACGCCCAGGAATCGAATCCGGCAGTGTTCGACCTTCTTGCCGATATCGGGGAAGGCAAGGATGTCGTGGTGACCTACTCGCCGGACACGGTGGTACAAGGTTTCCGCGGCGCACGCCCGGACCTGGTCTCAGAGCTGCCAACGCTGCTTGGCGGCCCGCAGCACGCCGTTCTCGAACGTCCGTTGGCAGTGACCCATAGGCACATGCCGGAAGTAGCTGAGGCTTGGACGCGGGTCGCGGCCCGCATCTCGCAGCGTTCCGGTGGTCAGTTGGCCAGGCAGTTGGAGCAACCTGACCGTCCTCAAGGCCCACATCCGGCCGCCGGGGAAGGTCGCGTTGAGGGGCACGTTCTGCCATCCGCCGTCCACGAGCTCCGGTACGTCGCGCAGCGGATCCTCGAAGCACAGCTGCGGGAATCCCGGGAGTTCAGTGACATCGCGGTGATCGTTCGGAACGGCGGGCAGATTTCCCAGTTGCAGCGGTATCTGAGCGGACAGGGGATCCCGGTGCGTGTTCCAGTAGCGGACTCAGCTGTCCGTGACGAAGTCGCTGTCCGTCCACTGCTGGAGGCCTTTGCCATTGTTCTGGACCCGTCAAAGCTCACGCCGGAAACCGCAGTATCCCTCCTGACATCGCGTATCGGAGGTGCCACTGCCATCGAGTTGCGAAGGCTGCGGCAATCCTTGCGCCGCGAGGAACTTTTGGGAGGTGGCGGCCGCTCCAGCGACGCTTTGTTGGTGGAGGCCTTACTCCAGCCGGGGGCGCTGGCATCGCTGGGAATTGAGGGCAGTTCCGCCCGCAGGTTCGCCCGCATGATCGCTGCCGGTACCGCCGCCGCTGCCGAGCCAGGCGCCAATGCGGAATCTGTACTGTGGGCTCTGTGGCACGCAACCGGGCTGTCTTCGCGGTGGGCAGAGATTGCTCTTGAAGGCGGCAACGCCGGGGCGCGCGCCGATCGGGACCTCGACGCCATGATGGCGCTTTTCCATACGGCCGAGCGCTTCGTTGACCAGCTGCCCGGTTCCGGTCCCGAACAGTTCCTGGACTACCTGTTGAACCAGGAACTGCCCATGGATACCCTTGCCGCACGGGCGCAGCTGGAGGCCTGCGTTGAGATCATGACTCCCGCCAGTGCTGCAGGCCGGGGATGGCCCGTGGTGATCGTCGCGGGTCTTCAGGAAGGCGTGTGGCCCAACACCCGCCTCCGTGGAGAGCTGTTGGGCAGCACGGTTTACGCTGACGCCGTGGAGCACGGAGTGGACTACGCCCTCCGCCGTGGACCGCTGAGCAGGCTCCGGGACATTCGTTACGACGAACTCAGGAGCTTCTCAACAGCTGTATCGCGGGCCCGCGAGGTGTTGATTTGCACGGCAGTCTCTTCTGAGGATGAACAGCCCTCGGCTTTCCTGGACTACGTGGCCCCACTGGGCCCGGGCGAGTATAAAAGGGGCTATACCCCTGTTGACCGTCCCATGACCTTGAGGGCTCTTGTTGCGGAACTGAGGCAGCATGCCCAGGTGGAAGAACACCGCTTCGGAGACACCGGCACAGCGCATGAGGCCGCTCGGATATTGGCCAGGCTCGCCAGCACCGAGCCGCCGGTTCCCGGGGCACACCCGGACACCTGGTGGGGCTTGGCCGCACTGAGTTCCCCGGAGGCCGTTGTGCCGCCAGGAGGTACAGTTTCTGTTTCGCCTTCCAAGGTGGAAGCCGTTCACAAGTCCCCACTGGACTGGTTCGTCCAAGCAGCCGGAGGGGAAGCTGCCACAGATTTCGCGCGCAGCCTGGGCACCTTGGTCCACAGCATTGCGCAGGAGCTTCCCGAAGCCTCTGGAGCCGAGTACGTCGCTGAACTGGTACGCCGCTGGCCCACCTTGGGAATGAAGGATAACTGGGAGGGAAAGCTTGATTTCCAGCGGGCGGAACTCATGGTCCGGAAGTTGGCCCAGTATGTGCTCATCATGCGTAGCGACTCACGAAGTTTGCTCGCTGTAGAGCACGACTTTGAAGTTCAGCTTCCTGATGTCACTGTGGATTCCGTTGGCGTTAGTGGTCCTGAAGCCCTTGAAGAGGCGGCCGTACGTCACGCGGTACTTCGCGGCCAGGTGGATCGCCTTGAAATAGACCCGGAGGGAAGGCTTGTGATCGTGGACCTCAAGACCGGCAAACGGCAACCCGGCAAGGCTGAGGTTGCCCGGCACCCGCAACTGGGTGCCTATCAGGCCGCGGTCCTCAAGGGTGCTTTTCAGGACGCTGGAACGGGACAGGAACTCACCGGCGCCGCGTCAGCAACCGGATTCGTTCCCGGCGGCGCAGTGTTGGCCCAGCTTGGAACCAAGACAAAGAGCCCCGGCGTACAGCAGCAGGATCCCTTGGACCCGGCAGAGAATTGGGCAGAGGGCCTGGTCAATGAGGCAGCCGCACTGATGGCAGGGGCAACGTTCGAAGCACGGCACGACCCCGGCAAGGGAGGGCATGGCGGTCATGGATGCCGTCTGCCGGACATCTGCCCGTTGTGCGCCAGAGGAAAGCAGGTCACCGAATGACAACCGAGCTCCTGGAGGGCCTTGCCTCCGGTGCCCCGGACTGGGAGGGAGTCCCCGAGCCCAGATTTTCTCCTTCAGAGCTGGCCCGTATCCTCGGCGAAAAGAACCACCCCACGCCCGAGCAGGGGAGCATTATTTCCTCGCCGCTCTCACCTCGCTTGGTGATTGCCGGGGCAGGTTCGGGCAAGACGGCCACCATGGCGGACCGTGTGGTGTGGCTGGTGGCCAACGGCTGGGTGCGTCCGGAGGAAGTTCTGGGCGTGACATTCACCCGGAAGGCTGCTGGCGAGCTGGCGAGCCGGATACGGTCCAAACTGGCCACGCTCCAGCGAATCGCGGCGGAGGACGATGGCACCATTGGCTTTCCGGAGGGGCTCCTTGGAGCAGACGAACTCGAACCCAAGGTGTCCACTTACCATTCCTACGCAAGCGGTATCGTGTCGGACTACGGCCTGCGGTTGGGCATCGAACGGGACGTCGTCTTGCTGGGTGGTGCACAGTCCTGGCAATTGGCCAGTGAAGTGGTGGAGGCTTACGACGGAGACTACGAACATTTCACAGCCGCGAAATCCACACTCGTCAACGCGGTCATCCAGCTCGCAGGGGAGTGCGCCGAGCACCTCCAGGATCCGGGGGAGGTCCGGGAGTGGGTTCTGGAACGCGTTGAGACCTTCGAGCAGCTTCCCTACGTAAGCGGGGCCAAGAAGAATCCCAGCCAGGCTGCCGGAGATCTCGCGGCCATGCTCCGGACCCGTGCCAGCGTTGCCGATATGGTGGTTCGCTATCAGGAAGCGAAACGTCAACGCGGTGTCCTGGATTTCGGCGACCTCGTTGCACTGGCGGCACGCATCGCCAGTGACATCCCGCTAGCTGCCACCACTGAACGCGCTCGCTACAAGGTGGTACTCCTGGATGAATTCCAGGACACCTCCCACGCGCAGCTCGTCCTGTTCTCACGTCTTTTCGGCCAGGGCCACGCAGTTACTGCTGTGGGTGACCCCAACCAATCGATTTATGGGTTCCGGGGCGCATCGGCAGGCCAACTCTTCCACTTTGTGCAGGAGTTTCCCGTGCGGCACGCGGACCCTTCCGGCGGCGATGTGTCCTACTCCGTAGCCCCTACCTCTTACTTGACCACAGCCTGGCGTAATGGCAGGAACATTCTCCAAGCCGCCAACACCATTGCGGCGCCTTTGAACCGGGCGGCGGCATTGGACGGGCCTGCAGGGGAGAGGGAGACAGCCAGCAGTGTCTCGGTCCCCGCATTGGTTCCCAGCCCTGCCGCCGTGGATGGACGCGTGGTGATCGCTCGCTTCGGGACGGATGAAGACGAAGCCGCCGTCATAGCCCGCGATGTCCGCCGGTACCAGAAGACTGTTTTCGAGGAAGAGAAGGACGGCACCGCTGTCCAACCCACCATGGCTGTCCTGTGTCGTCGTCGGGCGCAGATGGAGTGCCTCCGCCGTGAGTTCGAACTCCAGGGTATTCCCTACGAGATCGTTGGACTGGGCGGGTTGCTGGATACACCTGAGATCGTGGATCTGGTGGCAACTTTGCGGGTTCTTTCTGATCCAGGACGTTCTGATGCGCTGATGAGGTTGTTGGCTGGTGCGCGGTGGCGGATTGGTCCGGCGGACTTGATGGCCTTCAGCGACTGGTCCCGCTTCCTGGCCCGTCGCCGCTCGGCCCCGAATGCCTCCCATGAGTCCTTCGAGGACAACGAGGAACCCGCAAAGACCGTGGTTGAAAGTGACATCACGGATGCCGCGAGCCTCGTGGAGGCCCTGGACTTCCTTCCCCGGCCTGGCTGGACTTCCGGACATGGGAGGAGCCTGAGTGCTGCTGCGCTGCAACGGCTGACCAGCCTTGCCTCGGAGCTTCGCTCGCTCAGGAGCTACATCGGAGACGACCTCACCACACTTCTTGGCGAGGTGGAACGTGCCATGCTCCTGGACATTGAGGCGGCCGCCAAGCCGGGAATCAGCATTCACCAAGCGCGCCGCAATCTGGATGCTTTCCAGGACGCCGCGGCCGGGTTCCTTCAGACGTCACAGCGCATTGATCTGCTGGCGTTTTTGTCGTGGCTGGAAGCTGCGGCCTCTGAGGAAGGCGGCTTGGATGTGGCCCCCGTTGAGACCAACCGGGAGGCGGTGCAACTGCTGACTGTCCACGCCTCCAAAGGTTTGGAGTGGGACGTCGTCTTTGTCCCCGGACTCAACGCTGGTTCGTTCCCCAGCAGCAGGGATTCGCGGTGGAGCACGGGCGCCGCAGCGTTGCCGTGGCCTTTGCGGGGAGATCGTGCCGACCTTCCCCAGTGGGACCTCGATCAGCCGGACCAAAAGGGTTGGCTGGATGCCGAGAAGAGTTTTAAATCCGAGGTCCAGCATCACGGCGAGGCTGAGGAAAGAAGGCTCGCTTATGTTGCCTATACCCGGGCGAAGTTCGTTCTGTGGGCCTCGAGCGCTGCGTGGAATGGCTCCCGATCCGGAATGGCCGGCATGTCTTCCTTCCTCTCCGAGCTCGCACCGCTTGCCGGCGCTGCTCCAACGGCAGAAGAGGGCCGGACGCAGCCGGTCGGCAGTGCGCCGTCAGCCCGAGCGGCGGAGGTGCACGCTGAATCGGTGGCGGAGGAGGCCTTGCCCCAGGAAAGTCCGTTGACCGCAGTACTCGAGGTCGCGCAATTTCCCTATGACCCACTCGAGGGTCCTTCAGATCCAAGAACCGGCGCGCGCCTGAGGTTGACTCCCGGCAGAAGGCTGGCCATGGACCAGGCTGCGGAAATGGTCCGTGGATTTATGGAGGAACCTGACCCGGAACACGCCGCAGAACCTTCACATATCCTGACAGGTCCGGCCGCCAAATGGTCCCAGGAGGCAGAACTGCTGTTGGACCGCCAGCGCCAGCTAAAGACCGTTCAGGATGTCCACCTGCCCAGCCATATCTCCGCATCACTTTTCGTTGACCTGGGTGCTGACCCTGGGGCCGTACTGTCCCAGCTGCGCAGGCCCGTTCCCCGTGAACCGGGCATTTCGGCCCGAAAGGGTACGGCCTTCCACGCATGGGTGGAGGAGTACTTTGGGACAACAGGCATGTTGGACCTTGATGAAGCGCCGGGATCTGACTCCCACATTGACGAGGCGTACGGCCTGGATGACATGGTGGCCGCGTTCAAGGAGTCCGAGTGGGCCCAGCGTGCACCCGCATTTGTCGAGGTGCCCGTGGAAACCCGGATTGGTGACGTCGTAGTCCGCGGGCGCATTGATGCCGTGTTCCAGGATGCCGATGGCCGCTGGCAACTCATCGACTGGAAGACCGGACGACGCCCTGCAGGTCGGCAACTGGCAACCCGTGCGGTTCAGCTGGCCGTTTACCGGCTCGCATGGGCTCGACTCCGGGACGTTCCCCTCGAGGACGTCAGTGCAGCGTTTTACTATGTGGCAGATGACGCCTTTGTGAGCCCGCACGATCTTGGCAGCGCCGAGGAGCTGGAACTGATTGTTGAGAGGGCGTTGAAGATCAGCAGCTGAATAAGTGAAGGCCCGTAAGCTCAGGAACGCTCGGCCGGGCGAAGCGGCGTCACGCTGACCACACTGATTGCGGCAGTGGAGGTGTCGTCGTAGCCTGAGGTTTCGCCGGCGTCAGCTTCCTCGGATTTCTCCGACTCATCCGCAGCGGGAATCGCAGCCACGCTGACGGCGGGAATGCCGGCCGGTGAAGCGGAAACCGTCATCAAGGCGGCCTCTTGCTCAGCCGTTCTCGCAGCTTCTTCATCGCGGCGTATCTGCTCGTCGATGTCGTCGGCGAGTGTCTGGAGCATGGCTTCCGCTTCTGCGGTCATGCTCTGGTGCCCTGCTGCCATGGCCTTGACTAAATATTGGGCGAGGGCAAACTCAGCCAGCAGCGCCGCCCGGCGAAGAAGGTGGGCGTCAGGGACATCGCGGCGCGTCTGAGTGTAGTGGCTTAGCACGGTCTCAACGAATGATGCTTCGTTGGACGCCACCAGCCAGGCGAAGTCGTCTGCAGGATCGCCGATCCGCAGATCCGTCCAGCCCGTCAGGGCCGTCACAGTGTCGTCCTGCACCATCAGGTTGTCTTCATGAAGGTCCCCGTGGACCACTGAAGGGTTGAAGCGCCACAGGGCGACGTCTTCCAAGGCGTGCTCCCAGCGACGCAGCAGGGTGGCCGGAATCTTGCCGGTGGTTGCTGCTTGGTCCAGCTCGTTGAGTTTGCGTTGCCGGAACTCATTGGCCGAGTAGCTGGGAAGATCTGCATTAATGACCAAGGGCAGCGGCAAGTCATGAATGGCTGCCAAAGCTGTGCCCACCTCCCGCGCGAGAGTGGAACTTCCGGCGGACAGTTCTTCGATGGAGAGCGTGGAGCCCTGCAGGTGCGCGTAGACGAACGTCGTCAGGGCACCTTGCCGCACTGTGCCGGCGATGGTGGGCACATGGAAAGGCAGCTCGGCACGGATGGCCGGCGCAAAGGCCCTCAACACCATGAACTCGGTTTCCAGGCGGGTGCTGGCTTCCGGATGGCGCGGTGAACGTACCCGCCAGCGTTTGCCTTCCGCATCCAGCAGCAACGCTGAGTCGAAGTCGGCGTCGTCGTCGGGGGAATAGGCTGCGGCCGTCGGCGCCAGGCCGGGCACCGCCGCGGTTGCTATGGCGGCCAGTTCGAGCGGTGTTCTTCTCACCTTCTCCACGGTAGATTGAGTGCGGCCTGTGGCCATGATGCAGTGCGGCGAGTCTTCAGATCCGCAGCAAATGCGCAGGAAATATGGAGCAAAACCCGGCATTGATGCCCAAACTGTGAAGGCCATGGGAAGGTGTCCACAGCGGGGGACCCTTCCAAATGTTTTTTGTCGGTACGAGTCAGTACGGTAGATACATGAGTTATACGGAGTCGCCGGCGCTTGCCAACCACCTGATGGAGACCGTTCTTCCCGTTCGCCCTGCCATGGTGGATCGCGGCTCGGGCATCCGCATGAAGCCCGGAATGGTTGAGGAGCTTATCGCCTCCGGCTCGGCCAAGGCCATCGTCATCTCGCAGCGCAAAGCATTGGTGACCGCTGACGGTCTGTGGTTCGGAGACGCCGCTCCGCTATGGAACGCTCTTGACGGGTCCGGTGCCGGCGCTGTTGCCGCCATCTACCTGGGCACCACCTTGACATCGTCTTCGTTGCCGGAGGGCACTCCCATCGTGCTGTTCACCGTTCCGGAGCAGCCGGCTCCCGGCACCGCCACGGTGCCGATGAACGCTGAATGGGCAGGCTTCCGCGACGTCGCGGCGCGTCTTGATGCCAAGGACACCGCTTTGTTTATCGAGGCCAGTGCAATCTCCAACTGGCACGCCACCCACACGCATTGCCCGCAATGCGGCACGCCCACAGATATCGAGGCAGGGGGCTGGGTTCGTCGTTGTCCAAAGGACAACTCAGAACATTATCCGCGGACGGATCCGGCCATCATTGTCACGGTAGTGGGCCCCGATGGCCGGCTCTTGCTCGGCGGCGGCGGTCCTGTCGACGCCAAAAATTACTCTACGCTCGCAGGATTCGTTGAGCCCGGTGAGTCTCTGGAGCAGGCCGTGGTGAGGGAAATTGGCGAAGAAGTGGGCGTTCGTGTGACTGCCTGCCAGTACCTCGGTTCACAGTCCTGGCCCTTCCCCGCTTCCCTCATGTTGGGATTCACCGCTAAGACGGACGACGCCGTGGCGCGGCCCGACGGCGTGGAGGTTACCCGCGCACGGTGGTTCAGTCGCGAGGAGTTGCAGGCTGCCGTACTGAGCGGTGAGATCACCATTTCAACGCGCTTGTCCATAGCGCGTTCTCTGATTGAGCATTGGTACGGCGGCGTCATCGAAGACCTCCAGCCGTGACCGAAGAGACTTTCGACTCCAGCATCTCACTTGAGGAGCGCATCCTCGGCGGCCTGGACGAAGAACAGCGCGAAGTAGCCAGTACTTTGACGGGACCCATGTGTGTCCTGGCAGGAGCAGGCACGGGAAAGACACGTGCCATTACCCATCGCATCGCCTACGGAGTTCATTCCGGCGTATACAATCCCCAGAGGTTGCTGGCCGTCACATTTACGTCCCGTGCCGCCGCCGAGATGCGAAGCAGGCTCCGCGATCTTGGCGTTGCCAATGTTCAAGCCCGCACCTTCCACGCAGCGGCCTTGAGGCAGTTGCAGTTCTTCTGGCCGCAGGCAATCGGGGGCACTTTGCCCAGCCTGCTGGACCACAAAGCCAATATGATCGCCGAGGCTTCCCGCAGGCTCCGCCTCAGCACTGATCGTGCATCCATCAGGGATCTGGCGGCGGAGATCGAGTGGGCCAAGGTCTCCATGCTGACGCCGGCGAATTACCTGGAAAATGCCCAAGGCCGTGGAACTCCCGGAGGTTTCGATCTCACAGCGGTTTCCAGGGTGTTCCAGGCCTACGAGGACATCAAAACGGACCGCAACGTCATCGACTTTGAAGATGTCCTTCTCATCACTGTGGGGATACTTCAAGAGGATCCTAAGGTGGCGGCCACAGTCAGGGAACAATACCGGCACTTCGTGGTGGACGAGTACCAGGACGTTTCGCCGCTGCAACAACGGCTGTTGGATTTGTGGCTTGGGGGCCGGAACGAGTTATGCGTGGTGGGCGATGCCAGCCAGACCATCTACTCCTTTACTGGAGCTTCACCCAAGCATCTGCTGGGGTTCAAAGCGCAGTTCCCCGAAGCGACAGTCGTCAAGCTCATCCGCGATTACCGGTCTACCCCGCAAGTGGTGAAGTTGGCCAACGACCTCCTTGGCTCCCGCCGAAGCGGCGGGCCGGTAGCGGATGCAGCGTGGGCATCACCGCTCAAGCTCGTCGCCCAACGGCCTTCAGGTCCGGAGCCACGCTTCATGGAGTGCCCGGATGACGAGGCGGAAGCCGCCGTCGTAGCCGGCAGAATTCAGGAACTGCTCAACACCGGCGTCAAGGCCAGCGAGATCGCCATCCTGTTCAGAACCAACGGCCAATCTGAAGCGTACGAGCAATCACTTGCTTCGGCCGGCATTGGCTACCAGCTCCGGGGAGGCGAGAGGTTCTTTGCGCGCAAGGAAGTCCGCGATGCCATCCTCCAATTGCGGGCGGCAACCCGCGCCGTGGCTGAGGGACCCCAGGAACCACTAGGGCAGATCGTCCGGGACATCGTTGCCTCACTCGGTTATACGGATGCCGCCCCGCACAACGGGGGAGCACTGCGTGAACGGTGGGAATCCTTGGCAGCTTTGGTTGCCTTGGCTGATGAGCTTGCAGTCAGCCGTGGGGAGTCCTTCACCTTGGCTGAGTTCGTCAACGAACTTCAGGAGCGCTCGGTCGCGCAACACGCCCCCACCGTTCAAGGCGTCACTCTTGCCTCTTTCCACGCCGCGAAGGGCCTGGAATGGGATGCAGTGTTCCTGGTGGGCCTCAGCGAAGGCCTCATGCCTATTTCCTTTGCCGACACCCCCGAGGACGTGGACGAAGAACGCAGGCTGCTGTACGTCGGGATCACGCGTGCACGCGAGCACCTGAATCTTTCCTGGTCCACGGCCCGAACACCGGGCGGCCGGGCCAACCGGAAGCCGTCCCGTTTCCTGGACGGACTTCGCCCTAATTCCGTGGCATCAGCCAATGCGCGCAGCAAGACAGGTCCCACGCGACGGAAAGCCGCTGCCCCGGCGTCGTGCAAGGTCTGCGGAAGCATGCTATCCAGTGGCGCAGAACGCAAGGTTGGGCGCTGCAACCAGTGTCCGCCCACGTATGAGGAGCAAACGTTCGATGCCCTGAGGCAGTGGAGGCTGGACCAGGCCCAATCTGCCGACGTTCCAGCCTATGTTGTGTTCACGGACGCTACACTGACGGCCATTGCCGAGGCCAAGCCGTCATCGCTGGAGGAACTGGCTGGTTTGGCCGGGATCGGCCCATCCAAGCTCGAACGCTATGGCGAAGCCGTCCTGGCTGTGCTCGCTGAAAGCAGCGAACTCTGATGACCCGCCCATCCGCCTCCAATGCGGACGTTCCGCACATCACGGACGACGGCGCACCCGTCGTCGTGCGTCGGTCAGCGAGGCGGCGCCGAACCGTTGCAGCTTTCTGGGAAGACGGCAATGCCGTGATCGCCATCCCTGCCAGCTTCACCAAGTCTCAGGAACGTGAATGGGTACGGCGAATGCTGGCCAAGCTGCATAAGCAGGGGGAGCGGCAAGCAGGTTCCGGCAGGCGCCGTCCGGCTACGGACCAAGCACTCGCCAAGCATGCCGAGCACCTCTCGCAAACGTATCTTGGTGGGCGGGCAGTCCCCACGTCGGTTCGCTGGGTGTCCAACCAGAATTCCCGGTGGGGCTCGGCGACTCCTGCGGACGGCACCATCCGTTTGTCGAACAAGCTGCAGCGGATGCCGCAATGGGTTATTGACTACGTCCTGGTGCACGAGCTGGCTCACCTGCTCGTGGCGGGGCACAATGCCGAATTCTGGAAATTGGTTGAGGCCTACCCTGAGACTCAGCGGGCAAAAGCCTTCCTCGAAGGCGTTGCGTTCGCTACTTCCCGGGGTATCCCTGCGGAACCTGATGCGGAGGATCCCGCTGAACCCGCTTGGAACGCGGCTGACTAAACGCCGAAGCTTGTAGCGAGCAACGGCGCTGTGAGTAAAGGCCCTCTGAATAACGGCGGCTAAGGAACAACGGCGCTTAAACGGACAACGGCCGCCATGGAGATGGCGGCCGTTGCTGATGTAGCACAGCGTTTTATCCGAGGGTGTCACACCCAAGGGCTCTGCTGACGAGGTGGTGCCTCGTTACTTTGCCGGCGTCCCGGGGTCGCTGTCATCTGCTTCCCCTTCTTTGCCGGATTCGTTCTCCGCGGAATCTTCCTGAGGATCCTTATCTTCGGTCGTGGTGGCGTCGGGGGTTTCGTAACCGCCACTCAGAAGCTTCTGCAGGGCGTCATCAACTTCGCTGTCGCTTGCCTCGGCAAGGCGCCGGCGTTCGGAGAAGCCCTTGGGGTCGTCCAGGTCCTCACCTGTGGGCAGGAGGTCCGGGTGGTGCCAGATCGCGTCACGTCCGGCGATGCCCCGTTCTTCCTTGAGCGTGGCCCACAGCGTTGCCGCTTCCCGGAGCCTGCGGGGACGCAGTTCCAGGCCTACCAAGGACGAGAACGCGTGCTCGGCTGGTCCGCCCGTTGCGCGGCGACGCCGTACGGTTTCGCGCAGTGCAGTCGCGGACGGCAGCACCATGTCGGTGGCTTCGGCTGTGAGTTCATCCACCCAGCCTTCCACCAGGGCAAGCGCTGTTTCGAGCTTCTCCAGCGCGGCCGTCTGGACCGGCGTGCGTTCGGGTGTGAAGACGCCTTGGGACAGTGCTTCCTGGATTCCTTCGGGGTTGCTCGGGTCGAGGTCCCGGGCGAGGTCTTCAATGCGGGACATGTCGATGTGAATGCCGCGGGCGTAGGCCTCAATGGCTCCAAGCAAGTGACCGCGCAACCAAGGAACCTGGACGAACAAGCGTGCGTGGGCGGCCTCACGGACGGCCAGGAAGAGTCGAACGTCGTTCTCGGGGAGGCTGAGGCCTTCCCCGAATTTGGCGACGTTGGCCGGCAGCAGCGCCATCTCCAGGTCCGCCAGCGGGACACCGATGTCAGTGGAGCTGACCACCTCGGCGGAGAGCGCGCCTATGGCTTGTCCCAGTTGCATGCCGAAAATTGCTCCGCCCATGTTTTGAAGCATTGACGAGGCGCCGCCCATCATGGACTTCATTTCTTCAGGCATTTGCTGGGTGAGAGCGTTGGACAGGGCGTTGGCGATGCTGTTGGCCACCGGTTCGGTCAGGCGCTTCCAGGTGCCCAGTGTCGCTTCAACCCATTCGGCCCTCGACCACGCCCGGCCGATCAGGCCGGTTGCCGAGAGATCGGTCACCGGGTCCAACCAAAGTTCTGCAAGCCTCAGCGCTTCGTCGATTTCCTTAGCCTGGTGGGCGTTGACCGAAGGGTCGCTGCCGGCGGCGGCTACGCGACGTGCGTTCTCATGGGCGAGCTGCCAGTTCACGGGGCCATCAGAGGTTGAACTCATCATTGCCTGCACTTGGGCGAACATCTGCTGAAGGAGCTGGGGATCGTTGGGCAGTCCCGCGGCCTTGGCCAGCTCGGCGGGATCGATGTTGCCCATGCCCTGGCCGCCCATGAGGTTCTGGAGCATTTCTGCCAGCGGATCCTTGGGGGTCTCGTCGTCGTTGGACGGATTGTTGGGGTTGGAAGTCATGGTGCCGCCGATCGTCGAACTGGCTGGTGATCTCTTTCACCGTACCGCGCGGCCGGAAGGCTGTCTGCCCGGAGGAGCTCCCGTTCGCTGTAGGCAAAGCAGCCCTGCATCGTCGGACCGCGTAGTGTTGATGTTTGGTATGTGCCGCCGCCGCTTTCGGCGGCAGGAGCCATGGATCCGGTCACGCAATGCCGGCATAGAGAGGCCTCAATGCTTACTTCGCCCAGCCCCGAGGGCTCATTGGACCCGCGTCAGACGCCCGACGCCGATTCCGCCTCCGTGCCCCCGTCGCCGCCTCGTGACGGCCGGTACATGATGATGGTGATCTCCGGGCTCCTCGCACTGGGCCTTGGCATTGGGGCGGCAGCGTTGCCGGTTCCGTATGTCATTGAGTCGGCGGGCCCCACCTTCAATACTTTGGGTAAGGACGGCGACAAACCCGTCATCAGTATTACTGGTCGCGAGTCTTTTCCAGCGAACGGCAACCTTGACCTGACCACTGTGGTCATGACGGGCGGACCTAAAACCCCGGCGACCATCTTCGACGTGTTCCGGGCGTGGTTGGATCCCTCCAAAGCCATTTATCCGGAGGAACTTATCTATCCCAAGGGCACCACGGCTGAGCAGACTGTGCAGCAAGGTGAAATCGCCATGGAAACATCGCAGGAGAACGCCGTGGCCGCAGCATTGCGTGAGCTTGAGATTCCGTTTGAGCAGCGGCTCAACGTCGCAGGTCTGTCAGACCCGTCGCCATCCGCCGGGAAGATCCAGGAAGGTGACCGCCTGATCTCCATCAATGGCAAGGCGATCACGTCCATGAGCGTGGTTCAGGCAGAACTGGCCGCGGGTGCCGGATCGCCGGTCGTCGTGGGCTTGGACAGGAAAGGCACGGCGGTGTCTGAGACCATAACCCCCACCAAGAACCAGGCTGACAGGTACGTTCTGGGGGTTTTGCTGGCCAGTGACTTTACGTTCCCGTTTGACGTCAGCATCTCCTTGGACAACGTTGGCGGGCCCAGCGCAGGCATGATGTTTGCCTTGGGAATCGTGGACAACCTCACTCCGGGGGATCTCACCGGCGGCAAACACGTTGCGGGCACGGGAACAATCACGGCCGACGGCGCCGTGGGACCTATCGGCGGTATCGCCCAGAAGATGATCGGCGCCCGCCAAAAGGGCGCAACCATGTTCCTCGCTCCGGCCTCCAATTGTGCCGACGTCGTAGGCCACGTACCGGACGGGCTTCAGGTTGTAAAAGTGGAAACCCTTGCAGACGCCACCTCCGCCGTGGAGCGCCTCGGAGCCGGCCAGGACACGGGGAGCCTTCCCACCTGCACAAACAACTAGACTGACGGTGGAACTTAGCTTCACTGCCACTCGTGGCATAGATGACGGCCTCTGCCACCTCCCAGCGGCAGAGATTGTCAACACGCGCATACCGACTGTTCACTGACACCAATGAGGTACAGAGTTTGTCCCGTCCCGCCAGCTCCAACCCGCCCGGAAGATCACCGCTGAGACGAGGTGCTCTGACGCCGACGCTCATTGTCGTGGCAGTGGCCGTCGTCGGGTTCATTTTCTTCGCCAATGTGTGGACTGACGTCCTGTGGTACCAGCAGCTTGGCTTCTTCGAAGTTTATATCCGCGAAAACCTCGCCAGGATCATCACGTTCCTCATCGGTTTCGCCATGATGTTTGCCGCTGTTTTCTTCGCCATCAGGATCGCCTACCGCTCCAGGCCCGTCTATGCTCCGGATGCTGAGGCCCGGGACAACCTCAACCGTTACCAGGCGCAGCTTGAACCTGTTCGCCGGGTTGTCATGATCGGTCTCCCTATCCTGTTCGGACTATTTGCCGGCAGTGCGGCCGCCAGCCAGTGGCAGAAGGCGCTGTTGTTCTTCAACCAGGAGCCCTTCGGTCAGACCGACCCGTTGTTCAACATGGACATCAGCTTCTATTTGATGACGCTGCCGTTCCTCGGTTTCGTCACGGGATTCCTGATCAGCATCGCGGTTGTCGCGGGCATTGCGGGTATCCTGACGCACTACCTCTACGGCAGCATCCGCCTCATGGAACGCGGCATCTTTACGAGCCGTGCAGCGCAGATCCATATCGCTGTCACCGGTGCTCTTTTCCTGGTGCTTCTGGGCATCAACTTCTGGCTTGACAGGTATACGACGGTCCAGAGCAACTCGGGCCGCTGGGCCGGTGCCCTCTACACGGATGTCAATGCGGTTGTCCCCACCAAAGCGATTCTTGCCGTTGCTGCGGGCCTCGTCGCTATCCTGTTCATCATTGCCGCGGTCATCGGCCGTTGGCGCCTGCCGGTGATCGGTACTGCGATGTTGGTTATCACCGCCATTCTGGCCGGTGGCGTTTACCCCTGGGTCATTCAGCAGTTCCAGGTACGCCCGTCGGAGAACACCTTGGAAAAGGAGTTCATTGATCGAAATATCAAGATGACGCGGGCTGCGTACGGTCTGGACAAGATCGATGTCTCGGCTTACAACGCCACTACTACCGCCACTACCGGGGCCCTGGCCGCGGACGCACAGACCACGGCCAACATTCGTCTCCTTGACCCGAACCTTATTTCCTCCGCGTTCGCCCAGCTGGAGCAGTACCGTCCGTACTACCAGTTCCCACAGACTTTGAACGTTGACCGTTACATGGTTGATGGCAAAGTCCAGGACACTGTTATTGCTGTTCGCGAACTGAACCCGGATGGCCTGAGCGCCAACCAGCAGACTTGGGTCAACAGGCACATCGTTTACACCCACGGCTACGGCGTTGTCGCGGCCAAGGGCAACAAGTTCACAGCCGACGGCAAACCCGAGTTCCTGCAGTCGGGCATCCCGTCCAACGGTGTCCTCGGTAACGACACTTCCTATGAACCCCGCATCTACTTCGGCGAGAATTCACCTGAATACTCCATCGTGGGTGCGCCAGACGGTGCCCCGAACCGCGAGCAGGACCGCCCGGCGGGCCGTGAAGGTGGCGGCGAAACGCAGTACACCTTCAGCGGCAATGGTGGACCAAACGTTGGCAATTGGCTCAACAGAATTCTCTACTCCATCAAGTTCCAGTCTTCTGATCTCTTGCTCTCGGACGGCGTCAACGCGGAATCCCAGATTCTCTACGAACGCAATCCGCGCGAACGCGTTGAGAAGCTCGCCCCGTACCTGACAGTTGACGGTAATGCGTACCCGGCAGTGGTGGACGGCCGCGTCAAGTGGATTGTTGACGGCTACACCACCAGCCAGTACTTCCCGTACTCCCAGCCGCAACAGCTGCAGAATGCCACTGTTGACTCGCAGACCAGTGCCGGACGCACCGTGGCTCTGCCGAACAGCTCGGTGAATTACATCCGCAACTCGGTCAAGGCCACAGTGGACGCCTATGACGGCTCCGTTAATCTTTACGCCTGGGATGACCAAGATCCCATTCTGAAGGCATGGCAGAAGGTCTTCCCGACCGTCATCAAGCCGTACTCGGAAATGTCCGGCGATCTCATGAGCCACGTTCGCTACCCCGAAGACCTGTTCAAGGTCCAGCGGGAACTGCTCGGCCGTTACCACGTGACGGATCCGGACAGCTTCTACCAGAACAACGATGCTTGGAGCGTTCCGAACGATCCCACGGTTTCGGAAGCCGTCAAGCAGCCGCCGTTCTACATGTCCCTCCAGATGCCCGACCAGGAGAAGCCGGCCTTCCAGCTGACCTCATCCTTCATTCCGCAAACGGTCAATGGAAGTGCCAGGAACATCCTGTATGGCTTCCTCGCTGCTGACTCCGACGCCGGAAACGTCAAGGGCGTCAAGGGGGACAGCTATGGAAAGCTGCGGCTCCTGGAGCTCCCCACCGACACCCAGGTCCCTGGTCCCGGCCAGGCGCAAAACAAGTTCAACTCCGATCCCACCGTGTCCCAGGCCTTGAACCTCCTGCGGCAGGGAGCCTCGGACGTCCTGAACGGCAACCTGCTGACGCTGCCCGTGGGTGGCGGTCTGCTGTACGTACAGCCCGTCTACCTGAAGTCCACCGGTGAGACGTCCTACCCGACGCTGCAGCGCGTGTTGGTGGCCTTTGGTGACAAGATCGGCTTTGCGCCCACGTTGGACGAGGCCCTCGACCAACTGTTCGGTGGCAACTCCGGTGCTACAGCCGGAGATGCAGACAATAACGGCCAGACGCCCACTGCGCCTCCGGGCACCACTACACCGCCCGCTGGCCCCACCGATGCCAAGGCCGACCTCAAGGCAGCACTGGACGAGGCCAACAAGGCGATCCAAGATGGCCAGGCTGCGTTGGCCAAGGGCGACTTTGCCGCGTACGGTGCCCAGCAGACCAAGCTGTCCGAAGCCTTGAAGAAGGCTGTGGATGCGGAAACGCGTCTGGGCACCACGGCGACGCCTTCGGCAACACCGGAGGCCACTCCCAGCGCGACACCCTCGCCTACGCCAAGCAGCTAGTTCCCTGGTTGCCTGAAAGGCCGGCACCTGCTTCCCTTCGGGGGCGGGCTGCCGGCCTTTCGCGTACGGGGAGATGCACATCACGTCGCCAGGATTTGGTCTGCCATTCACCGGGCGGTAATGTTGTTCTTGCGACGCGGGGTGGAGCAGTTCGGTAGCTCGCTGGGCTCATAACCCAGAGGTCACAGGTTCAAATCCTGTCCCCGCAACTGGAGAAAAGGTCCGGATCAGTAATTACTGATCCGGACCTTTTGTTTTGCCCAATAGCTAGGGAGCCACGTCCCGGGCTCCGCCCACGCAGGCGGCGGCCACGTCGGGGGTTCGAATCGGAAGCACGTGCTGGTCTAGTGAAGCGGTTACCGCGAGGCCTGCGCGTGCAGGAGAGTGATCTGCGGCACCTTAGCTGCCATATGGTCAGAAGCACCCGAGCGGGTGCGGTAGAGTTGTTCTTGCGACGCGGGGTGGAGCAGTTCGGTAGCTCGCTGGGCTCATAACCCAGAGGTCACAGGTTCAAATCCTGTCCCCGCAACTGGAGAAAAGATCCGGATCAGTCATTACTGGTCCGGATCTTTTGTTTTAAATCATCACGGTCATCCCGGTGCTAGCATCGAACCCGGATTCGCTGAGGCAAGAGATTCGCTGAGGCAAGAATGGATGGGAAGCTCAATGGTCCACGAAGACTATGGATTTGGCCTCAAGCGTGAAGTCCTCCAGAGGGACGGTCCGGTTGCCGTGTATCAACAGGTGGCTGACGTCCTGACAGATCAAGTCAGCCGGTTGGAGCCGGGGTCCCGGATACCCACAGAAGAGACCCTGATGGATGCTTACGGCATCAGCCGAACCACAGTCCGGAAGGCTATCGAAAGGCTCGTAGCAAAGGGCCTCTTGGTCCGGCGACAGGGCAAGGGTACTTTCGTGATGGCGCAGCGTCCGGTGAAGATGTTAAACCGCCTGGCGCCCTTCATGGAGACCTTCACCGCTGCAGGGATGAAGACCGTCAAAGGCCTCATTGAATACAAATGGATGGAAAAGGATGACTCGGTGCCGGCAAAGCTGGTTTCCGACGACAACCTCGTTCTGGTGATACGCCGCTCGTATTCAAGCGCCGGATGGCCCTATGCAATCGCGGAGATCTTCATCCCCTCCCACATCGGCCGCCACATCAGTTTGGCTGATGCGGAACGCAACTCCATTTACCAAGTTATCCAGGACCGTACCCTGAAGCCTCTGCAGCGGGCCGAAATCACGGTCACCATGCATGCCCCACCCGAACACCTGGCAGACGCCCTGAACGTTCGTGGGTTCGCCATGGTGCCGCGTCTGGAGCGCACAACGCTCGGTGACCACGGAGAGGTGCTGGAGTGCACCGTGACGTACTTCCATCCCAAGGGATTTGAGATCCGAGCCGAAGTGGCCACGGACGCGAGCCCAGCGCAGGATTCCGCAGGCCTTGGCGCGGTATAGCGGTAACGACGACTAATAGACGATCTTTAAAGAAACGGGCCGGATCCTCTTCAGGATCCGGCCCGTCTCGTGGTTCAGCAGTACGTCAGGACAGACTGTCCAAGCGACTCTTAGAGCTTGTCGAAGTCGGCTTCTTCGATGGTTGCGCCGGTCGAGGCGGGAGCGCCAGCGCCAATGGCAGGCTTGGAGCCACCTGACTTGAGGGCTGCGAGGCGAGCCTCGATCTCTGTCTGCTCTCCGAGGTCTTCGAGCTGGTTGAACTGGGCATCAAGGCTGGAGCTGGCGAGCTCCTGCTGGCCGAGGACCTTGGCCTCTTCCCGGCGGATCTTCTCTTCGAAGCGGCCAACCTCGCTGGTGGGATCCATGATGTCGATGCTCTTGAGGGCGTCGTGTACCTGGGACTGCGCGGCTGCGGTCTTGGAGCGAGCCACCAGTTCGTTGCGCTTTGCGGTGAGCTGATTGAGTTTGTTCTTCATCTGGTCAAGCCCGGTCTTGAGCTTGTCCACTACCTCGGTCTGTGAGGCGATGCTCGGTTCTGCGGCCTTCGCCTCGGACTCAGCGGTCATTTGACGCTGGATGGCTACCTTTGCAAGGTTGTCGAACTTCTGGGCATCAACAGAGTCGCCGGCATTGCGGTACTCATCGGCCTTGCGGGAAGCTGCCAGGGCCTTGTTGCCCCAGTCCTGCGCGTTCTTGACGTCTTCGTTGTAGTCCGCCTGCAGCATCCGGAGATTACCGATGGTCTGAGCCACGGCAGATTCGGCCTCGGCAATGTTGTTCGTGTAGTCGCGGACCATCTGGTCCAGCATCTTCTGCGGATCCTCAGCCTGGTCCAGCAAGGCGTTGATGTTCGCCTTGGCGAGCTGTGAGATCCGACCGAAAATGGACTGCTTAACCATGGTGATGCCTTTCGTCCTGCTCAGTGGTGCCCACTGAAATCAGTGATCAGTTGTTGTACCGCTTCTATGCGGGGCATGGACCCCACTTAGTCTGTTTGGCTAGAAGTCGCCTCCGCCGCCACCGTCGCCGCCCCAGCCGCCGCCGTCGAAACCGCCACCGGAATCGCCGCCGCCGCCGAAGAAGCCACCGTCGCCTCCACCGTCATTACCGCCGCCGCCCCAGCCGCCTCCGCCGCCATTAAGGATGGAGTTGATGAGGATGCCGCCGAGGATGGCACCGCCGAGTCCGCCACCTCCGCCGCCACCGCCGAACATGCCACCGCGTCCGTACCCTTGGCCTTGGTCTGCATAGCCGAACTGGTCGACGTCGGACTGTGCCAGCTGGGCTGCCTGGGCAGCAAGTGAATGCGCTTGCTGGGCATACGTTAACGCCGTGACGGGATCATTGCGGGAGATCGACAGCGCGTAATCGAGGTTCCGCTGAGCCTCAGCCAGTCGCGTGCGGGCTTCAGTCCCCACGCCACCGCGACGTGCCGTGATGTAATCCGAGGTTGCGCTGATCTGAGCCTGTGCCGCCATGATGGTTTGCTGAAGTGAGGCCTGGGCCCGGCGGGCTTGCTCCTGCTGGTCGCGGATGCCGGACAACGACTGGTCCAGCGCCTGGTGGGCAGACTCCACGCGGCTAAGCGTCGCGATGGGGTCTATCTTTCCGCCTTGGATTTCCGTCTTTACCTGAGCTAGAGCAGCTTCAACCCCAGCCACGGGCCCCGCAAGCTCCGGGTGTTCGCCGGACTGGATCATGGCCCTGGCTTGGGCGAGGTCCTGGCTGGTTTCGGCAACCGCACCTTCCAGGGACGCCCGGGCCTCATCGAGGCTGCCCGCCGTCTTGGAGATGGCATCGATCAGCACGTTGGTCTGGTGCAGGCTTTCCTCTGCGGCCCGGACTGCCACGGCAGCCAGGCTGTTCTCGCCGGCAGCCAACTTCTCCTGAGCGGCGGTGGCTGCGTTCTGCACGAAGGCGAGTCGCTCCTTTGCCTGCAGGATGTTGTCGGAAACCTGCGTCAGAGCAGATTCGGCGTATTTTGCGCGCAAGCCCTCAAGCGATTGTTCTGCGCTGGCGATCTTTGAGTCCGCGTCCTTGGCGCCTGCCGACACCGCTGCCAGGGCCTGCGGCGCAGTTTTCTCCAGCTCTCGCAGAGAGTCGAAATCCGCCTTCTGGTCGCGCAAAGAGGCCAGTGCTGCCTCGGAGCGGCGGATGATTTCTCCGAGCCAACTCCGCTGTTGTTCTTCGGTGTCAGGAATGTGGTCATCCAGCTGCTGCTGCAGCTTGAACGACTCCGTCATATGTCCCTTGGCTTCCTCCAGGGCTTTCGTGAAGTTGCCGATCGCCGAGTCACCGTACTGCGCCTGGGCGAAGCCGAGTTCCTGCTCGCTGGACTTGATGGCGTCGTCCGCCTCGATCAACAGCGAGCCGCTCTTTTGACGCAGTTCCGGAATGCTAAGTCCGGCGAGGGGATCAAGCTGCTCGCCTTGCGGGCCGTAGCTGGCGCTGACGGCCTTGGTGCCGCCCTTCTTCCTGCGGTTTCGCAGGTAGAGGTAGGTGCCGGCACCGCCTGCAGCTACAACTCCTACACCCACTAGTACGCCGACACCAGCGTTACCGTTGGGAACCGTACCGCTGCCGCCGCCTGCGGCATCGCCGATGGCAGCCGCGGCGTCTATGACAGCCTGGGCGTAGTTCCCGGCACGCAACTGCGGGTCAATTGCCTTGCTGGTGATCGTATCCCGTTGGGCGTTGGTGATCTTGCTGTTGGCGGGCTTGCTCAGTTGGTACTGGCGTGTTTCCGTCGCTACGGCGAGAACGAGGGCATTCGGGCCGAGCTGGGCCTTCTCCGCGACGTCTTCTGTCCATTGGACGCGATCTGACGGGTTCTCAAACCTCTTTACGAACACGGCATGAAGTGTCATGGCGTGGTCTGTGCCAAGCTTCTGAATGGCTTCTTGGACTTTGGCTTTGTCGCCGCCGAGCACGCCCGCGGAGTCCACGATTTTAGTGGTCGGATCCAGTGTTACCGGACTTTCCGCCCAAGCGGAGGTGGCCGGTAGGGCCAACATTCCAGCCAGGCCGATCACGGCGAGTACGCGTTTAACTATTGACCGCATGTGCAACCCTTCAGCACGTCTGCGACTGGAACAAGGCGTACCAATCGTCACAGAATGCTCAGCGCCCCCACGCATGGTGTAAAGCCGCAGGTCGCTGTGGCAATTCCTCTTGATTCTATGGTGCACCCCCCAACCCGTCCACAGGGGTGAATATGCCACCAGCGAAATATAGGAGAGAGCTGGATTGTTGAGGCGTTGAGGGACCTTTTGACCTGTGGGGACGTGGTTGCGGTCTCTTTCAGGAAGCTCCCAGCGAACGTCCGCTTTTGTTCCAGTTATTGGGTACATAGTTGTTGAAGACGAGGACGAAAGGAAGACCCATGACGGAGAACCCAGCGCAGGGCAATGCATCAGAGAACCGCGAGCCATCAGAGCCGCGGGACACCACGGGGGAGCAGGGCGACGCCAGCGCCACCCGACAGCAGCCTGCGGGGACTTCCGGGCAGGGGGCCGGGACGGAAAACCCGGCACAGCCCACTACTCCGCTGCCGGCCTTCCAGCCTCCTGCAACCCAGCAGCAGCCGCAGTACTACGGCGCTCCGCAGCAGCATGATCCGGCTCACCGCCCAAGCTACCCACAGCACCAGCCGTTCTACGGTGGCTCGAACCCGGGAAACAGCGGCAACAGTGCCTCCCAGTTCCCCCACCAGCAAGGATTCCAGAACCCGCAGGGTCACAATAACCCCGGATTCCAGCAAGCCCCCGGTCACTCTTCTGTCAGCACCAAGCGCAAGCCGGCCTTCGGCGTCGGAACTCTTGTAGCCAGCATGCTTGCGGCGGGCCTTATCGGTGGCGGTGTAGTGGCCGGCAGCAATGCACTGTGGGATAACCCC
Source organism: Paenarthrobacter sp. NPDC091711 (assembly GCF_044756605.1). Classification (NCBI taxonomy): domain Bacteria; kingdom Bacillati; phylum Actinomycetota; class Actinomycetes; order Micrococcales; family Micrococcaceae; genus Paenarthrobacter; species Paenarthrobacter sp. NPDC091711. The sequence continues at coordinate 76,212 of NZ_JBIVTF010000004.1, forward strand.
GCCCCGGCCGCTTCAACAGGCGGACAGTCCAGTACCGTCATCGTGAACAACAAAGACGACGTCAACGTCATTACCGCTGCGGCCGCCAAAGCCTCACCCAGCGTGGTGACCATCAAAGCAACCAGCGGAAATGAGGGTGGAACTGGTTCCGGCATCATCCTGGACGACCAAGGCCACATCCTCACCAACACTCACGTGGTCACGCTGGATGGTGCCACCGCAAACGCCGTCATCGAGGTCCGTACCAGCGACGGCAAGGTCCTCAAGGCCACCGTGGTTGGCACGGACCCTTTGTCAGACCTTGCAGTCATCAAGGTGAGCGATGCCTCGGGCCTGGTCCCGGCTACGCTCGGTGATTCGTCCAAGATCAACGTGGGGGACACCGCCGTCGCCATCGGTTCGCCTTTGGGCCTCACCGGCACTGTGACCGATGGCATTGTGTCCACGCTTAACCGCACTATCAGTGTTGCGTCCTCTGCCGTGCCGGAGGGTACACCGGATGAGAGCCAGGGCGGCGACGAAGGCTTCCAGTTCGCACCGCCGAACGGGGGCCAGAGCCAGAGCACTGCCAACGAAGGCTCGATTGCCATCAACGTCATCCAGACTGATGCGGCCATCAACCCCGGCAACTCCGGCGGCGCACTGGTGAACAGCAAGGGCGAAGTGATCGGCGTGAACGTGGCCATTGCTTCGGCGGGCAGCGGAACGTCCGAGTCGTCCAGCGGCAACATCGGCGTTGGTTTCAGTGTTCCCATCAACCACGCCAAGCGCGTGGCGCAAGAGATCATCGAAACCGGTAAGGCCAGCCACGGCCAGTTCGGCGTGTCTGTTCGGTCGAAGTCCTCCACGGGCAGCGACTCCGGCTTCTCGGTGGGTGCAGAGGTTGCCTCAGTGACCTCCGGATCGGCTGCGGCCAAAGCTGGACTCAAGGTCGGCGACGTGGTGACCAAGTTCGGCGACTATGCCGTGAGCGATCCCAACCAGCTGACCGCTGCAGTCCGGGAGCAGCCTGCCGGTGCCAAGGTCAAGGTGACCATTCAGCGCGGTGGCCAGACTCAAGAGGTTGAGGTCACCCTCGACGCCGCACAACAGTAGGCCGGCACAGCAATAGGCAAGCCCAATTCACGACGGCGGGCGGCACCTCACACAGGTGTCGTCCGCCGTTTGCTGTGTCCAGGTATGAACTTGTGGGACCGGAAGAAGCATCGCGCGTAGCTGAAACAGGGCTTAACGCTGGGAGTGGTTTTCTGCGGGCAATATGCTTAGCTAGGACGAGCCCACGCGTTGGGCAATCCACGGCCACGCTGCTGCGTCTGGCCGTCCACAAGCATGGAAGGCTGCTTCGAAGACAGTGGAAGAGACATTGAAGATTGTCGTTCTGGTCAAGCACGTCCCGGACGCCCAGTTCGACCGGCATATCACCGGCCCTGGCAACACCACAGACCGTGATGAGAGCATCTTGTCTGAACTGGACGAGTACGCCCTAGAGGCAGCCCTCCAGTTGGCGGAAGAACGCGGCGGACCGAAGGCCGGGAATGAGGTCATTGCTTTGAGCATGGGCCCGTCCGGTGCGGTCAATGCCGTGAAGAAGTCACTACAGATCGGCGCGTATTCCGGCGTCCACCTCAGCGACGACGCTCTGGCTGGTTCGGATGCTGCCGCAACCTCGCTGGCGCTGGCCGCTGCGATCCGCCACATCTCGGCCGATGGCCGTCCGGTGGACCTCGTCCTGACGGGCATGGCCTCAACCGATGGCGAGACTTCGCTCATCCCGGCCCAGCTTGCCGAGCGCCTGCAGTTCCCGCAGGTCACGTTCGCTTCCACCCTCGAGGTTTCGGGCAGTCAGGTCAGCGCCCGCCGCGACGCCGGCGCCTTCTCCGAAACGGTTGAAGCGCAGCTTCCCGCAGTTGTTTCTGTCACGGACCAGATCAACGAGCCGCGCTATCCCAACTTCAAGGGCATCCTTGCCGCTAAGAAGAAGAAGATCGCCTCCCTGTCTTTGGCTGACATTGGTGTGGACGCCTCACAGGTTGGCTTGGCCGGCTCTTGGACAGTAGTGGAGTCTGCAGAAGCCCGCCCACCGCGGACAGCAGGAACCATCATTACCGACGACGGCGACGCCGGCATCAAGCTGGTCGACTTCCTCGCCGCACAGAAGCTGCTCTAAAGGGGACTCCAACCATGGCAAATGCACTTGTTTTCATTGATAACCCGGGAGCAGCTCTCAAGAAGAGCAGCCTGGAGCTCCTGACCATCGCCCGCTCGCTGGGGGAGACCGCCGTCGCCTTCACCGGTGAGTTGACCGACGACGTCGCCGCGACGTTGGGCGCGTACGGCGCCACCACGGTTTTCCAGCCGTCGGTGGACGACCTCGACAACTACTTGGTGGGGCCGAAGGCTGCCTATCTGGCAGCTGCAGTGGCAGCGTCCGGCGCTACGGCCGTCTTGGTGGATAACTCGCCTGAGGGCAAGGAAATTGCGGGCAGGCTTGGCATTAAGCTCAACGCCGGCGTCATTACCGATGTGGTGGGCGTTGAGGCTGACGGCACTGCGCATAAGTCGGTGTTGGCAGGTTCCTACAACACCACCGCGAAAGCCACTACTCCGGTGACCGTCCTTTCGGTCAAGGCCAACAACGTGGAACCTGCTCCGGCCGGTGCTGCAACTGCACCGGCCACTGCCACTGTTCAGGTTCCCGCCGAGGGCCTGGCGAACTCCGCACGCATCGCAGCCCGCACCGAGAAGCCTGTCAGCGGGCGGCCGGACCTCAGCGAGGCCAGGATCGTCGTAGCCGGCGGTCGCGGCGTGGATGGTGACTTCGGGCCCGTTGAGGAGCTCGCGGATGCCTTGGGTGCAGCTGTGGGTGCATCCCGCGCTGCTACCGATGCAGGTTGGATCGGCCATGATGCACAGGTTGGCCAGACCGGCGTCACAGTGTCGCCGCAGTTGTACATCTCGGCTGGCATTTCAGGTGCCATCCAGCAGAAGGCGGGCATGCAGACCTCCAAGGTCATCGTGGCCATCAACAAGGACGCAGAATCGCCAGTATTCGAGATTGCGGACTACGGCATCATTGGGGACCTTTTCAAGGTGCTGCCGCAGGCCACTGCCGAAATCCAGAAGCGGAAAGGCTGATCCCTTTGCCTACTGACGTTCCGTCAGCAAAGAGCCCGTTCGACGCCTCCACGGAGCGCGTTGAGCGGGTGCTTTGTTTTACTGCCCATCCCGACGACATCGATTTTGGTGCTGCAGGGACCATCGCGGCCTGGACGGCTGCCGGGGTCGAGGTCAGTTATTGCATCATGACCGATGGGGATGCCGGCGGTTTCGACCCCTTGGACCGCGAAAGGATCACTGATCTACGGGCCGAGGAGCAAAGGCGCGCAGCTGCTCTGGTGGGTGTCACGGATATCCACTACCTTCACGAGCGGGACGGGTACCTGGAACCGACTCATGGCGTCATCAAGCAGGTAGTGAAGCTGATTCGCGAAATCCGTCCGGACATTGTGCTGACAATGCACCCGGAACGGAACTGGGACCGCCTCCAGAAGAGCCACCCGGACCACCTTGCCGCGGGGGAAGCCGTGACCAGGGCGGTCTATCCGGCAGTGGAGAATCCGTTCGCCTACCCGGAGCTGGCCGCGGCCGGGCTGGAGGCCTTCAAGTTGCCGTGGCTGTGGTTTATCTCCAGCCCGGAGTCCAGGGAGAACCACTCTGTGGATGTTTCGGAGCATGTGGACGCGAAGCTTGACGCCATCAGGGTCCATGCGAGCCAGCATCCCGATATCGAGGGAATGGAACGCGTGGTCAGGGCCATGATGCTGGGCAATGGTGAGCGGGCCGGCCTGCCCGACGGAGCGAGCGCAGAGTTCTTCCATGTAGTTGCAGTCAACGGATCCACCACCATCGCAGGGTTCTGACGTTGCCGTGGTGTAACCCGTGTCATATGCTTGATCTCGGTTAAATCATATTTATTCGAGGAAGGCAGACTTTGATGGCGAAGACTGCGCAACAACCCGTACTGGTGATTATGGGAGTCTCCGGTTCCGGCAAGTCCACCGTGGCCGGCGTTCTCGCCGGGAAGCTTGGATGGGATCTCGCCGAAGGCGACGACCTGCACCCAGAGGCCAACGTGGCCAAGATGCAATCGGGGCTGGCTCTTAGCGATGAGGACCGGTGGCCCTGGCTGGGCATCATCTCGGACTGGATCCGTGAGCGCGCGGATGCCGGAACTCCGGCAATCATTACGTGCTCGGCTCTCAAAAAGAAGTATCGCGATGTGCTCCGCGGCGAGAACGTCGTTTTCGTCTTCCTGCAGGGGAGCAAGGACAAGATTTCCGATCGACTGGCCTCCAGGCACGGCCACTTCATGCCGCCGTCCCTCCTGGAATCACAGTTCGACGCCCTTGAGGAACCGACGGAGGACGAGAGCTACATCTCCCTGTGTGTTTCGGCGTCTCCTGCCGAAGAAGCGGACGAGGTTATTGAACGCCTCGGCCTGCACCCTGTAGTTGCCGGTACCGAAACGAACGCTTCGTGAGGTTCCTGGAGGCCGCCACAGAGGTACAGGAATGGACGGCGCATGACACCCAGTTGCTGGTGGTCGCAGCGCTGGGCATCGCCCTGATTGTGGTGCTGATCGCCAAACTGAAACTGCACCCGTTCCTTGCGCTGGTTCTGGGCTCGGCTTTCGTTGGCCTGGCGTCAGGCGTGGAGCTGGGCAAGGTCATCACCAACTTCGAGGACGGCGTTGGGGGAGTCCTCAAGGAAGTTGGCCTGCTTATTGCCCTGGGGGCCATGCTCGGCAAGCTGCTGGCCGATTCCGGTGGCGCAAACCGTGTGGTGGACACGTTGCTGGCCAAGGCGAGCGGAAACAAGCTGGTCTGGATGATCACTCTTGTAGCCGTCATCATCGGCCTGCCGATGTTCTTCGAAATCGGGCTCGTCTTGTTGCTTCCGGTGATAGTCCTGGTGACTCAACGGTCCAAAATGAAACTGATGCGCATTGCGATCCCGGCGCTGGCTGGACTGTCGGTCCTTCACGGGCTGGTGCCACCGCACCCGGGACCACTGATCGCGATCAGTGCAGTCAAAGCGGAGTTGGGAACAACACTGGGCCTTGGCATCCTCGTAGCGATTCCCACAGTGATCATCTGTGGTCCGCTTTTCTCACGGTTGGCTGCCCGCTGGGTCCCCGTTGACGCGCCCGCCGTAGCCGGTGGCATCGACACCCAGCACGCAGCGGACCTGAGCGAAGTGAAACGCCAGCCGTCGTTCCTGGTGACCCTGTTGACGATCATTTTCCCGGTGGTCCTCATGCTGTTGAAGGCTTTGGGCGGCATCATCTGGCCCAATCCTGAAACAGCGCCGGCAATCAGGATCTTCTTCGACTTCGTGGGCCAGCCCCTGGTGGCCATGACACTGGCAGTCCTTCTGGCGATCGTAACGTTCGGGTATGCGGTGGGCTTCACGGGAAGCAGGATCACAGCCAAGTTGGGTGAAAGCCTGGGGCCCATTGCCGCCATCCTCCTCATCGTGGGTGCCGGCGGTGGTTTCAAGCAAACCCTGGTTGGCGCCGGTGTGGGCGACGCTGTCAAGAAATGGGCCGAGGGCGCCAACATGTCAGTCCTGGTGCTCGGATTCATCGTGGCTGTGGCTCTGCGCCTGGCCACGGGTTCAGCAACAGTGGCTACAGTGACGGCGGCGGGCATTGTGGCGCCCCTTGCCAGCAGCCTGAGCCCGACGCACGCAGCTCTGTTGGCTTTGGCTATTGGCGCAGGTTCCTTGTTCCTGTCCCACGTCAACGACGCCGGATTCTGGTTGGTCAAGGAACTGTTCGGGCTAACTGTCGGGCAGACCTTCAAAACCTGGTCCGTGATGGAGACACTGATCTCCGTGGTGGGCTTCGGCTTTGTGATGCTTCTATCGCTCGTGTTGTAGCTGCCGAAACAACCTCGTGAAAGCGCGACGGCGGCCGTCCCTTAGGTGGGACGGCCGCCGTCGTGCGTTGATTTTCAAGAGTCAGGCGCTGAGCCCAACCACCAGAACAGGGTCCGTGGTTGGGGCGCTCGATCCGCCCGTGGGTTCCACAGTGATGGCTACGGACGAAGCTGACGCCAGTCCCTTCACGACGGCCGGCTTGGACAGCGTCTGGGCATCCATGGTGCCCTGCGGTACCGGGGCAGAGCCGTCCTTGGGGAGGGTCCACAACTGGTAGACCTTGCCTTCCGGCGCGGGAGCTACGCCATCCATCAGAACCACGAAGGAATCCTTCGCCGATGATGCTGAGATGGTGGCCGTACCACCGCCGGGAACAGGCGCAGAGGTCTTCTGGACGTCCTGCGCTTGGAGCACCTGGTTGACGGGGTCGTTCTGTGCCGTGACGTAGGTGCCTACTCCGATCCCACCGAGGGCAATCACTGCTGCAGCCGCGGCGCCGATGATCCATCGGCGCGCGCCACCGGCGCGTGTACGCTCCTCACGCCTCATCCTGGCGGCAGCGAGGTCGTCGACGGCGGGGCTTTCCACCGAGGGAACCGTCGGCTCTGCGACGGGCTGGGCGGCGGCATCCTTGGTGATGCGCTCCAGGATGTTGTCGAAGAGACCTGCAGGCGGTTCTTCCTCCGGGGCAAAGCTGACAGCCAAGGTTTCGCGCGCTTCGCGGACCCGTTCCAGGAACTCAGTGCGTTCCGGGGCGTCCTTGATGTAGTCGTCGATCATGGCCCGTTCGTGGTCGCTCAAGGCGTCCAGGGCGTAGATTTCCGCCAGCTCGAGGACTCGGCCCTCGGCGAGGTCGGTAGCGATGTCGTTGGCAAACATTCTGCGGATAAAGCCTCCACCGGTGTTTTCGCTCATATCAACCCACCCCCAAGCAGGTCTTCAGTCGCAGCAGTCCATCACGGATGCGGGACTTGATGGTCGGGACGGCCGCGCCGAGGTGCTCCGCCACCTCCCGATATGTCAGGCCGCCATAGTAGGCGAGCCGGACTGATTCACGTTGGGTGTCCGTCAGCGTGCCGAGGCATCTGCTGACCGCCTCGGCCTCCATGTTGGTATCGGCTTCCTCAGCTACCAGGTCACGGTCCGGGTCCTGGCTCGCTGCGCCGTACTTGGCTTCGCGGTCAGTGGCCGCCTGCACAGCGCGGACCCGGTCAATGGCTCGTCGATGAGCGATGGTCATGAGCCAAGCCAGCGGGGTCCCTGCGGCGCGGTCAAACTTTGCTGCACCTTGCCATACCTGGAGATATACCTCTTGAGTGGCGTCCTCGCTGAGGTCAGGGTCTATCAGGACGCGCCGTGCCATGCCGAAGACGCGCCGCGAGGTCAGGCGGTAGAACTCAGCAAAAGCCTGCTGGTCGCCTGCTGCCAGGAGCTCAAGCAAAGCAGTCAGCTGCGAGTTCAAGTCTGTCGCGCTGCCGGTGGCCTCGAAGACCGGTGGGCCGGGATTGTTGGGGATGTCCATCACCGTCCAGCATATGTCGTCCCGTTTGAAACCGGCAGCATCACGGGTTTGCGTCGACGGCGCGGCGGTGCAGCGGCTTGCCGTCATCACCCTGGTCTGCAGCGCGCTCACGTAGGCTCCCTCGATGAATATCCACGGCAGGACTTGTTCCTGCATAAGGTATTCGGCGCAGATGCCCCGTTGGATGGGCTAGACCTTGGCGCCGGCAAATCCGTTCTGACGCCAAGCCTCGAAGACGGCGATGGATGCAGCGTTGGCAAGATTCAGTGAACGTAGGGAAGGTTTCATGGGAAGGCGAACACGGGCGGTGACGTGCGGGTCCTGCTTGAGCCAGTCCGGCAGTCCCATGGATTCCGGGCCGAACATGAGGACGTCCCCCTCGCGGTAGCTGATATCCGTGTACGAGGTCTCGCCGTCCGAGGTGTAGGCGAAAACGCGCTCGGGCTTAAGGGCAGTCCATGCGGCGTCGATGTCCTTGTGCACCGTGACTACCGCGAGATCGTGGTAGTCAAGACCGGCGCGGCGCAGCTTGGCATCGGAAAAGTCGAAGCCGAGAGGTTCCACCAGGTGGAGCTCAGCCCCTGTGATGGCGGCCAAGCGGATGGCGTTGCCCGTATTGCCCGGGATTTCTGGGGTGTGGAAGAGGATTCGGAACACTGTTACATCCTAGTCAGCCCGTGGACCGGTCGCCGTTGCCGATCGCGGAGCATCGCAGGGTGGAAGCAAACTCAGCGTGGGCGGGCTCAGTGCATTCCGCGAAGAAGACGGGCCAACACAGGCACCACCACGGTGTTTGGCGCCGGCCCTGAACTGAGGAATTGCTTCAGTCCCCTCACCAGGCCTGCCGCGTTGACTACCTCCACGGCATTGTTGCTCGACTGTCCCTTGCCGTACTGGTCAATGACGGGTTCGTGAAGATTTCCGTCAGGACTGTGAAGGACCACCCAGCCGGTGACATTGAGTTCCGGAAAAAGGTCCTGCATGTGCCGCACGATGTGCGCGAGCTGTGGAGGAGCCACCGAACGGCCGCCATGGCGCAGCGAATGGCCATCCCATGCATAGGCGCCTTTGGGCAACAGCATGGAACCGATCAATGCCAGCCGATAGCCGGACAGGACAGCGTGGTCAATGTGGTTGTTATCCGACGGTGAGCGCAGGCCATTGATCAGCCGGGCTGCGGGTATGGCGGGCAGGACTTGCCGGCTGATGAGCTGGACCGTGCGCATTTCGCGCTGGATACGGGCCTCGGCACCAAAAATACCCCGTTTTCGGGGGAGCCCGTGGACCTGCTGGGCCGCTTCCGCCGCTGAGATGAGCGGAACCTCGTTGGGATCGTCAAAGGAGGGAACGTACACCGCGGGATCACCGGCAGTGTTGCGCTGGGCTTGGGGCCGTTTGACGTTTGTTGTGGCGGAGGGACCCGGGGCGGCGGTACCTGAGTAATCACCGGGCCGAGGCTGGCTCACACCCGAAGCGCCCTGGGCATACCTTCGGTCGTAGTCGGCCCTGCGCCGGGGATCAATGAGCGTTTCGTACGCGAGGGTCACGCGCCGGAACATCTCCGCTTCTCCGCCATGATCGGGGTGGGCTTTCCGGGCAGCCTTGCGGTAGGCCACTTTGATCTCCTTGTCCGTAGCGGTGACGGAAACGCGGAGAACCTGATAGTGCGAACTGCTGCCCTCGGCCAAGCACGGGCCCTTCTCTATGGTGATGGTCGCACCTCTGAAGAGGTACGGTACAGGCAAGTTTATCCAGCCACTATGTGAACGTCGGTAACGGGGCGTGTGGTTCCCGCTGGCATAATTCAGGCTGTGAAACCTCCGGCGGCCGAGAACCCCTACAGTACGCCGATGAAAATCAGTACGCCGATGAAAATCGCTGTTGCCATTAATCCCGCGGCCTCTTTTGGTCGTACGCGCAATGTGGGGTACCAAGCCGCAGAATTCATCCGCGCCGCCGGGTGGGACGTCGTCGTGCTTGAAGCGGAAAACTATGGCGCCCTCCGGAGAGCCGTGGACAGGACGCTGGTAACCGGGGTGGAAGTGTTGGTAGTGGTGGGTGGCGACGGCATGGTTCACCTGGGCGTGAATGCGCTCGCAGGGTTTGACATCCCCCTCGGCATCGTTCCCGGCGGGACAGGCAATGACGTGGCGCGGCTGTTGGCTTTGCCCTTGAAGGACACCCAGGCCGCGTGCCGCCGACTGCTGGATGCGCTGGAAACCGGCGGACGCAGGATCGACGCCGGCAGGATCACCGCAGGCAGCCGGACGACGTACTTCGCCGGCGTCCTCTCCGCCGGGTTCGATGCAGCCGTCAACGAGCGGGCCAACTCGTGGAGCTGGCCGCGGGGAAAGAGCCGTTACAACCTTGCGATGCTCAGGGAGCTGCTCTCTTTCCGCCGGATCAGCTACACCGTCACTGCCGATGACGTCACCTGGATTCAACCTGCCCTGCTCATTTCGGTGGCCAACGGGCAGTTCATTGGCGGGGGCATGAAGATTACCCCTGAGGCGGTGCCCGATGATGGCTGGCTGGACATGTTCGTGGTCAAGCCCCTGTCCAGACTCCGTTTCCTGGCTGTGTTTCCCAAGGTTTTCGCCGGGAAGCACACCAACCATCCCGCCGTGGAGATCCGGCGCGTCCGGAAGGTGCGTCTGGAAGCCGCAGGAGTAGTGGCATACGCGGACGGCGAGCGAATCGCCGAATTGCCTGTGGACGTCGATGTAGTTCCTGCCGGTTTATGGGTTCTCGCGTAATGAGCCCCGCTGCGGCGGGCAGCTAGACTCGATCGCGGTGACAGGCCGCGGGAAGTGGGCGGCGAGTCGGTCGGCACGGTTCCGACACCATATTCCAGACCGCACGGCAAGGAGACAAAGTGGCGAGCAACGTTCGACGACGACTGGCCGGCCTGGTTGCCATCGGAGCCGCCGGTGTTCTGCTGGCTGGCTGCAGCGTCAACGTCCCTGACCCTGCTGCGCCCAAACCGTCGCCGTCGGTATCCACGCTGGCAACTCCCACCATCACTCCGGGTCACGACGCGGCCGCGGTGGCTGCGAAGGACTTGCCGCTCACGGCGGGAGGGACTTTGGCCCCGGGGGAGCCCGTGACCGTTTCCACGCGCTTGGAGGAGGTTCCAGGTTGGTCCGTGGTTCACTCCGCTTTGCAGGGCGAAAACAGGTACAAGAAGACTGACGGGTGCACACTCGCGGTCCGGGTCAGCGTGAATCAGGGCCCGCTGGTGGTTGCTGGCGACGACGCCGCGTCAACCAAGGAACTGTTCACTTACCTCAATGCAGGTGCGCTGGATGGTCTGAAGCCGGCGTCGTTGCGTTGGGGAGAAGGATCCGATAAACCCCAACACAGCGTGGAGTTCCTTGGTTTGGAATCTTCGGCAGCATCCGGTGGCAAGTCGGCCCTGGTCCTGGCCAGGTTGTTCAGCGCCCCCGCGTCCTCCGTCTATGTTTCCCTGTCGTGCCCGGATGACGCCACCCTGAAAGCAGCGCGTGCAGAGGCCTTGGCACAGCTCGTCGTGGTCCCGCCGTCCTGATCGTGCCCCGGCATGCGGCACCTATCTGTTGAGGCCGGCATCGGCCGTATGGGGCATCGGTAGAATTAGGGGGTGCCTGTATACCTTGACCATGCTGCCACCACGCCCCTGTCGGCCGAAGCGCTCGCTGTCATGACGCGCGAGCTCGCGCGGACGGGAAACCCTTCGTCGCTGCACGGCGCAGGCCGCCGCGCCAGGCGCGCGGTCGAGGACGCCCGGGAGACCCTGGCAGCTGCGGCCGGGGCCCATCCGTCCGAGGTCATTTTCACTTCCGGCGGTACGGAAGCAGACAACCTGGCTGTTAAGGGGCTTTTTTGGGCCAGGCGGGACGAGGACCCTCGCCGGACGCGCATCCTTTGCTCCGCCGTCGAGCACCATGCGGTCATGGATACCGTCGAATGGCTTGAAAAGCACGAGGGCGCAGAGGTTGTATGGCTTCCCGTGGATCCCGATGGAAAGGTCCGGCTGGAGGCAGTCAAGCAGGAAATCGAACGCGATCCTGGCGCAGTAGCGTTGGTCACCGTGATGTGGGCCAACAATGAAGTCGGCACCATCCAGCCAGTGCTGGAGATCGTGGAGCTGGCGAAGCCGCACGGAATCCCGGTTCACTCCGACGCCGTCCAGGCTTTCGGATCCATCCCTGTGGATTTCCGGCGCTCCGGACTTGCCGCGATGTCCGTCTCGGGGCACAAGCTTGGTGGTCCCGTCGGCGTTGGGGCCCTTTTCCTGGGGCGGGCCGTCAAGCTGACGCCGGTGCAGCACGGCGGCGGCCAAGAGCGTGATGTTCGTTCGGGGACACTGGACACTCCCGCAATTGCTGCCTTTGCCGCAGCCGCTGAAGTTGTGACTGCAAACCTTGCTGCTGAGCGTGAGCGCCTCAGCACGTTACGTGGGCGCCTGATCAGCGGGGTGCGCGAGTCGGTTCCGGATGCAGTCCTCAGGGGTGCAGCCGGAGACGGGAGGCTCCCGGGAAACGCCCATTTCACCTTCCCTGGTTGCGAGGGCGATTCGCTGCTCTTTCTCTTGGACCTGGCCGGCGTCGAGTCCTCTACAGGCTCTGCCTGCACCGCCGGGGTGCCCAGGCCTTCACACGTTCTCCTGGCCATGGGATTGGATGAGGACACTGCCCGTGGCGCCCAGCGTTTCACCCTGGGCCACAATTCCACCACTGAGGATGTGGATGTGCTCCTGAAGGCGCTTCCCGAGGCGTGCCTCAGGGCGCGCCAGGCCGGAATGGCTGGTCACGAATCCAGCATTCAAACGGCGGCGACGGTAGCCCGGCAAGCCTAGGTTGTGGGCTGTACAGAGTCCTCAACACTGTCTTTGACCTCTGGATTCAGAAGCGGGTTCACCACGGTGTTTTAGGGGCAGATGGCGAGGCAGGCTAGAATAGATGGGCACGCCGGCTGTTTCCAGCCGGATCGGTTGCTCCAACTCCCACAGACAGAAAGCCAGCATGCGAGTACTTGCAGCAATGAGCGGCGGAGTTGACTCCGCCGTGGCCGCAGCCCGGGCCGTCGAGGCCGGACACGACGTCGTCGGAGTCCATCTTGCTTTGTCGCGCATGCCTGGCACCCTGCGCACGGGAAGCCGAGGCTGCTGCACCATCGAAGATTCGCGCGATGCTTGGCGAGCCTGCGATGTCCTGGGAATTCCCTACTACGTGTGGGACTTCTCGGAGCGCTTCAAGGAAGACGTCGTCCAGGATTTCATTGACGAGTACGCCGCCGGCAGGACACCGAACCCGTGCATGCGATGCAACGAGCGGATCAAGTTCGCAGCCCTTCTGGAGAAGGCCATCGCCTTGGGTTTCGACGCCGTATGCACCGGACACTACGCAAAGGTCATCGAAGACGCCGACGGTAACCGGGAGCTCCACCGCGCGGCAGATTGGGCCAAGGACCAGAGCTACGTTCTGGGTGTATTGACCCATGAGCAACTGAAGCACTCCATGTTCCCGTTGGCGGACACTCCGTCCAAGGCCGAGGTACGTGCAGAGGCGGAGCGCCGGGGCTTGTCCGTGGCCAACAAGCCGGACAGCCACGACATCTGCTTTATCTCCGATGGCGATACCCGCGGATGGCTGGCCGAAAAGATTGACATGACCACCGGGGACATCGTTGACGAAACGGGTGCCAAAGTCGGCGAGCATCCGGGCGCCAACGCCTTTACGGTGGGGCAGCGTCGAGGCCTGAAATTGGGCACGCCCGCGGCAGATGGCAAGCCGCGGTTCGTCTTGGAGATCCGTCCCAAGGAAAACAAAGTGGTTGTGGGACCGGAAGCCCTGCTGGCAATCGACGAGATCCGCGGCATCAAGGTTTCCTGGGCCGGATTGCCTATTGCCGAAGTGACCACTGGCGTTGAGTTCGACTGCCATGCCCAGGTCAGGGCCCACGGCGACCCCGTTCCGGCGATCGCCCGCGTGGAAACCGTCGCTGATGATTCCGGTGTGGAGAGAGCCCAACTCGTCGTTACGCTGACAGACCCGTTGCGCGGCGTCGCTCCGGGGCAGACCGTGGTTCTCTATCAAGGCAGCCGGGTACTGGGACAGGCAACCATTGATGCTGCCCGTTCCCTACAGAGGGAAGCTCTCTAAGAGCTAAGGCTCTCGCAGCGAAACCTACTGGAAAGTAAATTTTGTGTCTCGAATCACAAAATGAGGGGTTCGCAGCCTTTGAAGTCTGGTTGAATCGTGGAATCAAGAGTGCGCTCCGTCACAAATTACCCACGGCGGCGCGCCGAATCCATCGAACAGAAGGTTCACCAGATGGCACTGAACAAGAAGGCCCTGCACGGCGTTATCGCGCTGGCGGGCATCTCCGCGCTCGCCTTGACGGCATGCACGGGACCCTCCGGCGGCGGCTCATCCTCCGCTCCGGCGGCCGCAGGCCCCATCGCCTACGGCACTACTGACAAAGTCACGTCGCTGGACCCCGCAGGATCCTATGACAACGGTTCATTTATGGTGATGAACCAGGTCTACTCATTCCTGCTCAATTCCAAGCCCGGAGGTGCGGAACCCGTTCCGGACCTCGCTGAATCGTCGTCGTTCACGGCGCCGTCGGAGTACACCGTCAAGCTCAAGTCCGGGCTCAAGTGGGCCAACGGCCACACCTTGGATTCCAAAGACGTGAAGCATTCCTTCGATCGGCAGGTGGCAATCAACGACCCCGCCGGGCCAGCGTCGCTGCTGACCAACATCGAAAGCGTGAGCACACCGGACGCCACCACAGTGGTGTTCAAGTTGAAGAACGCCAACGACCAGACGTTCAGCCAGATCCTCAGCAGCCCCGCCGCGCCGATCGTGGACGATGAAGTCTTCCCGGCAGACAAGATCCTGTCAGACGACGAGATCATCAAGGCCAACGCGTTCTACGGCCAATACACGATTGACAGCTACAAGAAGAACGAACTTGTCAGCTTCAAGGCCTTTGCGGATTACCAGGGTGTTCTTGGCAAGCCGGCCAACGATGCCGCCACCATCAAGTACTACGCCAGCCCAACCAACCTGAAGCTGGAAATCCAGCAAGGAGCCATTGACGTCGCTTTCCGCAGCCTCAGCGCCACGGACATTGACGATCTCCGCAAGGATTCCAAGGTCAAGGTCCTCACCGGTCCGGGTGGCGAGATACGTTACGTCACCTTCAACTTCGACACCATGCCTTATGGAACCAAAGCGGCCGGCGCGGACGCAGCGAAGGCACTGGCCGTTCGCCAGGCCGTAGCCAACCTCGTTGACCGTCAAGCGATCGCTGATCAGGTCTACAAGGGCACCTACCTGCCCCTGTACTCCAATGTTCCCAGCGGATTCCTCGGTGCCAACGAGTCCTTCAAGGATGCCTACGGCGATGACGGAAAGCCCAGCCTGGACAAGGCCAAGAAGGTCTTGACGGACGCCGGCATTACTGAACCTGTGGCCCTGAACCTGCAGTACAACCCGGACCACTACGGCGGATCCTCCGGAGATGAATACGCCATGGTCAAAGAGCAGCTGGAAAAGTCCGGGCTCTTCACTGTGAACCTGCAGTCCACTGAATGGGTCACGTACAGCAAGGCCAGCCGTGCGGACGAATACCCGGTGTTCCAGTTTGGCTGGTTCCCGGACTTCAGCGATGCCGACAACTACCTCACCCCGTTCTTCCCTGAGGGCGGCTTCCTGAAGAACCACTACAACAACGCCACGGTCAACGATCTCATCGGCAAGCAGCTCACCGAAGCGGACAAGACCAAGCGCGAAGCGGCCATCAAGGAAGTCCAGACCGCCCTCGCCAAGGACATCTCCACACTGCCGCTGCTTCAGGGCGCGCAGGTGGCGGTAGCCGGAAGCGGCGTCAATGGAGTTGAGAAGACCCTGGATCCGTCCTTCAAATTCCGCCTGGGCGTAATTTCCAAGTAACCGCACCTTTGCGATGAGAAGGGAGGCGGGACACTGATCCGGTGTCCCGCCTCCTTTGCTGACCACCAACGTGGCCGGCACGCATGAGACAACCCCGCGTAATCCACGGGCAGGAAATGCAGGTAACACATGACAACACTTATTGAGGTCCCTGAGGCGGAGCCCGGGATCGTTGCTCCCAAGAGCAAGTCCAAAGCCGGGGGAGGGCTGGGGAGGTACATCGTGATCAGGTTCTTCCTGATCATTCCCACCGTTTTTATTCTGGTAACACTGGTCTTCTTCCTGATGAGGGTCATCGGAGATCCCATCACCGCATCTCAAGGCGGACGCCTGCCCCCGGACGTCCTGGCCCAACGCATCCACGACGCCGGGTATGACCGTCCGGTCCTGGTTCAGTACTTCGAGTACCTTGGCCAGCTGATCACCGGGAATTTCGGAACCACCATTACTGACCGGCGTCCCGTACTGGAGGTGCTGACCACTTTCGGCGCAGCCACCCTCGAGCTCTCCATCAACGCACTGATCGTGGCCCTCGCAGTCGGTATCCCGTTCGGGCTTGTCGCCGCCCAACACCGGGATAAGACCCCCGATGCCCTGTTGAGGTTTTTCGCCATCCTCTGCTACGCAACCCCGGTTTTCTTCTCGGGACTGCTCCTCAAGCTGACGTTTTCCGTATGGCTCGGCTGGTTCCCGGTAGCCGGCCGTGCCTCCACGCGTACGGAACTCACCATGAGCGCTTTGGCAGCCCCCTCCGGTATCTACTGGCTGGACGCGCTGCGCAGTGGAAACTTCACGGCACTCGGTGACATTGTTTCCCACGCAGTCCTCCCGGCGATCGCACTGGGCTTACTCACCGCCGGTGTTTTCCTTCGCCTGGTCCGCACCAACGTGATCGGAACCCTGGGGAAGGACTACATCGAGGCAGGGCGCTCAAGGGGCGTCAGCGAGTTCCGGCTGGTGACCAAGCACGCCTACAAACCGGCACTGATTCCCATCATTACCGTCATGGGCCTGCAAATAGCCCTGATGCTCGGCGGCGCCATCCTCACCGAAACCACCTTTGAGTGGAAGGGCCTGGGCTACCAGCTGGTGCAGTACTTGAATGCCCGCGACTTCGTGGCCGTCCAAGGCATAGTGGTGCTGCTGGCCATCATCGTCGCCGTCACCAACTTCATCGTGGATATCATTGCCGCGCTCATCGACCCCCGAGTGAGGTACTGACCATGAGCACTCCTCAGCTAACGCGACCCAAGGAGCCCTTGTTCTCCCGGCTTCCTGTGATCAGCCACCTGAAGAAGAGCGTAGGCCTTCAGCGGGGCATGCTCATTGTGGGTGTTGTCCTCAGCGGAATCTTCCTGCTGACCAGTATCTTCGCCCCCCTCCTTGCTCCCTATGGATACTCCCAACTCAGCGATGACTCCGGTTCGTTTCCCACCCAGGAAGCTCCCGGCGCCAAACACTTGCTGGGAACAACTGTTGGCGGTTACGACGTCCTGTCACGGGTCGTTTGGGGTTCCCAAACCGCGGTGACAGTCATCATTGTGTCCGTGGCCATGTCCCTGTTCCTCGGTGTGGTCCTTGGGCTTCTCAGCGGCTACTTCGGAGGTTGGCTGGACCGGATCCTGGTAGTTGTGGCAGACGCTATCTACGCCTTTCCAACCTTGCTCCTGGCAATCGTGATTTCCATTGTGATCAGCCGCGGGCAATCCAGCTTCTGGGGCGGCATCTTCTCCTGTGCTTTCTCCATCACCGTGGTTTTTGTGCCTCAGTACTTCCGGGTCATACGTGCAGAGACCATCCGGCTCAAGGCTGAGCCGTTTGTGGAATCAGCCAAGGTCTTGGGGGCGTCCAGTGTACGCATCATTGGGCGGCACATTTTCAAGAACGCCACCCGGACCCTGCCGCTCATGTTCACCCTCAACGCCTCCGAAGCGATCCTGACCCTTGCCGGACTGGGGTTCCTTGGCTTCGGGATCGAGCCGACGTCCGCGGCCGAATGGGGCTTCGACCTCAACAAAGCACTGGCTGATACCTCATCCGGTATTTGGTGGACCGGCGTCTTCCCCGGCATCGCCATCGTTCTGACCGTCCTGGGGCTGACCCTGGTGGGCGAAAGCATCAACGACCTCAACGATCCCCGGATCCGTGGCCGCAAACGCGCAGGCCGTACACCAGCCCCGGCATCCGCAGCGGGACCAGAATCGCCAACAAACCCGGCAGAGGCAGGGAAGTCATGACCACCAACCTTGGAAACGTCTCAGACCGGACAGGCACCGATCAGCCGGTACTCACTATTGATAGGCTCCAAGTCACCTTCGCCACGGACGGCGGGGACGTTCATGCTGTCAAAGATGTAAGCCTGAACGTTGGAGCCGGTGAAGTTGTGGCCATCGTGGGTGAATCGGGCTCCGGCAAAACGGTGACGGCCAAGACCATCCTGGGCCTGCTTCCGGAAACCGCCATCAGCTCCGGAGCCGTGGTGATCAACGGCAACAACGTCATTAGCGTCAGCCAATCCACCCTCCGCAAAATCCGGGGCCGCGATGTGGCCATGGTATTTCAGGAGCCCTCCACGGCGCTGAATCCGGTGTTCACCGTGGGTTGGCAGATAGCCGAAGGCATCCGGGCGCACTCCACGGACGGGCGGCGCATCTCCGCCAAGGAAGCCAAGGAAAGGGCAACCGAGGCACTTCGCAAGGTGGGCATCCCTGACCCTGAAACGCGGGTCAACTACTATCCACACCAGTTCTCCGGTGGCCAGAAGCAACGCGTGGTCATCGCTGCGGCGTTGGCGCTCAACCCCGGGCTGATCGTGGCCGATGAGCCCACCACGGCCTTGGATGTCACAGTCCAGGCCGAAATCCTCCAGCTCCTGCGCGATTTGAGGGACAACTACGGCACCTCGATCGTGCTCATCACCCACAACATGGGAGTAGTGGCGGATCTGGCCGACCGTGTTGTGGTCATGTACCAGGGTGATGTTGTGGAGGAAGCTCGCGCCAAGGTCCTTTTTGCTGAACCCCGGCAGGAGTACACAAAGAAGCTGCTCGCCGCTGTGCCGCACCTCGGACGAAACTCCGCATCCGAGGGCGCCCGAGGCCGACTCCACCAAGATGGCAAAATCCTGGTGGAGGCAAAGAACCTCACCATCGAATACCCCGGGCGGTTCGGCAGGCACGGATTCAAGGCCGTGGATGATGTCAGCTTTACGGTGTCCGAAAATGAGGTCTTTGGATTGGTGGGTGAGTCCGGTTCCGGAAAATCAACCATCGGACGAGCCATTGCCGGCCTGACCCGGACCACGGGCGGCAGCCTGAAGGTCCTTGGGTACGAGATGTTGGACTTTAGGGAGCGAACCTTCCGTCCGCTCCGCAAGGACATCGGTTTCGTGTTCCAAGATCCGGCGGCGTCCTTCAACCCGCACCTCACCATCGGCGAGTGCGTGGCCGAACCGCTCCTGATCCACACCCGGCCAGGAGCCGCTGAGGCGAGGAAGAAGGTAGGTGAGCTGCTCGAATCAGTCCAGCTGCCGGCGTCGTACGCGGAACGATACCCGCACGAGCTGTCCGGTGGGCAGCGGCAGCGTGCCTCCTTGGCGAGATCGCTTGCGCTCAACCCGCGCCTGTTGATCGCCGACGAACCCACATCCGCGCTGGACGTCTCCGTGCAGGCGAAAGTCCTGGACCTGTTCAAAGACATCCAAGAGCAGTACGGTTTCGCGGCTCTGTTCATCAGCCACGACCTCGCAGTAGTGGACATGTTGTCCCACTGGGTTGGCGTGTTGTACAAGGGCCGGCTGGTGGAGCAAGGCATTGGCAATCAGGTGATGGGATCACCGCAACACGACTACACCAAGCGGCTCATCGCTTCGCTGCCTGTACCGGACCCCGATGAGCAAGCACGACGGCGGGAAGCGCACCGCTCGCTGTTGGGCGGCTAAACCGTTCCAGGAAAGTCAGAAGCGGCGAAGACACGCCCCTCATATGCGTAGGGCGTGTCTTCGCCGCTTAATACGGAGTTATTCGGAGACGATGCCAATGTTGAACATCTTTCCGTGAGGCTGTTGCATGAAAATACGAAGCCACAGTGGAAGCCACATCTCCAGGCCGCGGGCGGCATCGAGTCCACCCAGATCCCTGATGTGATCGGGCGCCCAGCCAAATGCCTGCAGGAGCCCGGAGACAGTTGTCTTTGCCGTCTCATCGTTGCCTGCCATGAAAATGTCGTGTGGTCCGGGGAGCATCCCTGGGTCCACCATCACCGGAGCGCTGACCGTGTTCAAGGACTTGACCACTCGTACTTCAGGGAAGGTCCGTTGAATGGACTCCGCGATGCTATCCGTGTTGCATACGGTCAGGGAGGGCGGGAAACCACTCGTTGGATCCAAGGCATTGGAGACATCCAAGAGGATCTTGCCATTGAGATTCGCCTCGCCTGCTTCTGCCAAGGCAGCCAAGCTCACCGTACCCGGGGTGGCATTAACCAACAGCTCCGAACGTGCAGCCGCTTCCGCAAAGGAGCCCGCATGGGCAAGCGGACCTGAAGTGCGGGCCCACTCCACGCCTTTCGGATTGCCTGACTCACGCGAGCCCATCATGACCTCGTGCCCCAGGGCCACGAACTTCCCGGCGAGAGCGTGTCCCACCATTCCAGTGCCCAGAACCGCGATCTTCATGGAGTTTCCTTCGCTGAATCAGAAATGATGCTGCCATTCTGCTCCGATAACGGCGGCGACGATACCGCCGTCTTTGCCCGACTCTGCTTCTGCTGGCCAGGAGGTAACACCCGCGACGGCACCGCCCCGCACCATAGACTGGGGTGCATGACCGAGCAGAACAACCCCCTTCCCCACGACGCCGATTCCTTCAACCCGGCAGCGAGCTCCTTAGCCGGCCAGGTGGACCGTGCCGTCATGGACGAGCTGCTGTCCATCCGGTCCAGCATCGACAACATTGACGCAACACTGGTATTCCTGCTTGCGGAACGCTTCAAAGCCACCCAAAAAGTTGGCATCCTGAAGGCCACCCACAAGCTTCCCGCCGGAGATCCGGGCCGCGAATCCGCCCAGATCGCCCGCCTGCGCAGGCTCGCGGAGGACGCGCACCTTGATCCGGCTTTTGCAGAGAAATTCCTCAACTTCATCATCAGTGAAGTGATCCGCCACCACGAGGCCATCGCCGAGGATCACCAGATCTCCAGCCAGCAGGCGTGACCCGTGACGGAATTGGATAGCGTGCGCGCAAGCGCCACCGGGCTCGGGCCGTGGCCAGGCACCGATCCCACGGAGGCAACCCGGATCATACGGGGCGAGTTGGGCGACCCCCATCTTCCTTTCCTGCCTGAACTGCCGGATCGAGGGGTGGGCTCGGATGGCGTCGGCCGGACTGGCTCCCTGCTGGTTGACCTGGCGTTGGACGTCCAGCCGCACGGTTGGCGCCTGGTGGACAGGCCCGGGAAGGACGCCAGGCGCGCCAGCTCGGCATTATCGACGGACATCAACATTCTGGCCGACGTCGCCGGTTCCGAGGATGTTTCAGCAACGGAGTTCAAGATCCAATTGTTGGGACCCATGAGCCTCGCGGCCAATCTTCACCTGCACAGCGGAGAACGGGCACTGTTGGACTACGGCGCCCGCAGGGACATTGCGGAATCCCTGGCCGCCGGCGTCGGAGGGCACCTCAGGCGCATCGCTGCGGCCGTTCCGGGCTCCCGCTTGGTGGTCCAGATCGATGAACCGGACATTGCCTCCGTCATGGCAGGCACGATCCCCACGGCCAGTGGCTACCGCACGCTGCGGTCCATATCCGGTGAGGAAGTCACAGGGGCATGGCGGGTGGTCATTGATGCCCTGAAGTCTGCGGGCGTGGTCGAGACCGTGGTCTCTGTCCCGGAAATCGAAGCGCCCATCGAGCGGATACTTGCCGCCGGGGCAGACGGCGTCGCGGTGCCCCTGAAGGCCCTGACGTCGCGTCAGTGGGAGCAACTCGCCGCAGCCGTCGAAGCCGGAAAACGCGTTTGGGCAGGGGCGCTTTCCACCAACAAACCTCAGGCCCAACTACCACGCACGGCCGAGGTCATTGAAAGCATCTGGAAGCCGTGGCGCCAGCTTGGCCTTCCGGCTTCCGGATTGGCCGGGCTCCGGGTCACGCCCTCGACGGGACTGGCGGACTTCAATCCTTCGACGGCCAAAGATGTTCTGAAGAAGCTGACCCACGTGGCTGACGGATTGGACCAGCTGGCTCAGGGCTGACTGGAACACCTCAGAATCTCTTCTCCCAGCGGTCTGGTTCCGCGTACCGGGGCAGCGAGGTACCGGGGGCTGCTCCCGGCAGGTACGGCACGAGACGGTAGTCGAAGCGCCCTGCATAAACAAGAACCAAACCGATCTGTGGCTGGATGACCTTGACCTGAATGCGGTGCTTGCCCTCGTCGTTGTCCCACCATTGTTCGGCATACGCTCGTGCGTCGAGGGCTGCCGGCAGTGGAATGCGCAGGGGCCCCAGGAAGAGCCTGCTCGCTTGGGACACACCCCGGAGGCGGCCCTCGGCGGTAACGCTGACATCCAGGTCCGTGACCAGCCGGCGGTAACGGCCTACATGGTCCACCAAGCGGGCGTTTCGATCGGCGCGGGCGGGCAGGATGGCGCTGGTCGTATCGTGGAAGAGCCGCGTTCCCGAGGGGAAGTAGATCTCCCGGCGAGCAGTGAGGGCCGGACGCCCGAAGGGATCCACATGAGCGTGGTTTTCGATCCGGAACGGGATACCCTCGCCGTATTCAGGAAAGAACGCCTCCTCACCTCCTGTCAGGGCGAGGAACGGCCGCAGCCACTTTTGCCGGCACCCCACTACGTCAAAGACGCCTTCGCCAATTCCATAGGAACCGGACCCGGCCGCCAAGGAAAAGTACTCCTGGAGCTGCGGGGTAAGCCGGGCGAACTCCTCGCCCAGTGCCAGCTGGTAGATCGGGGCATTCATGGCATTCCTTCCTTGAATACAACATTGGGGCGAACCCGAAAACCGGAGCCTGCATAAGCTCGCGTTAGAGCCGTCCGGCTGCTTTGAGCCGTATATACGTATCAGCGAGCATGGGAGGAACATCGTGGGGTTCGGCATCCACCACTTCGGCGCCGAGTTGGCGGAGCTGAGCCATCACCGCTGAGCGTTCCAACAGCGCGCGTTCAGCCGCCGCTGCCCGGAAAACCTGGCTGGCCGTGGTCCTCTCTTCCTTCATGGCAGAAAGAAGGGGATCCCTCACTGATGCCACCACCACAACGTGTTGGCGGGACAATTGAGCCACCGTGGGGAGGAGCCCTTCTTCGGGGGCACCGCCGTCGAGCGCCGTCAGGAGCACCACCATTGACCTGTGCGCGGAGACGGCACGCACCTGAGCCGGAACCTGCTGCCAATCGAGTTCGATCAGTTCGGCCTCCAAAGGAGCCATGGACTGGACGAGCTGACCCAGCAAGTTCCCTTTTGACGCCGACTCAACCCTTGCGCGGAGCCTGCGGTCGTAGGCGAGGAAGTCCACACGGTCGCCCCCGCGCTCAGCCAGCACGGCGAGCAGCAGGGCCGCCTCAATGCCGGTATCGAGCCGTGGTTCATCCTCGATTCTTGCGGCAGCTGTCCGCGAAGTATCAAGAACGATCACCACTCGCCGGTCACGCTCCGGGCGCCACGTCCGCACCACAACAGAGGTGCGTCGGGCGGTGGCGCGCCAGTCGATGGAGCGGACATCGTCACCCCGGACGTAGTCGCGCAACGAATCGAATTCGGTACCTGCTCCACGGATCTGCACGGCGGCCCTGCCGTCCAGTTCCCGGAGCTTCCGGAGTTTTGACGGGAGATGACGCTTCGAGTGGAACGGCGGGAGGACCCGCAGCTGGCCGGGCAGGACGCGTGTTCGCTGCCTTGCCGCCATGCCCAAAGGACCCATGGAACGGATGGTGACGTGAGGGCTTTTGAGATCGCCGCGACGACGCGGGACCAACGTCACGGTCATGCGGCGCCTCTCACCTGGCGGCACCACCATGGACTGTGACGGGTTCAGCGCCCCCGCAGATGGCTGCCAGGTGTCCCTTACTTCGGCCCGCAGCTTGCGCCGGGTGGGGTTGGTGATGGTCACTACGGAGTCCGCTTTACCCTCAAGTGTCACGTTTCCAGGCAGGACGCGATCCAGGCCAAGCTGTGCGGGCGATGCTGCCAGCACCAGATCCAAGATCAGCACAAGCAGTAGTCCCGCGCCAACGAACAGGACGGTGCTCCATGCGGGGAAAATCACCAGAGGCACCAGACCCAGAAGAGCCAGCAACACGAAACGTCCCGTAATGGCCACTCAAGCCCCCTCGGCCAACGTCGGTCCGGTGATCACCGGGGTACCGGGACGGACGCAAGGATGCTACCCAGGACATCGTCCACCACGATGCCATCCATCTGGGCTTCCGGCCGCAGGCCTACCCTGTGCCGCAGGCACGGCAAGGACAAGGCTTTGACATCATCCGGGGTGACGAAGGACCTGCCTGACAACCATGCCCAGGCTTTGGAGGTTTTGAGCAACGCGGTGGCCCCACGGGGCGAAACGCCGAGTTGGAATGAAGGTGCGGACCTCGTGGCACGCACGACGTCAACAATGTAGGCAAGGATCTCCGGGGCCACAGCAACTTGGGCAACGGCCGCTTGGGCGTTGGAAAGTTCGACGGCGCCAGCCACCGGCCGCACGCCGGCTGCGGCAAGGTTTCGGGGATCAAATCCGCTGGCGTGGCGGCGGATCACTTCAATTTCCTCAGCCCGTCCAGGCAGCGGCATGGTCAGCTTGAGGAGAAAGCGGTCCAGTTGTGCCTCTGGCAGGGGATAGGTGCCCTCGTACTCCACTGGGTTCTGGGTTGCCGCAACAATGAACGGGCTCGGAAGCGGACGCGATACGCCATCAACGGAAACCTGGCGTTCTTCCATGGCTTCCAAGAGTGAAGCCTGGGTTTTCGGCGGGGTTCTGTTGATTTCATCGGCCAACATGATGTTGGTGAACACCGGGCCCTCACGGAAAGTGAACTCAGACGTATGAGAGTCATAGACCAAAGATCCCGTGACGTCACCCGGCATGAGGTCCGGAGTGAACTGAACGCGTTTGGTGTCCAAGCTCAGCGCAGTGGACAAGGCCCTGACCAGAAGGGTCTTGGCCACGCCGGGGACGCCCTCAAGGAGAACGTGTCCGCCGCAGAGCAGGGCGATCAGCATGCCGGTAACCGTGGAGTCCTGACCGACTACAGCTTTTCCAACCTCGCTCCTGACGTTGAGCAGCGACTGGCGTGCCGGATCCTCCAGGGGGTGCCTCTGCCCGTTTTCTGCAGGCGGCGCCTCGTGCTGCGACGCCTCGTGCTGCAGGGATTCCTGCTGGGGCGTCGTCTCCGCGTAGTGGCTGTTGCTGTCCGTGTGGCTGCTCATCGGGCGATCGCTTCCTGTTCGATTCGTTCAATCTGTTGTGCCCACTGCACCAGTTGTCCTTCGCTTTGCGGCATGAAGTCGATCAGGACGGACCGGACTTCCGTGGCCGGCAGCTCTACATGGCGGGCTGTTATGTCCAAAATTGCTTCGGTGGTGGCGTCAGCTCCAAGGTTGAAATGCCGGGCCAGCCGTGACAGCGTTCCTGCTCTCAAGTTCCGGGCGGCCCGCTCCACAGCACGTGAGTCCTGGTAGAGACGTGCACGGCCTTCCGCTGTTTCGGCGGCTTTGACCACCACGGGCAGCGGCTCGAAAACCAGGGGGCCCATGCGCCGGCCCCGCCACGCGATGGCCAGCAGGGCTACCAAACCCAGCCACGGGCCGGCGAAGGCAAGCCAACGCGGCGCGAGCTCGTTGAGGGTAGGGCTCGAACTGGACGCCGGGATGTCTCCGACGCCGGGGATGTACCACACGAGGTCCGCGTTGTTCCCCAACGTGCGGAGCGCGAGGGCGGCATTGCCCTCCAGGGCGAGGTGTTGATTGTCCAAGAGCTCCCTGCTGCCCAAAACTATGACCCCGCCATCGGCCGATGATGCATATAACCCGGGTCCGTTTCCACGCGGGGCGTAGCAAACCAGGGGGCCTGAAAAGACGGACCCTTGAGCAGATACCGGGCCGGCTTCCAAGGCATCGTCCTGGGTGCAGCCGGGTTCAATTACCTGTGTTGCTTCGGGAACCACCCCGCCAGGGCGGATCCCTTCCGCCAGGCCATTGAGTGTCCTGAGGCGCGGTGTCACCACCACAACACGGTCTGCTGCTGCTGTGATCTCTTCAAGCTGGGATCGGTCAAGAAAGCCCTGTGCGTCAAAGAGGAAGACTGTGGCTTCATCCCTGCTGGATAGTGCTTCCACGGTGTCCTCGAACGTGTCTGTCGGGGTGACCGACACACCGTGGCGCCCCAGGATTTCGGCCACCGCCATAGCGCCATCCGGTGCCGGGTTCCGCGCGGACAGGCGCCGGGAGTCGGTGGCACCGGCAACGCTGTCAATAGCCAGAAAAATCACCAGGCCAGCAAGGAGAGCCGCGAGGGCAATCCACACGAGGTGCTTCCGGAACCAGGCTTTGAAGCCCCGCCCGGCTGAAAGCCCTGCGGCGGCATTGTCCTGGCCCACGTGTTCTTTAGTTGTCATCGGGGTACCGCGAATCCGGCATGGGCCTGTCCGGCAAAATCAGGCTTGAGGCCAAGAAGTTCAGTATCCAGTTGGCGGACCGACTCATAGTCCACACGTGTTGCGGGGTGGTCGCCGTATCGCACAGCGTCGAAAATACCGGCAGCGGCGATGAGTTTGGCCTGTGCCGCTCCAAAAACTCCGCCGAGTTGAGCGGCGGCTTCGTCTGCAGTCCTGCCGGCTCGAGCATCAATGATGTCCCGCTCTTCGGCGGAGCGGACAAGAGCACGGAACTGATCGACGACGGCGGCCGGCCAGTTGCCGCCGTCGGCTGCTGACGCTGCCCTCGCACGGTAGCCCTCGGCGTCGACGGTGTTGTCGTCTCCGTAAAGGTCTCCGGACTCTTTTGCCCTCCGGGCGTTCAGCCTTGGCCGCACGAAAACGATGGCAGCGATGATGATCACCAAAGCCAGAACCACCATCAGCGGAACAGCAAGATTGGGGCCGGTCCCTGACCCACCTTCCAACGATGAAAGCCAATCCAGGAAATCCCGCCACAGCTGTTCCAGCCAGCCGGGCGTTGCATCCGGGTACCGGGGATTGGAGAGTTCCTCAACGGCCCAGCGCCGCGCTTCGTCGCGGTCCGGTGTCACAGGCGGTTCCACCAAGGACTGTGACGAAAAAGCATCGATCGCGGCTGCTCTCATGCCTGGGGTTGCTGCCCGGGGGGAGCGGACGGAAACTGTCCCCCGCTCGGTGGCCAGGCCGTGTTTCCGGGCACAGTGGATGGTCCGCCGGGGATCCCATCAGGATCGGAACCGGTTTCCATCAGCCTCATCAGTTCAACGTCCAGGCCGTCCCGACGCATACGAAGGTCCATGTAGATCAGGCTGGAAACGGACGCCTGAAAGGCGAACGTTACGGACCCCACCAAGGCCCCGATCGCCGTGGAAATCACGGTAGTCAGAACCAGGGTGGAGGTCATCGAGTCGGCGTCCGGGTGGGGAGCAACTACTCCACCGACGACGGCGGAGACCAAGGACACCGGAATTTGGACAATTTGGGCGATGACTCCCACCATGATGGCCACCACAAGGGTGATGCCGAAGATGCGCCACCAGTTGTTCTTGGTCAATTGCCAGGACCGGAGCAAGCCGTCGTAAACGCCGGTCCGTTCCACCACTATGACGGCAGGGGCCAGCATCACCTTCAGGCCAATCCAGACAAAGACCACAATGGCGCCCAGCCCTAGTGGAAGGACGATCACCAACGCGGCAGGTCCCATGGCGGTGAACAACAAGATCGCAATCCCAATCACCGCGGCAGCAGCCAGGAGGCCGCCCAGGGTCAGCAGCGCGGCAACGCCCAGCAACGGCATAATCCGGGGGGCAGCCAGCTTCCACATCTGTTTGAAGCCTGTCCGCCGGTTGAGCACCGAGCGGGAAACCGGCACCACAAGGACACCTTGGAGGACGGATCCCAGGAACCCGATCAGCACCGAAACTCCCAGGGTGCCGGCCATGAACGCGAAGAACGGGCCCATCGCATCGGCGAACTCCGCTTCCGAACTGACGGAGTCAAAGGACGTCGATAGCTGGACCATGCCCACAGTGACAATGCCGATCAGGACTGCTCCGATGGCTTGAACTATCAGCGCGGAGCCAAACATGGAGGCAGCGTTGCGGCGGATCGTCTGGAAAGAGCCATCAAGAATCTCACCGAACTGCAGCGGCCGCAGGGGAATTATTCCGGGCTTGGGGGGAGCGACGTAGAAGGGTTGTCCATAAGGTGGCCCCGGAGGCCATCCCGCAGGAGGTTGACCCGGGTGGTTTTGCCCGCCGCTCTGCGGGGCAGCCCATCCCTGGGTCCCGCCCCACTGTGGTTGGTTTCCCCACTGTGGTTGGTTGCCCCACTGTGGTTGGTTGCCCCACTGTGGTTGGTTTCCCCACTGTGGTTGGTTTCCCCACGCCGGCTGACCGCCCGGCGGCGGATTCTGGCCGTGCTCTGGTTGTGACACGATTCCCTCCCATAAGGTCCGGCCCGCCGACTCCCGACGTCCCCCAACACGGACCTTCGCACCCAGCCTATAGTCCCGCCGTCGTCCCTCATAGCCTGCCGCCTTGACGGCTGTCCCGCGGCGTGGTGGATGAAGAGTGCAGTACGGTGGAAGTGCTCCGGGGGCGCCATGCCGTGCGCCGTCCCCAACGGGACAAAGACTTGGCGATAAGGGAATATATAACTATGAAGGCACGCATTCTGGTAGTTGACGACGACGAAGCACTTGCAGAGATGATTGGCATCGTCCTGCGCAATGATGGCTTCGAGCCGGTGTTCTGCGCAGACGGCGGCCAAGCTTTGGAGGTCTTCCGCTCCTCGAAGCCGGACCTGGTGCTCCTGGACCTGATGCTCCCGGGCTCGGACGGGATTGAGGTGTGCCGGCAAATCCGCGGCGAATCGGACGTTCCCATCGTCATGCTCACCGCAAAGTCTGACACTTCTGATGTGGTTCGTGGTCTGGAATCCGGCGCCGACGATTATGTGCCCAAGCCCTTCAAGCCCGCTGAACTGGTAGCGCGAGTGCGCGCGCGGTTGCGGCCCGGCGACCAGAAGGCCCCCGAAACACTGCGTATCGCGGACGTCACCATCGACGTCGCAGGGCACCTGGTAACCCGGGGCGGGGAACGGATCTCGCTGACACCCTTGGAGTTTGACCTTTTGGTTGCACTGGCTCGCAAGCCGTGGCAGGTGTTCACCCGCGAGCTGCTGCTTGAGCAGGTGTGGGGATACCGCCACGCCGCTGACACACGGCTGGTGAATGTCCACGTCCAGCGGCTGCGCTCCAAAATTGAACGTGATCCGGAAGCGCCCGAGGTCGTATTGACGGTGCGTGGTGTCGGATATAAAGCAGGTTCCTGAGTCCCCGGTCGGTAAGACCGGCACGGCAGACGGAACCCCTGGCTCCACTGCTCCTGATTCTGCCGGAGTCCAGCAAGTGACCCCGGCCCCATCGGAGTCCCCGGATGCCTCCCCTGAGCAACGGGAATCGCTCCCTGAACGGCCCGCCAAGGACGCCAGGAGTTTTTCCTGGCTCCTGTCCCGGACGCGTATCTGGACACGCCGCGGCCTGATCCTGGTCCTTCGAGTTTCGCGGCTGGTGTCTCTTGGCGTTCGACAGATCAGGCCAGGACTGCGCTGGGTTTGGCGTTCGTTGTTGCGGCGCTGGCGCCGTTCCTTGGAGTTCCGTACCGTCCTCACCACCTTGCTGCTCGCAGTGACGTCGTTTGCGATTGTGGGCGCGTACTTGTCCAACCAAATTGCCAACAACCTCTTCCAGGAGCGGTTGGCGCAGGCGGAGTCAGAGTCCCGGTTCAACGTCAAGCAAGTTCAGGACACGTTCGACGGCGCGCAGGTCACCGACCAGTCAAGCGTGATCACCTTGGTTTATGACACGTTGACGGCCGTGGAAGGCCGTGGATCGGTCATCCAGCGTAGATATGTCTTCGAAGCGGCTCCGGAACAAACAAAACCCCGTAACCGCTGGGTTGAGTCGCGCGCTTCGGATCAGCTGACCGTTCGGGTCATTCCACCCGAGCTTCGTAAAGCGGTTCAAAGCGGCGGGAAGCAACAGTTCTGGGCCTCCACCCAGTTTCCAGTGGGAAACGAGGACAGGCCC
The DNA here is from genome assembly GCF_044756605.1 of Paenarthrobacter sp. NPDC091711. Classification (NCBI taxonomy): domain Bacteria; kingdom Bacillati; phylum Actinomycetota; class Actinomycetes; order Micrococcales; family Micrococcaceae; genus Paenarthrobacter; species Paenarthrobacter sp. NPDC091711. Next base: position 105,893 of record NZ_JBIVTF010000004.1, read on the forward strand.
GGCATCGCCGTGGGGAACATGGTCACCTTCAACGGAACGGCCTACGAGCTGTATCTGATCTATGACCTCAACACGGCCCAACAGACACTGGACGAGATCCAAAACGTCCTGTGGGCGGGCGGAGCGGCACTTGTCATCATGATCGGTGCCATCGCCTGGTACGTGACCCGCAACGTCGTCAGCCCGGTAAGCCATGCCGCCGTGGTGTCGGAAAAACTCGCTGCCGGCCAGTTGCAGGAACGAATGGTGGTCAAGGGAGAAGACGAAGTTGCGAGATTGGGCGCGTCCTTCAATCACATGGCCGCAAGCCTCCAGGAACAGATCACCCAGTTGGCCACGTTGTCACAGATGCAACAACGCTTTGTGTCCGATGTGTCCCACGAACTGCGTACCCCGCTAACTACTGTCCGTATGGCGGCCGAGGTCCTGTTCGATGCCCGGGATGACTTCGACCCCATGAACAAGAGGTCGGCTGAGTTGCTCTACCACCAGGTTGAGCGCTTTCAGTCCTTGTTGTCGGACCTGTTGGAGATTTCACGGTTTGACGCCGGCGCCGCCACCCTTGATGCAGAACCACAGGACATCTTCCAAGTGATCACACACGTCATGGAAGGGGCGGCGCCTGTGGCCGCGGAGTATGGGTCCGACGTGCGGCTGAACGCCCGGCAGAAGAGCATCATTGTGGAAATGGATTCCCGCAGGATCGAAAGAATTCTCCGTAACTTGCTGCTCAACGCCCTGGAACACGGGGAGGGTAAGCCGATCCACATATCCGTTGCCGCCAACAATGATGCTGTAGCAGTGTCAGTAAGGGACCACGGCATCGGGATGACGCAGACCGAGGCTGCCAGAGTCTTTGACCGCTTCTGGAGGGCAGATCCGGCACGGGCCCGCACCACTGGAGGAAGCGGCCTGGGCCTTTCCATTGCTGCCGAGGACACCAAGCTCCACAATGGTTGGCTCCAAGCCTGGGGGCGGAAGGGGGCCGGTTCCAACTTCCGATTGACACTTCCACTGCGGCAAGGCGGCACCATTGTGAAGTCGCCCCTCCAGCTGGAACCTGCGGATATTGAATTCCCCGGATCAGCAAGTGAACGGCAGATGCTGGTACTGGACCCGGAATCCGGAAGTACTCTGCCGCGGCCACAAGCCGTCGATGGGAAGCCCGTTCCCGGCGACGGAGGAGCAGGGGAGAACTCGTGAGAACGGTGAGGTCACGACGCAGCACGGCAGTCGTCGCGCTGTTGGCCGTGCTGATGTTCCTGTTGGCTTCCTGCGCGCAAATTCCCCGCTCCGGACCTGTTGGCAAGAGTAAGGACGAAGGCGCCGGCAACCCCAACGCCCCGGTCTTCTTCCCTGCGGCTCCGCGTGCCGGTTCCAGCCCGGAGGCTGTGATCGAGGATTTTTACATGGCAGGCAGTGGCTATGAGGATGACTACCCCGTAGCACGCCAGTTCCTGACGCAGGCGCAGTCCGTGACGTGGAAGCCGGACAAGCGCGCCCTGGTGTTTCGGGAGCAACGGGTAGTCAAGGCAGCGGGGGAGAACGAGTACCTCTACGAACTCGACGTTGCATATTCAGTGGATGCTGACGGTGTTGCAACCCAGTTCCCTCCTGGCACCAAGGAAACCATTCCCCTGACGCTCGAGCAGGTGGAGGGTGAATGGCGGATTTCCAAGGTGCCCGATGGCACCGCCATCCCCGAAGAAACGTTCAAGGTGATCTACGGGGCCAATCCCATCTACTTCTATGACCCCACGTTTACCTACGCGGTGCCGGACTACCGATGGTTCATCAAGAAGAACACCGTGAAATCCATGACCAGCGCGTTGCTTGCCGGCCCGGCTCCTTACCTGAGAGGGGCAGTAGTCAGTGCGTTCCCATCGGGGATGAAGCTCGCCCGGGAATCCGTGCCGGTAGTTTCCGGCGCAGCGCAGGTGGATCTCTCGGCCAAGGAGCTGTTTGACGCTTCCGCTGAGGACCGCCAAAGGATGCAAAACCAGTTGGCACTGACCTTCCGTAGTCAGCCTGATGTCATCAACGTCCAGCTTCGTGCCGATCAGGACCTGGTACGTGTTGAAGACAACGGGACAGTTCTGCCACCGGTTCTGGACAAAAGCGTTCCTGCCCGCCAGATCGCCGTGAACAACGGCGACCTGGCGCGCTACGAAAACAACAGGGTCACTCCGCTACCGGACATACAGTCGGTTGCCGGACTTGGCCCCCACTCGCCCGCCGAGTCCCCGGTCTCGCAAACCGCAGCTTTCCTCAATGGCGACAAAACCACCCTCTATTCCATCGAACCGGGGCAGGCAGCGCGACAGCTAACCACCAGGAGCACTCTGACCGGTCCTTCGTTCAGTCCGAACGATTGGGTGTGGACAGCGGGTCCCGGTGCCACCGGTGCCGCCGAAGTTGTGGCGTACAAGCCCACCGGCATAGCTCCGGGTGCTGCGATTCCCAGTGTCACCATGACGCCTGCCTGGCTCACGGGGCGAACAGTCAAGGATTTCAGGGTTTCCCGCGAGGGAACCAGGGCCTTGGTCATTTCCGAGGCAAACGGTAAGTCCGCCGTGCAGATTACTGGCATAGTCCGCAACCCGGACGGGGTTCCCAAGGACCTCACGCTTCCCATCACACTGCTCAGTAATAGTGCTGCCGATCAAGGTGCCTGGGTCAACGGGTCCACAGTGGCGGTGATGTCCGGCTCGGCTACTTCAACGGTGGTTCCGGAACTCCTGTCGCTGGCGTCGGGTGAACCGCAGCAACTGGCACCTTGGGATGGTCTCACCAGCCTCAGCGTGGGTAACGGCGCCGAACAGATTTTTGGACAGTCGACTGCGGGGATCTTCCAACGAGTGGGGAATGGGTGGGAGCTGCAGCTCAAAGGACCTACGGAGCCGGCCTTCCCGGGCTGACGTGCCGTGTCTGATTTTCTTGCTTTATCCACATAGCTCGGAACGCTTCCCCGTCGGGAGAACTACACGTTCAGACTGCCAAGGTGACCTTTTCCTTCCTTGGCCCCTGGTTCCGTAACCTGCAGCTCCGCCGTTCCGACCCCGACCTCGATGTTCCCGAATCCGTTGGGGCGCGTCGCCGTGGCCCGGACCAACGAAGAACCGGCCGGGTCATCGCCGCACTGCAGGGCACCCTGGTTGATCTGCTGGCAGTCCTCATTCCCGTGGACTGCGTCTGCTGTGAGAAGGAAGACGCGGTGCTTTGCGGCAGTTGCGCAAAAAGAGTTCGTCAGCTGTGCAGGCAGCCGTTCCGGGCCGAACTGGAATCGCCGGCGCTTGTTGATGTCGATGGAACGGCGAAGATCGGGGTGGTGGCGGCTGGGCCGTACCGGGATGAACTGGCCCGGTGCCTCCTCTCCTTCAAACGACACGGCCAATGGCGCCTGGCTGATGTCCTGGCTCCCTGCCTCAGCAAAGCCGTGGATACTGCCATCGGTGGCGGCTCCGGTTACTGCCTGGTCCCTGTGCCAAGCAGCGGTAGGGCTTACCGCAGGCGAGGATTCAGCCCGGTGCATCTCCTCCTCTTCTTCATCCGCGTGCGCCGGATGCTGCCTCTTTGCCCCATTCTTGACGTGCTCAAGAAATCGGTAACGTCGGGGCCATTAGTGACCGGCCCGGACGCCGTCCGAGAGATGGCGGCCCGTCTTGTTGCCGAGGTCTTCGGAGGCGCCCCCGTGGACCACGGGCGCGGAGGCCAAAAGGGCCTGGGAAGAGGTGAACGCGCCCGCCGGGTCCGAGGATCCATGAGCGTACGGCGCGGACGAACCGAAGACTTGAAGGGCCGGAGATGCATTCTCGTTGACGATGTCCTGACCACTGGCGCGACGCTCGCTGAGGCAGCACGGGCTGTCACGGCTGCTGGCGGCCAGGTCTGCGGCGCTGTTGTGCTGGCGGCCACGAGGCCACCAGCCTACGCTTCCGTAGCTGCCACGGGCGACCCCGGTTCAGTCATTAAGACTCAATCAAAAAATAAGTGGCTAAAGGATGAATAACCGGTGGCGATGAACTAACGTCGGTTGTGGGTACCAAGAAAAGATGTACCTGTCGATAGCGGCTCGGAAAGGGGCTCGACTGTCCGTCAGACAAGCCCCCAACAGCGCCGTTGTCGTGTCACCTGAGTTATTTGGAGGGCACCATGGAGTTCATGATCAGCGGACGAAATCTGACAGTTTCAGACCGCTTTCGCGAATATGCCGGCGAAAAAATCTCAAAGATTGAATCGCTGGGGGATAAGGTCCAGCGGGTTGACGCAAAGGTTTCCAAGGAAACCAATCCCAGGCAGACGCCTGGCGAGCTCACCGTAGAAGTAACCGTCCTGGGCCGGGGCCCCGTTATCCGTGCCGAGGCCACAGCCGCTGACAAATTTGCTGCCTTCGATCTCGCGTACAACAAGCTGCTTGAGAGGCTTCGTCGTGCGAAGGACCGCAAGAAGGTGCACCACGGCCGCCATACGCCCAAGGCTGTGCGGGAAGCTACGGCAACACTTGAGCCAGCCAGTGCTAGTGAGCCGCTTTACGTCGAAGCAAGTAATCACAACGAGTCCGCGCCAGCGGTGGACGAGCGGTCACCGTATGACATTGAGAACGACATTCCGGCAGGCGACTCACCCGTCCTGATCCGCCGGAAGGTTTTCCCCGCAGCATCTCTGACCCTCGATGACGCTGTGGACAACATGGAGCTTGTGGGACACAACTTCTATTTGTTCCTGGACAAGGAAACCAACGCACCGTCGGTTGTGTATCGGCGCAGTGGCTGGACCTATGGCGTGATCACCCTTGACTCCACCTGCGAGCCCGGCGAGGAAGCCGTGGAGGAGAAGATTCACGCCTACCGCTCCGATGATCAGGCAGCCACAGCCAAGTAACACCTGGCCCTAGTCACGAAGGGACTTCAATGACCGCTTCGCTGAGCCTTTCACAGGCACGGCGGATCGCATTGGCAGCTCAAGGACTGGCAAAGGTACGGCCCACCGGCCCCGTAACTTCACGGGCGGTGGGCCGTACCTTTGCCCGGCTTCAGCTTGTCCAGATCGATTCAGTGAACGTTGTGGCACGGAGCCACTACCTTCCGTTCTTTTCCAGGCTGGGCAGCTACGATCCGCTGATCCTCCAAGCGATGGCCGGCCGTAAGCCCCGCAAAATGATGGAGTATTGGGCGCACGAAGCAAGCTTTATCCGCCCGGAGCACTTCCAGGACCTGCTCGTATGGCAAAAGCGGGCGTGGGTGGGCGCACATCGTCTTGATCCGGCCGTACGGCAGGATATGGAAGACCGTATCCTGGTGGCCCTCACAGCCGGACCTCCCATGACAGCAGCCGAGCTGACTGCAGAGCTCGGCCATGACGAAGACCCGGACCGGGACAACTGGGGCTGGAACTGGAACATCGTCAAGCGGGTACTGGAGCACCTCTTCGAGCAAGGCCGGATTACTGCTGCATCGAGGACGCCCCAATTCGAGCGAAAGTACACGCTCACCTCACGGGTTGTCACAGACGCCAAACCGATCCAGGCCGATGCTGAAGCGTCCCTTGACCGTCTCATGGATGCAGCCGCGCAAGCCCACGGAATTGGCACGGTAAGGTGCTTCTCCGACTACTTCCGGACACCGTTGAAGGCGGGTGCAGACTCTGTACAACGCTTGGTCCGCGCAGGCCGCCTCGAACGTGTTGTGGTTCGGGGATGGGACCGGGAGATCTTCCAACACGTTGACGCCAAGTTGCCGCGAAGGGCCGCAGGGCGGGCGCTTCTGAGTCCTTTCGATTCCTTGGTCTTCGAAAGGCGGAGACTGGAAGAGTTGTTCGGATTCCACTACAGGATTGAGATCTATACCCCCGCAGCCAAGAGGCGCTTCGGCTATTACGTCCTGCCGTTCCTGCTCAGGGAAGGCATCGTTGCCAGAGTGGACTTGAAAGCGGACCGTGCGTCCCGTCAGCTTCTGGTGCGCTCTGCATTTGGCGAGAAGAACGCACCGTCGGACACCGCCGTCGAACTTGCCGCAGAACTCAGGCTCATGGCTACATGGCTCGGCCTGCAGGAAGTGGTTGTCTGGCCGGTGGGGGACTTGGCCGAAGCGTTGTCCGCGGCCGTGGCAAGAGATGGTGATGCCCCAGGAGAACACCTCCGGCCGGGCAGTCCGCTCAGAGGTGAACCCGGCAACGTGGCGATGGTCTCTCCCGTAGACTGAAACAGCCAGAATTCGGCAGCATGAGACTGGGAGCAATTTCACGTGGCATCACTAATCGAAAAACTTCTCCGCACGGGTGACAAAAAGACACTCAAGACACTGCGGAACTATGCCGATTCCATCAATGCCCTGGAAGACACCTTCAAGTCCTTCACGGATGCTGAAATCCGCGAGGAAACGGACCGGCTAAGGTCCCGCCACCAAGACGGCGAAACCTTGGAAGCCCTCCTCCCGGAGGCCTTCGCCGCCGTCCGTGAGGCTTCCTCCAGGACCTTGGGCATGAGGCATTTCGATGTCCAGCTCATGGGTGGCGCCGCGCTTCACCTGGGCAACATCTCCGAAATGAAAACCGGTGAAGGCAAGACCCTCGTTGCCACAGCTCCGGCCTACCTCAACGCCCTTTCGGGCAAGGGTGTCCACGTTGTCACCGTGAACGACTACCTTGCCGAATACCAGTCCGAACTCATGGGCAGGGTCTACCGGTTCCTTGGTCTTACCAGTGGTTGCATCCTGTCCAACCAGGATCCCGCCGTACGCCGGGAGCAGTACGCCGCTGACATCACCTACGGAACCAACAACGAATTCGGCTTCGATTACCTGCGCGACAACATGGCCTGGGATGCCAATGAACTGGTCCAGCGCGGGCACAATTTTGCGATTGTGGATGAGGTCGACTCCATCCTGATTGACGAAGCCCGTACACCGTTGATCATTTCGGGTCCCGCGCAAGGTGACACCAACCGGTGGTACAGCGAATTCGCCAAGGTGGTCCTCCGGTTGCAGCCTGACGTCGACTACGAGGTCGACGAGAAAAAGCGCACCGTGGGCGTACTGGAAGCCGGTATTGAAAAGGTAGAGGACTACCTCGGCATTCAGAACCTCTACGAATCTGCCAACACGCCGCTGATCGGTTTCCTCAACAACGCGATCAAGGCCAAAGAACTTTTCAAGCGGGACAAGGACTACGTCATTCTCGACGGCGAGGTCCTGATTGTTGACGAGCACACCGGCCGAATCCTGGCCGGCCGTCGCTACAACGAAGGCATGCACCAGGCCATTGAGGCTAAGGAAAATGTAGAGATCAAGGCTGAGAACCAGACCCTCGCCACAGTGACGCTGCAGAACTACTTCCGCATGTATTCCAAGCTGGCCGGCATGACCGGTACTGCCGAGACTGAAGCCGCAGAGTTCATGAGCACCTACAAGCTCGGCGTCGTTCCTATCCCCACCAACCGCGACATGCAGCGCATCGACCAGTCGGACCTCGTCTACAAGAACGAGGTGGTGAAGTTCGATGCTGTCGTTCAGGACATCGCCGAACGGCATGAGAGTGGCCAGCCTGTACTGGTGGGTACCACCAGCGTTGAAAAGAGCGAATACCTCTCGAAGCTTTTGGCCAAAGAAGGCATCCGGCATGAGGTCTTGAACGCCAAGAACCACGCAAGGGAAGCGTCCATCGTGGCCCAGGCCGGGCGAAAGGGCGCAGTCACTGTAGCAACCAACATGGCGGGCCGTGGCACTGACATCATGCTTGGCGGCAACGCCGAATTCACCGCCATTGCCGAACTCGCCAAGCGAGGACTGGATCCTGAGGAAAACTCGGAAGAGTACGAGGCTGCATGGCCGGAAGCGTTGGCTGCAGCCAAACAGGAGGTCAAGGACGAGCACGAAGAAGTTCTGGACCTCGGCGGACTATATGTCCTTGGCACCGAGCGCCACGAATCCCGCCGGATCGACAACCAGTTGCGCGGCCGTTCCGGACGTCAGGGCGATCCCGGTGAATCCCGTTTCTACCTCTCCCTCACGGACGACCTCATGAGGTTGTTCAACTCAGGTGCGGCCGAACGGCTGATGAACAGCTCCGTGCCTGACGACGTCGCCCTTGAGTCCAAGCTCGTATCCCGTGCCATCGCATCAGCGCAAGGCCAAGTAGAGGGTCGCAACGCCGAGCAGCGCAAAAACGTCCTCAAATACGATGATGTTCTCAACCGCCAGCGCGAAGCAATCTACGGGGACCGTCGTCGGATCCTTGAAGGCGATGACCTGCACGAAAAGGTCCAGTTCTTCCTGGAAGACACCATCAACTCACTCATTGACGCCGCTACGGCCGAGGGATCAGGCGACGACTGGGACTACAACCAGCTGTGGGCAAACCTGAAGACTCTGTACCCGGCAACCGTTACTGCCGAGGACATCATTGAGGAAGCCGGAGGCAAGTCCAGGGTTACTGCAGAGTTCCTCAGGGAGGAAATCCTTTCGGACGCCCGGCTCGTTTACCAGGCACGCGAAGAATCCATCGGCTCCGAGAGCATGCGCGAACTTGAGCGGCGGGTTGTGCTTTCCGTCCTTGGACGCAAATGGCAGGAACACCTGTACGAGATGGACTACCTCAAAGAGGGAATCGGGCTTCGTGCAATGGCCCAGCGTGATCCCCTGGTGGAATACCAGCGCGAAGGGTTTGTCATGTTCCAGAGCATGATGGAAGCCATTCGCGAGGAAAGTATCGGCTTCCTCTACAACTTGGAAGTGGAAGTAACACCGGCCGAAGATGTGGTGGTGGCCGATGATTCTGCCTCCGGCGCACACACAGAGCATCACGATCCGCAGATCCGTGCGGCGGGCCTTCAGGCTCCCGAAAAGCCCGCGCAGTTGCAGTACACCGCGCCCGGAGAGGACGGAGCGACTCAGACACGCATTGAGGGCCGGGCCTCGGGCCGCTCCGGCAATCCTGCTAAGGCAGCAAGCCAGGACCAGCGGAAACAGGCGAAGAAGAAGCGTCGCTAGCCCGCTACCGTAACGGTCGCCAAAAAAGGGTGAAGCCCGGACTGAACGTCCGGGCTTCACCCTTTTGTCTACCCCTTGCACCTCGGGCTGTTGGGCCTACCCGATTTCCAGAGCGGTAACCTGCCACACTCCATCCAGTCGTTCTAACCTCATGGCGACGGCACGGCAACGCTGCTCTTCCGCCACTACGATGCTTGCTTCACATATTGCTTCAGAAATGGAACAGACCCGAACAGAGCGGACCATGGGACTTCGATGCGGTTGGGCAGTACCTCGGCTCCTGGCTGCGTGCTTTCGCGTCAAGGCTGCCCGATGCTGGAGGGACAAGTAGCACGCGGAATCCAGTGAGCGGGAGAGCTGATGAACGGGGCGGGTACCTGCCAGAACTTCAAGAGCTGCCTGTGCAATGCTCCGGGCAACAAGACGGACGTCGATGTCCGAACCGCCCTGGCCTGCCGCAGCCGTGGTGCGTTGTGTGCTCCGACGGCTCATTGGTCGGCTGGTTGTTGTAAGGGACATGGTCATACCTCTGGCATTCACTACATGAGCTGCGGCGTGGGGACGCTTTGCTCGGTGGCTTCTGCTGGGATGACACTAGGAGTTGGCTTTGAGATGTGGAGGTTGTCCCTGAGCGGACATTTCTTGGAGAAGTCGGGCCCTGACGGCCCTTGAATTGCTAGCTTGGTGCGGGCGGCTGAAGGACCTGCCCCGGAAGCAGAGCAGCCGGGTCACTTCCAATGACCGTCCTGTTGGCGGAGTACCACCTGGGCCACGTCAGTGCGACATCCAGGTCTGTTGCAAAGGGGCCCAGTCTGGAGGCCGCAATGGACCAGAGCGAGTCGCCATCCTTGACCACCACGGTTGCTTCTCCAGGTGGGTTGGTTGTACGTGTGGGCTTGCGGCTAAGGAGCCCCGGATCAATCATGGGGGGCCGAGGTTGCCAGCGCGGATCATTCGTCCCGACCTCTGACGCGTGGCCGTCGTCAACAGAAGACGGGATGGAACTCGCACGATCCAAGGAGGTGGGCTTCCACGCCGCTTGCACAGGCGCCACGGTGTGAGGGGAGGCGCTGTGCCAGCCTGGTTCCGGTGGTGCGGCATCCGCTTGGGCTGCCCCTGCGGCCATGATGTTCAAGCTCATGACAGCCACTGCGAGTCGCACCATAAAGGCAGGGCTGAACTTGGACAGAAGATCGGCGCCTTTCCTGTGCCCGACCCGATGCAACAGCGACGCCAGGAAGGCGATGAGAAAGGTCAGCGCCCACCAGCTCACCACCGAAAGTCCTACGGCGCTGGCGAAAAAGCCGACAAGATGTTCGAAGGTGAAGTGCTGACGGTGTCGCTCAGCAGCCTGCCACTGCGCGAGGAGCGAATTGCCCATAACTACCAGGGATAGTCCCAGGCCAAGAACAAACGCTGCGAGTGCGTAGTCACTTCGCGATGCTTTTACCATTTAAAGCCCCAATGCTTCATTTGATGCAATTTGATGCGGTTTGCCGTATTTCACCCATTCTGAACACAGTTGCTGTGCCTTGTCCAGTTGCAACCCTGATGTACCTCCCGGATTGGCTGCACATCCTTCATGCAGCCTAGTCTGGCCACATGAGATGGGACTCTCTCTTTAGTGATTTGGAAGCACAATTTTCGGCCGGGCGCGCCTTGGAGGCCGAGTCAGAGATAACGGAGCGGGCGAGGGTTGAGCTTGCAAGCATCGAATTGGGTGACCGTCTCCGTGGAGCCCTCGGAGCGGAGATCAAGATTGGGTTGAATGACGGCAGCCTCGTTCGCGGTCGGCTGAGCCATGTGGGAGGCGAATGGCTGGTGCTGACGGAGCGCGGGAGGCAGTGGTTGCTGCCTTACGCCTCCGTCGTGTCCTACCAAGGGCTGGGGAGGGTGGCGCTGAAACCCGAGTCGCTGATACGGCAGTCGTTGGGTATCGCCTCTGCGCTGAGGGCACTGGCAAAGGACCGCTCTCAAGTAGTCGTTCATCTGAAGGTGGCAGCAGGCGATGGATACAAGCTGCAAGGCGTCATAGACAGAGTTGGCCGGGACTACCTTGACCTTGCGGTCGTCCAGCATGGCGAGGTTCGCCGGGCCAGCAATGTGGCGGCGGTAATGACCATCCCTTTCAGTTCACTGGCAGCGCTTTGCTCGGCGGGTAACCAGGACCTCAGGAGCGGGAGCGACTAAGACCGGCTGGTTTTGGCTTTGGTCTCCTCGATCATGCGGCCGGCTTCCGCATAGCGGTCCTCAATATATTGCTCCAGCATCTTCTCTTCGATGCGCCACTGTCCTCGGCCACCCACTTGGATGGCCTTCAGTTCGCCGCTTCGAACCAACGCATAGGCCTGAGGCGAATTGATCTGTAGTTGTTCTGCGACGTCCGCAAGAGTCAGGAATCGGGGCATGGCTTCATTTTGCCACCGTTGCTTCCGTTTGGTGTAGTTATCCACAGTTTCGGCCTCTTTGAGGCTGATGGCTTTGGCTCAGCGAAAATCCGCCGGTAAGAATGAGGGGGCAGGTGCGTCCACCATGCCGTAACTCCTAGCGGGGGAAAAGGAAAATGGGTAAAAATGTCAGCGTCGCCGCCGCGAGGCTCAAGAAACCATCGTGGAAAGATCCCCGGCTTCTTATTGGCTTGTTGCTGGTTCTGGGGTCTGTCGCAGGCGTCATCTCATTGGTAGGTACCGCAGACAGGACCACGCAGGTCTTCGCAGCGCGGGAAGACATCGCGGTAGGCCAGGTGGTGACGGAGGCGGACCTTGCCATCGTCAAGGTCCGATTGGATGACGTCGAGGCCGGTTATGTCACAGTGGAGCATGGGCTTACTGAGAGCAGAGTTGCACTGCAGCGGGTGGCAAAGAACCAGTTGATTCCTCAGGAAAGCCTGGGGGTCGCCGATGCGTTGGACCGCAAACCGGTGGCTATTGCCTTGGAGGAAGAACTCCCCGCACAGGCCGTTCCAGGCGCCAGGGTTGACGTCTGGGTCTCAATGCCGGGCTCCAGCAGAGCCTTTGAAGATCCGGAAATGCTTCTGCCGAGCGCAGAAATTGCCGGGATCACCACCGGAAACACCACCTTGGGCTCCGCCAAAACAACCGTGGTGATGGTGCTGGTGACGGATGCACAGATGCCAAAACTGTTGGGTGCCCAGGCAAATAAGGCCAAGATCTCAGTCGTGTGGAATCCCGCTGGCGTGGTCCGATGAGCATCCCCGTTGTTACCGTCGGCTCGGCGCAGGAGGCTGTCGTGGGCGGATTGGAGCGATTGCACGGCCCCGTCACCGTGGTTCGCCGTTGTTCGGAGCTGGCAGAACTTATTGCTGCTTGCCAAAGCGGCCTCGCGGTGGCCGCTGTTATATCGGAAGGCTGCGAGGAACTCACCACCACAATGGTTGATCGTCTCGGGGCGGTGGGCGTCTCGATTATTGCCCTCACGGATGATCCAGTCGAAGCTAAACGGCTCTCCGCCATAGGCGCCATGCCGGCTGTGACGGGCATCGAGGCTATCGACTTGGCGGCCAAAATATCGGAGGCCGTTGGTCGCGGGAGCCGGAAAGCTTTCGCCCGCGACGCCGGATTTTCAGATCCCGGGGCTGACCTGCGCCTCATGCCTGTGCAGAACCCTGTAGATGAAGAGGCGCCGAAGGGGGAGGGGCAGGTCATCGCCGTCTGGGGGCCGATTGGCGCCCCCGGAAGGACGTTCCTTGCTGTCAACATTGCTGCGGAGTTGGCTGCCGACGGCAAGTCGGTCATCCTCGTGGACGCAGACACTTACGGCGCAAGTGTGTCGGCCATGCTGGGTCTCTTGGATGAGTCGGCGGGCCTGGCCCAGGCGTGCCGACTGGCAGACCAAGGCCTGCTTGATGTTGAAGCCCTCAGGGCCGTGGCGATTCCCGTCTTCACCAAGGGTGGGACTTTTAGAGTTCTTACGGGTACCACCAGAGCGGATCGATGGACTGAACTCAGGGCGGGGGCTGTATCGAGTGTACTGGAAGCGGCCCGGCAATTGGCGGATCACGTTGTGGTGGACGCAGGCTTCTGCCTGGAATCTGATGAAGAGCTAAGCTTCGACACCTTGGCCCCGCGTCGGAATGCTGCAACTCTGCGAAGCTTGGAAATGGCTGATGTTGTGTTTGCCGTGGGGGCCGCGGATGCGATTGGCGTGCCGCGTTTGGTGCGGGGACTGGCGGAACTTGAGGCCGCGGTTCCTGACGTATCTCCCCGTGTCGTGTTGAACAAGGTTAAACGCTCGGCAGTGGGGCATTCGCCCAAACAGCAATTGGACGATGCGTGGGGCCGATATGGCCCGGGAGTGGGTGTGGATGCCTACCTGCCAGCTGACCCTGCGACATGCGATGCCGCTTTGCTATCAGGTTCGGTCCTGCTGGAGATAGCGCCCGACTCGCCCCTGCGAACAGCGATTGCAGCCTTGGTTTGTGCACCTGTCCATCAAAACCGCCATTCCTTTGGTCGAACTATTAGAGCCTTGCACCTGCTAAAGCGCTAGGCTCGCCATGTGGGCTGCAGAGTCGCAGCAATCAACATGTGATGGAGGCGTTTGTCGATGTCGTCAGGATCCAGCGTGGAGGATCGGTCCGATGCAGCAGTTGTCCGTGAAGGGTTCTTCGGTGACTACTATGAACACCTCGCAGAGGAGGATTCACGAGCGTATTCGCCTGAACTCTTGATTGCGCGGGCAACAAAGCACAGGGACGTCGCCCAGTCCCGTCGACCCGGGAATGCCGTCGTCCAAATCGCCGGCGAACCCGAGCGGAGCGTCGTTTACATCGTCACAGACGACATGCCGTTCCTCGTCGACTCCGTGAATGCAGAACTGGTTCGCCAGAACTGTGCCATCCGGCTGGTCATGCACCCCTTGTTCGTGGTCACCCGTGATCGGGAATCCGGCGAGCTCAACCGTATCTCCCGGGTCCCCTCAAATGTAGGCATTTCCAGTGGCGATACCGCGGCACTGCCCAGCATTGCCCATCTCCTGGGCGATGGCGATAACGCCTCACACATGGAGTCATGGATAGCGGTCGAAATTGACCGGGTAAGTGATGATGCACGGGAAGAATTGATCGCAGGTCTCCAACGCGTCCTCGGTGATGTCCGGGCGGCGGTGGAGGACTGGCCGAAGATGCGCAGCAAGGCGCTCGAGCTGGCCGAGGCCCTGGGGGGCGTCACACACCCTGAGCAAGTGGCCGAACTCAGGCAGGCGCAAGACCTTTTGCGTTGGTTGGACAACGGTAATTTCACTTTCCTCGGCTACCGTGAATACGACCTCGTAGATGAAAACGGCGAGGATGTTCTTCAGCTCCGCGAAGACAGCGGCCTGGGCCTTCTGCGTGCGGGCGACACCACCCGTCAAGTTCAGCACCTCACGGATGCGGGCCGAAAGCGCGCAAGGGAGAAGCGTGCCTTGGTGATTACCAAAGCGAATTCGCGCTCCACTGTCCATCGACCCGCCTATCTCGACTACATCGGCGTCAAGAGCTTTGATGCGTTGGGCAACGTTAACGGGGAACGCCGTTTCATCGGCTTGTTCGCCACGAGTGCTTACACCGGATCCGTGCGCAGCATCCCGATCGTTAGGGACAAGGTGGACGCTGTCCTTCGGAACGCCGGCTTCCCCATTGATTCCCACTCGGGCAAGGATCTTTTGGGAATTCTTGAAACGTATCCCCGCGACGAACTCTTCCAGATCGAGATTCCGGATCTTGCGGCTACAGCCACCGGGATCCAGCGACTCCAAGAGCGCCGGCGGACCAAGCTGTTCCTGCGCCCGGACATCTACGGCCGGTTCATGTCCGCAGTGGTCTACCTGCCCCGTGACCGGTACACCACCAGTGTTCGCCTTCGCATTGAGCAGGAACTTCGCGAAACGTTCCACGCCGAGACCATTGATTACGAGGCCAGGATCACTGAGTCTGCGTTGGCGCGTGTTTTCTTCAGGATCAGGTTGCCCCGCACTGCTGAACTGGCGGAAGTCGACGTACAAGAGCTGGAACAACGGCTGATGCGTGCGTCCCGGTCTTGGAGCGAAGGCATCTCAGAGGTTCTCCGCGAGCACCGCTCTTCCGCCGACGCTGATGTTCTGTCGGCGCTGTGGGCCGAGGCATTCCCTGCGGGGTACCGCGTCGATTACGAAGTGGAAGACGCTCTTGAAGACATTGAACGCTTCGAGAAATACGGGGCGGAGGCAGAGCGGGCAGGACGGGTCACCAAGCAGACCAAGCCCGGTGTCCACGTGTATCTTCCCGAGGGTGCCGGAGAGGCTTTGGAAGAGGACGCCCGGGTCAAGCTCTACTTGATGGAGCCCAAGAGCCTCAGCCAGATCCTTCCTTACTTCCACAATCTCGGCCTTGAGGTCCTGGATGAGCGGCCCTTCGAAATTGAAACCTCAGATCATCGGGACTTCTTCCTTTACGATCTAGGACTCAAATACCCTGCCGGGGTCGACCCCCTGGCCACGGGAGACCTTCTGAGCGACTCCTTCGGCGCAGCCATCACGGGCGCTGTCGAGTCGGACAACTTTGACCGGTTGGTGCTCCGTGAAGGAATCCACTGGCGTCAAGTGGTGGTGCTCCGTGCCTATGCCAAGTACATGCGGCAGATGGGCAACACCAACTCCTTCGGATTCATCGCTGACACGCTCCTGGGCAACCCGGATGTCGTGCGGGGGCTCAACGAGCTCTTCTCCGCGCGCTTCGATCCCACTGTTGCTGAAGAGCAGCGGTCCGAACGTCAAGGTGCGGCGCGGGCAGCCCTCGCGGAGTCGATTGAGCAGGTGGCCACGTTGGATGCCGATCGCGTCCTGCGCACCTTCGTGAACCTTATTGAGTCGACCCTGCGGACCAATTACTACCAGAACAAGGAATACCTCAGCTTCAAGCTGGACCCCACCTCGATTGATGGGCTTCCCTTCCCGCGCCCAATGTACGAGATCTGGGTTTATTCTCCAAGGGTTGAAGGCGTGCATTTGCGGTTCGGCAAGGTAGCCCGTGGTGGACTTCGCTGGTCCGATCGTCGAGAGGACTTCCGCACTGAGATTCTGGGTCTGGTCAAGGCGCAGACTGTCAAGAATGCCGTCATTGTCCCTACCGGCGCCAAGGGAGGTTTCTTCGCCAAGAAGCTTCCTAATCCGGCAGTGGACCGGGCCGCTTGGATGGCTGAAGGAATCGAGAGCTACAAGACTTTCATTCGAGGCCTGCTGGACATCACGGACAACCTTGTTACGTCAGCAGACGGCGAAAGGCTCGTGCCGCCGTCGGACGTTGTCCGGCATGACGGTGACGACTCATACCTGGTGGTGGCGGCCGATAAAGGTACGGCGACGTTCTCCGACACCGCCAATGGCCTGGCCGCCGACTATGGCTTCTGGCTCGGTGACGCGTTTGCCTCGGGCGGATCGGTGGGTTACGACCATAAGGCCATGGGCATCACCGCACGCGGCGCCTGGGAATCAGTCAAGAGGCATTTCAGTGAGCTTGACCTCGACACCCAGACTGAGGAGTTCACGGTAGTTGGCGTTGGCGATATGTCCGGTGACGTGTTCGGCAATGGCATGCTGCTATCCCGCCACATCCGGCTGCTGGCAGCGTTTGATCACCGTCACATTTTCCTTGATCCCTCACCCGAAGCTGCCGCATCGTTTGACGAGCGGCAAAGGCTCTTTGAACTGCCACGATCTTCCTGGGACGACTATGACCGGACGCTCATCAGCGAAGGCGGTGGCGTTTACCCGCGTCAGGCCAAGACCATCCCGGTCTCGGAGCAGGTACGCAAGGCGTTGGGACTCCCTGATGGAACAACGCAGCTGAGCCCGCCGGAACTTCTCCGTGCGATTTTGCTGGCGCCGGCAGACCTTCTCTACAACGGCGGTATTGGCACGTACGTCAAGGCCAGCACGGAAACTCATGCTGCCGTGGGCGACAAAGCCAATGACGCTATCCGCGTGGACGGCCGTGACCTGCGGGTCAAGGTAGTCGGCGAAGGCGGAAACCTGGGCCTGACACAACGGGGCCGCATCGAAGCCGCATTGCAAGGCGTCATCCTGAATACGGACGCCATCGATAACTCCGCCGGTGTGGACTGCTCCGACCATGAGGTCAACATCAAGATCTTCGTTGACCGGATGGTAGCGGCAGGCAAACTTGACTCCGCGGAAAGGGCCGGCTTCCTGGCCGATATGACCGATGAGGTGGGACGGCTCGTCCTGCAGGACAACATCGACCAGAACATTCTGCTTCTTAATGACCGCACGCGGGTTGCGGACTGGAGCCCAAGCTACGAGCGGCTCATGGACTGGCTGGAGAAGTCCGCCGACCTCAAGCGCGAGCTCGAGGCACTTCCCACCACGGACACACTCCGGTCAAGGTTGGAACAGGGGCAGGGTCTGACATCGCCCGAGCTGGCGGTCTTGGCAGCCTACGCAAAGATTGAGCTCGCTGCAGCGTTGCGGGACAGTAATCTCGCCGATGATCCGTGGTTTGCGGACACCATCCGTGACTACTTCCCGAAGCAGCTGCGGGAGAAGTTCGACGCTGAGTTGGACACCCACCCGCTGCGGCGCGAGATTATCGCCACTGTGGTTGCCAACGACATCATCAACCTGGGTGGCATTACCTTCGCCTTCCGGGCCATCGAAGAAACGTCGGCCAACGAGGTAGCTGTCGCCAAGGCCTTCGTTGCGCTGCGTGAAATCTACGATCTCGATCCGATGGTGGCTGAGCTGAACGCACTTCCGGCATCATTCCCGACTGAACACTGGAGTGAAGTCCATCTGGACATCCGGCGGTTGCTTGACCGGGCAGTGCGTTGGGTGCTGGGGCAGGGGATGGCTTCGCAGCCTATTTCCGAAGTAGTGGAATCCTTCAAGCCCATGTTGGCCCCGCTAAGGGCCAAGCTTCTGGACTACCTGCGGGGTGAGGACAAAGTCCGCATCTCAGGCTGGTTGGACAAAGCCCGTGGATGGGAACTGCCGGACCACCTTGCTCACAGGTGGGCGGAGCTGTTCGAGAGCTACGCACTTTTGGACATCGCGCGCATTGCCCAGACCGGAAGCGAAGGCGTTGAGGACGTCGCACACGTCTATTACACGGTGTTCAACCGTTTCCACGTGGATTCGCTCCTGGAACGCATCAGTTCCCTGCCCCGCGATGACCGCTGGCAGGCTTTGGCACGGGCAGCCCTTCGGGATGACTTGTACTCCACAGTGGCGGATATGACGACGTCGGTCCTTGAATCGACAGAGTCCGGCACCGTAGCTGAGGATCGCCTCAAAGCCTGGGAAGGGCAAAATGCCGAGCAGCTGGGACGCGCCAAGACCATGTTCGACGAGGTCAACGCGCTGGAAGCCGACGACATGGCTTCACTGTCGGTAGCATTAAGGCTCTTGAGGTCAATCGTTCGACGCTAGGTTAGTCCCCGGCGTCGCAAATGGAGGTGCAGTGGCAATCTTTACAGACCCCATCAGGGAACACGCTGATTTCGGGCCTGGAGATGCCGAATGGCTGCACCTCCTCGTCGGTGACTGGCAAATGGTCGCTGACTTGGCTTTCGCGGACCTTGCTCTGTGGTTTCCGCACCCGGAATTCGGCTACATTGCCCTCGCCCACGTCCGTCCGTCGACATCGCATACGGTGTTCCACGCGGACTTCGTGGGCGAGGGTATCCGCTCGGATCTGCGCCCCCTGGTGGATAAAGCGTGGAACAGCCGATCGATCGAGCGCTCCAGTGAAACCAGCTGGAGCAGCGAGATGGCGCTCCGGGTAGAGGCTGTGCCTATGGTACGTAACGGCAGGACTCTCGCTGTTGTGACGTCGCATATGGACTTGTCCAGCTCACGCATGCCATCGAGGCTTGAACTCACGTACCGCCAGTGCGCTTATGACCTCCTGCGGATGGGGACGTTGGGTCTATGGCCCGACTTTGCCTCCCCGACGGGCTCCCGTCGAGGAGCGCCGCGAGTTGGCGACGGTCTCATCAGACTCGACGCCGACGGCATCGTGCAATATGCCAGCCCCAATGGTGTCTCCGCCTTCCGTCGACTTGGCGAAGTGGAGTCCCTGGAAGGTCGTTCGCTGGCGGAGGTGACAGCAGGCCTCCTGAAGGACCGGCGAATGGTGGATGAGACGCTGCCCTTGGTGGTGACAGGGCGCATGCCTTGGCGCAGTGAGATCGAGTCCAGGGGAGTCAGCCTTTCACTGCGGGCTATCCCTTTGCGCGACGAGCAGCACCGTTTTGGAGCCCTTGTCCTTTGCCGCGATGTCTCGGAATTGCGTCGTAGGGAAATGGAACTCGTGACCAAGGACGCCACGATCCGGGAAATCCATCACAGGGTTAAGAACAACCTTCAGACGGTGGCAGCTCTTCTGCGAATGCAATCGCGGCGAATGGTCAGCGACGAAGCGAAACAGGGGCTGGAGCAGGCTATGCGGCGCGTGGCCACCATCGCGCTCGTCCATGAAACTCTCTCTCAAGGACTGACTCAGAGCGTCGACTTCGACGAACTGATCGGGCGCCAGTTCCGGTTGTCTGCGGAAGTAGCTTCCCCGTCCCAACAAGTACGCACGGAACGTTCAGGCATGTTCGGAGAGTTGCCCAGCGATTTTGCCACTCCACTGGCATTGGTCATCAACGAACTGGTGACCAACGCCGTTGAGCACGGGCTTGAGGGACGTACAGGGACCGTCTGGCTGCTGGCCGACAGGGCGGAAGGCGATGGCGACGACGAATTCCTGACTGTGACCATTGCAGACGACGGTGTTGGCCTACCGGACGGCCAATACACCGAGGGGCTGGGCCTACAAATTGTTCGTACACTCGTGACGAGTGAGCTGGGCGGGTCTATTCAGTGGATCCCGCGTGAAGGAGGCGGAACCGCCGTCGAGATCGTCCTCAACCTCGCCAGGGCCTAGCCTCCCAAGGCCGGGCGACGGATTAGCGAACAGAAGCCAACGAAAAAGGCCGCGGACCAAACGGTCCGCGGCCTTTTCGGTCCTTGGGCTAGGAAGCGCGACGTGCGCGTGCAGCGCGGCGCTTGAGTGCGCGTCGTTCGTCTTCACTCATGCCGCCCCAAACGCCGGCGTCCTGTCCGGACTCCAAGGCCCACTGAAGGCAGGTGTCCACAACGGGGCAGCGGCGGCAGACGCTTTTGGCTTCCTCGATCTGCAGAAGTGCTGGTCCCGTGTTGCCTACTGGGAAAAAGAGCTCCGGGTCCTTGTCGAGGCAGGCTGCGCGATTACGCCAATCCATGCTGATCAGTCACTCCATTCGTGAGAACTAGAAGGGCCTTTTGTGAAAACATTCACGAGAGGCTCCAAAGGAAAGGGGCCCGCATGGGCCCCCTTGGTCGTCTGAGTCAAGCGTTTCATGTTAACGCCTTGTAAACAAGGGGTGTTAGTGGTCGAAATGCTCGGAATCCGTGAGCGATGCATCACATCAGCCGCCAGTGCCCTCACTGCTAGATGACTATGTCCGGTAGTGTGCCAGTGTGTCAAGACCTCCCGTAAACCCAGCCCAGCCCGTCTCCGGCCCGGACGGAAGTGATGATTCCGATGCGGCGGGGAACCTCGCTTCGAACAGACCCGGCGTAGCTCGCCGGCCCTTGGGAATTGTGATTATTTCAGTGGTTGTTCTGCTGGAAGCTCTCGCCCTCCTCGGTGCCGCGGCCTGGTACGCATTTGAACTTCTTAGCGGTGCTCCAGTGCTGACTTTCTGGGGAGCCGTTTTCACCCTTGGCCTGCTGCTGGCCTTCTCTGTATGGTTGTTCGCCGTCGGCCACTTCCTGTTCCGCGGCTACAGATGGACTCGTGCAGCAGCTTTGGTGGCCCAGTTGTTTGTCCTCACTATTGGCTTTCCCACGATGACCGGTGGCCTGGTATGGCAGGGGCTGGCGATGCTTCTTCCGGCGTTGGCTGCAATTGTTTTCCTTTTTCAGAATGACGTCGTGGCCTACGCCTCACGAACTGGGGGAACGTCCGCGGCACTCTGAACATCAGAGGGCTTCCGGAGCTTCCGTGGCTGCGCCTCAACGGTTTCCGCACGTCGCGGAAAACCTGCGGTGAACACGCATTGAACGGGCTTTATCGCCGCCCCGTCGATGAGGAAGCCGCGACCCGGGCGCCTGTCCCGATCGGCTTCAAGTCTCACGCCAAGAAGGTCGCCGTCATGGGGCGTCCCGGGCGACAACACCAAACCCATGCTGGAAGCTTGCGCTTCCTTTGCAAGCGGGAGATGCAGAAGCAGGGACGGACCTGGTGTTGCCGTCAGGATGATGCCACGGACTCTTCCGATCAAGCCAGCCAAGGCCTGACGGCCTTGGGGCTCCAGTGAATCGGCGTCGTCCACGAGCAGGATGCTGTTGGGGTCAACGCTTCCCGCTTCCGCCTCGCAGGCGATGGAAACCCAAAAGGCCCCGGACTTGGACGCTTCCGGCGGGAAAATCCATGGAACCCTAGGGTTTAGGGCAGGAAGTGACGCCAGAGCGGAACTCTTTCCAGAACGTGGGCCACCGAGGATAGTGGTGACGCCGTTTTCGCGGAGAGGCATGGCTACGGGGTCGGCTTCATCTCCACCGACGCCGATCCAAAGTGGCGCCTGCCCACGGGAGTTTTCGGCTCGGGCGTTCGTAGGCTGGATCATCATCCCGCCACCGGGTCCGCCCGACAATTGCCGTGGGAACGTGGCCAGCAGGGCCGTAAAGTCGTCAGCGAGTAGAAGGCCGGGGAGTGGGCGTACCCGGAACGGCGGTTCGGAGGGCTCGAGGTCTTCGAATGGCCACAGCCCGCTTACCGGGGCGCCGCGAAACTGCGCCACGGTGCCGTCTTCTCCAGCAAAATTTCCCATGACGACCGCGCGCCCTGGTAGTGATTCCATGTCCGGGAGTCGCGGCCAGTGGAACCGGGACTCTTCAGTGGATCCCGAGGGAAAATACGCGCGATTCTGTATCGCAGCAAAAAAGCGCGAGCTGACGAGTTCCCTTTCACCTGAAATGAGCACAGTGACGCCAAGGGAACAACCGTCCCTGACGATGTCTTGCAGGATTCCTTCTGCATAACCGAAGGGCCCTGTCCGGAGCGCAGTGGCCCATGAGCACCACCCCGCCACGATCAAGACCAAGGGTGAATCACCTACCCCGAATACACCAGCGCTTCGTCGGCGCTCCATTTCTGCGGCGAGGCGTTTCAAGACCCGCGTTGCCAAGTGAAGTTGGTGCAGGCCCACAGCGGCGCCGATCCGACTCTCGCCGCCGAGGTGGCCAAGCGTGCCCGTCGCATCGAGGATATATAGATGGGGCTGGGGTTTCCGGGTAGCAAGCATCGCGGACGAGGCCCTGAAGCATTCCCTCATGCCGCTGGAGTCGCTGCCGATCATGGCCAGGTGGCCGTCTTCGGACGGCGACCACAGCAGTGGTTCCACCATTTGATGCGTCGGCCTGTCGACGATCGCCAACGGCCCCACTGTCCACTGGTCTGTCACCCCGGACCCATTCCCTGCCCCAGCACTAATCTGTTCGCCCCAAGGGATTGATGTGGGCAGTGGCGTTGCTATGGGACGTCTGGGAAGAGGTTTGCCAAACGACCGCCAAGCCCCGTGTGCTATCGAAACAACCCACTCGGGACCAGCTTCCGGGAGTGCGCTTTGCTGACTGGAAACACTCCGGACGTCGCAACGTTGCTGCAAAGCCTGGGAGGCCGACTGCACGGACTCCAGTGAACTGCCGAGCCCTGGGCCAGGTACGGCAAAGCCGGGGGTGAGCGATAGTGAGGCTGTTTGGAACTCTTCGGGGCTACTCGAAGCTTTGGCAAGGTAAGCCCGCCCCGGAGACTCCACGCTTATGGAGGCGGCCGCCTTAGTGTTGATGATGTCCATGGATTCTGCTTCCGTTTGCACCCGCATGGCTATGCTTGAGGTCACGTTTGCCCGGATGTCTGCGGTCAGTGCCCCCTGGGGCCGCTGGGTAGCCATCACCAAATGAATGCCCAGGGAGCGCCCGATGGTCGCGATGCGCATGAGCTCACGGAGAGCGTTTGGAGCTTCGTCAACCAGCATGCGGAACTCATCGATCACCAGGATCAAATACGGCACATTTGGGTCTTGTTCGGAGGCCGCTCGCCTGTACTGCGCAAGATCAGACACGTTGGCGCCAGCGAATATTTGTTCGCGGTATCGGATCTCACCACGCAACGAAACAAGAGCGCGCTCCAAATGGTGCTTGCTGAGGTCTGTCAGTAGTCCGACGCAGTGCGGAAGACGTGCAAGTGGCTGCAAACCCGAACCGCCCTTGAAATCGAAGAACAGAAACGTTGTGTGATCCGGAGAATGACTCAAAGCGATGGAAGCCACAAGCGTCCTCAGGAGTTCGGATTTACCGGATCCTGTGGTTCCGGCTACCAATAGATGTGGACCGTCGAGCTTGAAGTCGAAGGTCACCTGACCGTCGTGGCCCGCTCCCAACATGGCGGTGGGACCGTTATGCCCGGTCGACTCGGTCCATCTGCGGAGTACTCTGCGCTGCCCGTGGGGGAGCAACTCAGCCAGAAAACATGCCTCCGGAATCACTGTGCCATGACCTTCAGAGAATGACGTGGCAGGTGCCTTACGGCAGAACCTGTCAAAGACTTCGGCGGAAAGAAAGTCCGGTACGAACGGCCGGCGCTGGGCGCCCGTCTCCAGGTAGCCGACAGTTCCGGATGGCGAAATTTCGATAACCACCGATGAACGTTGGGACGAAATGCAGCATCTGATCACTTGCCACCCGGCGGATCGCGCGGCCTTCAGGAGGGCCGAGCGGAATTCCGAGTCGTCGGGTGGATGATCATCGACCATGAAGAGTCTGCCTCTCACACTTCCGTTCGTTTGCTGCAACGCCGCAAGGGCAGCGTGCAGGCTGCTTGTCAGCGTGACGCGGGGGAGGAACCGTGCGCTCAACGGCAACCTTCCGAGCCGCCCAAGAATGATGACCGGCGTTTCCGCGGCACCCGGGAAACCGGCTAACTGCATCAAGATGAAACGAAGCAAAGCATCTGTGTGATGGGGCTGTCCGCAAAGGGTCACTTCGGGGTACCCGGGATCCAAAGTCATCGCAGCCGCCCCAATTGGTGGTTGCCGAAAGTGTGGATCCTCAGGAACCAGCTGAATGTTTGCCACGGTTTGCGTGATTCCGAGGCGGAGCCATATACCGGGCCCCTGAGTGCGGGGATTTGCCGCCAGTGCCGCCGGCGGGGTGTCTGTTGAATCTCTCCTGGCAGGTTTCTTCGTCAGCTGTTCCGCTGAAGAGGGGCCGCTAACCGCTAGAAGCAGCTCTGCTGCCGATGGCGAGCATCGGCGCCTGCGTTCGAGGTCGTCCTGGACTGCCCGCGCTATGGCCAGCCGGCCCTGCAGCCGGCCTTTCCGCCCTGCGATCAACGGGACGAGAAGGCTAATCGCAGAGATTGCGGTGAAGCCCAAATACATCCACATACCCGTTGCCACGGCGAGCCCGATTCCGGCTATCAACGGCAGTACGGCCGCTAGTGCCATAGCCGAACGGTTGGAGTGGCGACGGGTGTGAGGTACTTCCAGTGGTTCTTCAATGGACAGGCCTGCATCGCCGGAAATCGGCGGGTAAGGATCGCTGTTCGTAACAACACCGAAAGTGGAGTTTCCACATCGCACAGTGGACGCGGACGTCAGCAATGTTCGCTTGATGGACCGATCGTCCACGAACACCGGGTTCGCGCCGCGTACCGCCCGCAGCACGAGGGCTGTGCTGGAAACTTCCACGATGGCGTGTTCCCTGGACATCCCGGGATCCGGCACAAGGATTTCGGTCGAAGCCCTTCCGACTCGGTATCGGCCACGTTGAATCCGGAAGATGGAGCCTGCCCCAGGGCCTGAGTGGGTAAGAAGCAGCAGGGGTGACGAAATGTCATTCCCGCCCGGATGACGCGGTGCATTGTCCACAAGGACGGCGCCTGGAATGAGAGGTGGTTCTCCCACCGTAAGAGTGGTCAGGGGTTGTCCGCCGACGGAAAGGATCCCTGTCCCACGTGCATTCCTGAGAAGCTGCTCCACTTGGGTACCGGATGTGCCGTCCGGGACAGCGATGCTGAGTTCCTCCGGTTCCGTCGTTTCGGCGGCACCAGGGGCGCGTACCAATGTGCACTCCAAGGCCATGGGCTCTTCCTCTACGACGTGGCGGATATTTGTCGGGCTGGCTCACATCACGCTACGGCCCTGCGAACTCAAGCGCTGGGGCCGTTATGTCCTATGTGGACAACTTCTGCCAGAGCCCGCACAGACACCGCCTTGACACCGTGGCATGGTGTCTCAGCTAAGATGAATCTCGTTGTCGCGTGTGCTCAATGAGGAAGGACCTTCACCGGTGATAGTGGTTGCGGAGAGCGCCGATGTTTCAGACAAGGCGGTAATTGGTGACGGATCAAAGATTTGGCATCTGGCCCAAGTCCGCGAGCAGGCCGAATTGGGCGTCAATTGCATCGTGGGACGCGGTGCCTACATAGGCACCGGGGTCAAGATGGGGGACAACTGCAAAGTCCAGAATTATGCACTTGTCTACGAGCCTGCGGTACTGGAGGCCGGCGTCTTCATCGGCCCGGCTGTAGTACTCACAAACGATACTTACCCCCGGGCGGTTAGCCCGGATGGCGGTTTGAAGAGCGCTCACGACTGGGAACCCGTTGGTGTAACCATTCGTGAAGGTGCTTCAATCGGCGCCCGCGCCGTGTGCGTCGCACCAGTGACAATTGGACGGTGGGCCACCGTGGCTGCTGGTGCAGTTGTCGCCAAAGACGTCCCTGATTTTGCCCTGATGGTCGGAGTTCCGGCCAAACGCCACGGTTGGGTCGGAAAAGCTGGTTTCCCGCTGCAGCGCACAGGTGAGAACTGGGTGTGCCCGGAGACCGGCGCCACATATGTTGAACAGAACGAGACCCTTCGAGAGGTAGAGGCATGAGCCCCGAATTCATTCCCCCCGCTAAACCCATCATTGGAGATGACGAGCGCAAGGCAGTAGAGGCTGTCTTGGCCTCCGGCCAACTCGCACAGGGTTCGGAGGTTGCATCCTTTGAGCAGGAATTCTCTCAGGTCCTCCTCGATGGCAGGGCTGCCGTAGCAGTCAACTCCGGCACCTCCGGTTTGCATCTCGGACTGCTGGCTGCGGGCATCGGTCCGGGCGACGAAGTGATTGTTCCGTCGTTTACGTTCGCTGCCACGGCCAACTCCGTGGCTTTGACGGGAGCGACTCCTGTCTTCGCTGACGTGGACCTGGATCACTACACCCTTGATCCCGCATCCGTTGAATCGAAAATCACGGACCGCACGGCTGCCATCATGCCCGTTCACCTCTACGGCCACCCCTTTGACGTGGACGGAATCGGCGCGGTCGCTTCCAAGCACGGCGTGAAGGTATTCGAAGACGCAGCCCAGGCACACGGTGCGGCAGTCAACGGCCGGAAGGTGGGTACCTTCGGTGACTTCGCTATGTTCAGCCTGTACCCCACCAAGAACATGACCTCCGGCGAAGGTGGCATGGTCAGCACCGGCCTGCCCGACGTCGAGCGTCGACTCCGGCTGCTTCGCAACCAGGGCATGGAGCGCCAGTACGAAAATGAGCTTGTTGGCTTCAACGCGCGAATGACCAACATCCACGCCGCAATCGGTCGCGTTCAGCTGACCAAAATCAATGCCTGGACCAAGACCCGTCAGGAGAACGCTGCCTTCTTCGACGCCAACATCGAGGGTGTTGTCACTCCCAAGGTTTCTGAGGGCTACGAGCACGTGTACCACCAGTACACCATCCGCATTGCTGAGGACCGTGACGGTTTCGCGAAGGCACTGCGCGAGGAATACAACGTGGGCTGTGGCGTGTACTACCCCATCCCCAACCACCGCCTCGCTCCTTTCCAGACCTCGGATGACCTGCCCGTCACGGAGGAAGCCGCGGCCAGCGTATTGTCGCTCCCGGTACACCCGTCGCTGAGCCAGGACGACCTTGACCGCATCGTTTCCGCGGTCAACGCCATTGCGAAGGCAGGAAGCTAGTGGCAAATTTGCGTGCAGGCCTCATCGGACTGGGGATGATGGGCCGCCACCACGCCCGCGTTATCCGCGAGCTTGAAGGCGTCGACCTCGTTGCCGTCGCTGACTCCTTCGGGGATCCTCACAATGTGGCCGACGGACTCACTGTTTATAATTCCGTCGAGGAACTGATCGATCAGGGCATCGATATGGCGGTTGCGGCTGTGCCTACCATCCTCCATGAGGAGGTCGCCCTGCAGTTGGCAGACGCCGGCATCCACTGCCTGGTAGAGAAGCCGATTGCCAGTGATTCCGAATCAGGCCGTCGTATCGCTGAAGCGTTCGAAAAGAAGGGCCTCATCGGCGCGGTTGGCCACATCGAGAGGTTCAACCCCTCCCTTCAGAGCTTGCGTGAACGGCTGGAGAACGGTGACTTGGGCGACGTGTACCAAATTAGTACCCGGCGACAAGGCCCTTTCCCCGCACGAATTGCCGATGTTGGCGTCGTTAAAGATTTGGCAACACATGATATTGATCTCACTGCCTGGCTCGCGCACAGCAACTTCGTCAACGTCGTAGCGCACACCACCTCCCGAAGTGGCCGAGAGCACGAAGACATGGTTACGGCCATAGGCCACCTTAAGAGCGGTGTGGTAACAAATCACATCGTGAACTGGCTTTCGCCGATGAAGGAGCGCACCACAGTTGTTCTCGGTGAACGCGGAGCCTTTATTGCAGACACCATTTCCGCTGACCTCACGTTCATTGAAAACGGCACTTTTCAAACGGATTGGGATTCCGTCGCGGCGTTCCGGGGAGTTTCGGAAGGATCTTCAACTCGCTTTGCCCTGGCGAAACGTGAGCCCCTCAAGATGGAGCACGAAGCCTTCCGCGATGCGGTGCTTGGCAAGTCACTGAACATCGTGACGATGGCCGAAGGCCTCGAGACCCTTAGGGTCGCGGAAGCGGTCCTGGATTCCGCGAAGTCCGGCTCAGTGATCACGCTCTGAGTGGGCTCTTTGCCCATCGGACAAAGGGAGATTGGCCAAGGGCCGGTCTCCCTTTGCCGTTTGGAGAGCTGCCCAGAGCAGGCGGGTACCGTCCTCCGATACGGGGAACCTCGGTCACGTCGGGTAGCCTTGACAGGTAGACGTGGGCATCTCTGTGCCCGCACGCCAATACACAGGAGAGTTTGTGAACGCTGATCTCGTCGTCGTCGGCTCGGGTTTCTTTGGCCTGACCATTGCAGAACGCGCCGCCACCGAGTTGGGGCTGAAGGTTGCGGTACTCGATCGCCGCCACCACATTGGTGGAAACGCCTACAGCGAGAATGAGGCGAAGACCGGAATCGAGGTACACCGCTACGGTGCCCACCTCTTCCACACCTCAAATGAACGTGTTTGGGAATATGTGAACAGGTTTACCAAGTTCACCAATTACCAGCACAAGGTGTACACCAGCCACAAGGGTGAGGTGTACCCCATGCCCATTAACCTGGGCACCATCAACCAGTTCTTCCGCTCAGCTATGAGCCCCACGGAAGCAAAGGCTCTCATTGCCGAGCAGGCTGGCGAGCTGGCGGGTACCGATCCCGAGAACCTCAATGATAAGGGCATCCAACTCATTGGACGCCCTCTCTACGAGGCCTTCATTAAGCACTACACGGGAAAGCAGTGGCAGACGGACCCGAAGGACCTGCCGGCTGAAATCATCTCGCGGCTTCCTGTGCGCTACAACTACGACAACCGGTATTTCAATGACACCTATGAGGGTCTGCCGGTAGACGGTTACACCGCGTGGATTGAACGCATGGCGGATCACCCCAACATTGAGGTAGTCCTGAACACAGACTTCTTCGACGACGGCGAGTTTGGCCGGTCTTCGGTCTTGGGTCAAGTGCCGGTTGTCTACACGGGTCCGGTTGACCGTTACTTCGACTATGCCGAAGGCGATCTCTCATGGCGCACCATCGATCTCGAAGAGGAGGTCCTCCCGATTGAGGACTTCCAGGGCTGTTCTGTGATGAACTACCCGGACGCTGATGCTGCGTTCACGCGCATTCATGAGTTCCGCCACTTCCACCCCGAGCGTGATTACACCAAGGACGCCACGGTCATCATGCGCGAATTCTCGCGCTTTGCCGAAAAGGGCGACGAGCCGTATTACCCGGTAAACACTTCTGAGGACCGCCAGAAGCTGCTGGCCTATCGTGATCTTGCCAAGGGCGAGAAATCGGTTCTGTTCGGTGGCCGCCTGGGAACCTATAAGTACCTCGACATGCACATGGCCATCGGTTCGGCCATGTCCATGTACGACAACAAGATCAAGCCGCACTTCACCGGCGGCGCCAAGCTTGAAAGCGGGGGAGTGGACGCATGACCGCTACAACAAACGAAAGCCAGGAGATTGCCATGACGGCCACTACTGCCGCTGAAACCCCGGCATCGACGGAACAGAACTTGCGGATTGTCCAGCGCGTGATTTTTCCCGCCAACCGCGATCTCGACACACTGCCGCTGTATGTGGACCCTGACACCAACAAGGTCCAAAAGAGCGGCGGGAGCGCCGATGTGCAAGCAATCGGCATGGCACGGAAACTCCACCCGGAAGACATCCTGGGCCGCGGCTCCGTTCAGGTCCGTCGCGGTGAGCGACTTTCCTTCGGTTCCTACTTCAATGCTTTCCCTGCCAGCTACTGGCGCAAATGGACCATTGCCACAAAGACCGTGCTCCACATTGAAACCGAGGGCGAAGGAACGGTCATCGTGTACCGTTCCAACGCCCGTGGCGCGGCGCAGCGCGTTGATTCGATTCTGGTGGAGGGATCGTCCACCAATGATTTCGATTTGACCTTGGCTCCCTTCGGAGATGGCGGTTGGTACTGGTTCGACCTCATTGCAGGCGGCGATGGCATGACGCTCAAGAGCGCTCATTGGGCTGTGCCGGATGAAGGCCGCCCGCAGGGTCGCGTCACCCTCGGCGTCACGACGTTCAACCGTGCCGATTACTGCCTCGAGACCATCAAGTCCATCGATGCTGACGCGGGTCTCCGGGAAATACTTGCCGAGCTCATCATCGTGGACCAGGGCAACAAGAAGGTAGCTGACGAAGTCGGCTTCGATACCGTTGCTGAGTCCATGGGTGACCAACTCCGGATCATCAACCAGGGCAATCTGGGTGGTTCCGGTGGATTCGCCCGGAACATGTACGAGATGGTCGTTTCCGACAAGAGCGACTACGTCATGCTGCTGGACGACGACATTGAGCTGGAAACAGAGGGTGTAATGCGCGCCGTGGCGTTTGCCGACCTCTGCCGCAAGCCCACCATCGTTGGCGGCCACATGTTCGACATGTACAACAAATCCGTCCTGCACGCGTACTCAGAGGTCGTCAACTTCTACAGGTTCCTTTGGGGACCCGTGGAAGGACTTGGCAATCACGACTTCTCCAATGCCGGTCTTCGCTCCACTCCGCAGTTGCACCGTCGTTGGGACGCTGACTACAACGGCTGGTGGATGTGCCTCATCCCCAAGACCGTTGTTGAAACCATCGGCCTGTCCCTTCCTGTGTTCATCAAGTGGGATGACGCTGAGTACTCTCTCCGGGGCCGCGCAGCAGGCTTCCCCACAGTCACGCTCCCGGGAGCAGCTGTTTGGCATGTCTCGTGGGCTGACAAGGACGACTCCGTGGACTGGCAGGCCTACTACCACGAACGCAACCGTCTCATCGCCACTCTCCTGCACTCCCCGTTCCCCAAGGGTGGGCGAATTCTGCGGGAGAGCTTGAACACGGACGTCAAGCACCTGGTGTCCATGCAGTATTACCCGGAGCAGGCCCGCGTGATGGCTCTCCGCGATGTCCTGGCCGGGCCGGGTAACCTGCACAAGCAATTGCCCACCACCATGCCGAAGCTCCGTGCGATGCGTGAGGAGTTCCCGGACTCGCAGGTCAAGACAGACCCCGCTGCGTTCCCCGAGGTCTTCCGCAAGCGGCCCCCGAAGAAGCCGCAGTCTTACAAACAGCCGGGTGCGTTGGGTCTGCTTCCCTGGGCAGTGAAGACTGTCCTCAAGCAGACGCTGGCGCCCGTTCGCGATACCGCGAAAGCTAACCCTGAAGCCCACGTAGCCCATCAGGATGGCAAATGGTGGAGCCTGGCGCACCTGGACAGCGCCGTCGTGTCGAACGCAGACGGCACAGGCGCTTCCTGGCATTTGCGGGATCCCAAGATGGCACGGCAGTTGGTGGTCGAATCTGCAAAGCTTCACGCCCAACTCTTCTCCAACTGGGAGAACCTCCGGGTGCAGTACCAGAATGCCCTTCCTGAAATTACTTCCATGGAAGCGTGGCGGGAAACATTCGAAGCATCGGAGCCCAGCAAGTAGCAATGACGACTTCCACTGATACATATGCTGTTCCCGGTGTAGGTGCGGGGCTGCTTGACGTATATCGTCGCCGCTACCTCCTAAAGTTGATAGTACGTAAGGAACTCCGTGTAAGGTACCGCGGCTCTGTCTTAGGACTTGCATGGTCCTACGTAAAGCCGCTGGTCCAATACGTAGTGCTGTTCTTTGCTCTGGGGATTGTGCTTCGCGTGGGGGATCAGATTCCCAACTACGCGTTGTACATGTTCTCCGGCGTGATAGTCATCAACTTCTTCTCGGAAGCGTTCTCCAACGCAACGAGATCGATAGTGTCCAATGCTGCCTTGGTTAAAAAGATTTACCTTCCAAGGGAGCTGTTCCCTGTCGCTTCAGTGTGGGTTGCGGCTGTTCATTTCCTCCCTCAGCTTGTGGTCCTGCTGGCGGCAGCGCTGCTCAGCGGTTGGACCCCGGACATTATGCAGCTCGTCGGGGCTGCATTGGGCTTTGTTATCGTGGCGGTAACTGCGACTGGGCTGGGCCTTTTGGCCGGGGCCATCAATGTCTTCTTCCGTGATGCCGAGAACATTGTTGATATGTTGATGATGATCGTTACCTGGACTTCTCCGGTGCTTTACGACTGGACTATGATCCGACGGCTGGCACCCGAGTGGGTATTGGTCATATATCAGTTGAACCCGATCACCGTAGCAGTCGAACTGTTTCACTGGGCTTTCTGGTATCCCACGGTGGATCGACCTGTGGAACTGCCACCACACCTGATGTGGACCGGGCTCATCGGCCTCGGCATGGCAGCCTTGTTCCTTATTATCGGCCAAATCGTCTTCCGACGACTTGAGGGCCACTTTGCGCAGGAGGTCTGATTGGGCGCCGCAATTATTGTCAAAGGCCTGAAAAAGACCTTCAACCTACGCCATTCTCACTCCCTGAAGGAGACTCTCGTCTGGTTGGTGAAGGGACGGAAGAGCGATCTTAGCAAGAAGTTTGACGCCCTCCACGACGTAAGCTTCGAGATCCAGCCCGGTGAGACCGTGGCCCTGCTGGGTTTCAATGGTTCAGGCAAATCCACCCTGCTGAAACTCATATCCGGAGTTATTCTGCCGGACAAGGGAACGGTCCGCACCAAGGGACGGGTAGCCGGACTCATCGAGGTCGGCGCGGGTTTCCACCCGGACTTATCCGGCCGGGAGAACGTCTTCCTGAACGCGGCGATCCTGGGAATGACCGAAGAGGAAATCAACGAAAAGTTCGACGAGATTGTTGCCTTTTCCGAAATAGAGCAGTTCATCGACACCGAGGTGAAGTTTTACTCGTCGGGTATGTTCCTTCGCCTCGCCTTCGCCGTTGCGGTCCATACCCAGCCGGACATCTTCCTGGTGGACGAGATCCTGGCCGTGGGCGACGAACCCTTCCAGCGGAAGTGTTTGGCCAAGATCAAGCAGCTCTCCGACGAGGGAAGAACCTTGGTGGTGGTCAGTCATGACCTCGACATGATCTCGCGTATCTGTGACCGCGGCGTCGTCCTGTCCTCGGGAACGGTGCAGTTCGAGGGACCCGCGGATCAGGCAGTCGCCTGGCTTCGGGAACGCAACTAACCGACATCAATTGTAAGAGTCGTCTGTCAACGGATGGCTGGTAAGAGCATCTAAGAAAGGCGATCGTAGGAATGGGTATCGGCCCGCTGCTGTTGTGTGTACTCCTGATCGTTGCGTTGTGGTGGGGGCCAGGCTGGCTCCTCGGCGAGGCGCTGGGCGTGCGTCGGATTCTGCTGCCCGTGGTGGCTCCGCTCCTGGGCATGGGCGTTCTGACCGTTATAGGCGTCATGGGCAATGCCCTGGGCTTGAGCTGGCAGTTACTGCCCGTCGTACTGGTTCTGGTTCTGTTGTCCGCGGTGCTATTTGTGGCGCGGATGGCGTTCCAGCGCCGTTTCCCGGATAAGTTCGACAGCCCTCCCGTAAAGAGCATTTTTGGGAAGCACCACTTCAAGGGGACCTGGTGGGTCATCGGCGCTGGTCTGGTGGCCGG
Source organism: Paenarthrobacter sp. NPDC091711 (assembly GCF_044756605.1). Classification (NCBI taxonomy): domain Bacteria; kingdom Bacillati; phylum Actinomycetota; class Actinomycetes; order Micrococcales; family Micrococcaceae; genus Paenarthrobacter; species Paenarthrobacter sp. NPDC091711. Next base: position 139,310 of record NZ_JBIVTF010000004.1, read on the forward strand.
CGGTGCCGTTGCCGCGGTGTCGTGGACCGTTGGCACAGAAGGCCTTCTGGGGATAAACCAGGACTGGGACATACCCTGGCATGCCAACATGATCCGGTTGATCTCGGTCAATCACGAGTGGGACCCCAGCATCGCGGGCAACTTTGCCTACTACGACACCAACATTGCCGAAGCACCGATCCGGAGTTACCCGATCGCCTTCCATGCCGTGCTCTCGCTTTTCTGGCCGATGAGCGGCGTCAGCATCCCCGTGTTCCTGAACGTCTTCGTCCTGATGATGATGGGCGTTCAGTTGCCCTTGAGCACCATGGCGCTGACCATGGTGGTTACCCGCCGCCCCCTTGCCGTGGCAGCCGCGGGTGCCGTGTCAGGCTGGTTCACGGTGTACCCCTACGACCTGCTGTGGCGCGGTCCGCTGATTCCGTTCTTTGCCGGGATGCTGCTGGTGGGTCCCTTTGTGTACCTTGCTGTCAAAGGCGCCGTGGACCGCCGGAAGTTCTGGATTCCTGGAATCGCTTTCGGTGCAGTGGGCCTGATCGCCGTTCACCCGTCCTTGGCCTTCGTGGTCCTCCCGGTACTGGTTTTCTGGATGCTGTCCGCGCTGATACGGCGCAAGGGAAGAATTCTGGGGATCACCATCTACCTGGCCATATCGGGTATGTTGGCCGTCATCCTGGGGCTGCCCATCATTACCCAGATGTTGAAAGAATCCGAGCGGGTCTCCAAGCAGGTTTGGGCAGCCGACACGGACCGCAACGGCGCCATCCAGAACATTATTTTCCTGAATCATGGCTCCATGGCCATGCCCATCCTGACGGGCATGGTGGCGTTGGGCTGCCTTGCGCTGGTCTTCAGGATCCGCATGTGGTGGTACTTCGGTCCCGTCCTGGCGTTCGCCTTCCTCTCGGTTTACACCATGGGTACGGACAACCCACGGTTCATGTCGTTGACCGCTCCCTTCTACGATGACCAGTGGCGGATCTTCGGCATCCTCGTCATGCTCCTCATTCCGCTGGCAGGCCTTGGTGTTGCCCAAGTGGCAGAGGGAGTTGCTTGGCTTGTTGGAAGGATCCGTGCGTCCCGATCCACCAACCAGGAGACAGGCTCGTCTCGGAAGGGCAGCCCCATACTGACGGCCGCCGTTGCAGCTGCCGTGCTCTTGGTCAGCGGCATTGCCGCCATCCCGTACTTCAAGCAGAACGCGGAGCGGATCAACATTAACACCAAGGTGGACGGTGCAACGCTCAGTAAATCCGAGGTTGACCTGCTCAGCTCCATGGACCGTTATGTGCCGCAGGATGCGACCGTGCTGAACGATTCCTGCGACGGTTCTGTGTGGATGTATGCACTCGGGAACCGTATGCCTATGATCCGCCACTTCGAGATCCTTCCCACCAACCGGCAGCTGCTGGTCCTTCAGAAGTTGGGTGATCTCGCCACCGACGATTCCGCACGTGCCGCTGCTTCCGAGCTCGGCATCGAGTGGGTCTACATTGCTGACGGACGCATCCGTGCGTGGGATGAGCCCAAGCCGGGCCTGACACAGCCGGATTCCATCCCGTACCTTAAGCTCGTGCAGCGTGAAGGCAACGCGGCTCTGTACCAGATCGACTGGAGCCAGCTCCCTGGCGGCAAGCAAGCGTTCGACGCCGCATCCAAGGATCGTCTTCAGCTTGACGGTGTCTCTGGAATCCTTGAGAACACCAAGCCTGATGGTATTGCCCCGCTAGGAAGGATCTGCTGATCATGAAAGCTTTCATCGGAAAGTTCATGGCCTCGAGCCTGTTCAAGTTCCTTGTGGTGGGCGGCCTGAGCTTCCTGGTTGACCTTGGCCTGCTTGCTCTGTGTTTCCAGGTCTTCGGCTGGCCCCTGTGGCTCGCCACAGGAGCCGGTTTCTGGGGCAGCTTCTTCTTCAACTACTTCCTGCAGCGCCATTTTGCCTTCAACGGCGGCGGCACTGCACTGGGCGGCGTTCTCAGGTATTCGGTCCTTCTGGCATTCAACACCGTGGCAGTCATGGGCATCGTGGAGCTCTTCCAGTTCCTGGGTGCCGGATATGTAGTGGGTAAAGTAGTTGCGACGATTGTCACCATGGGGTGGAACTACTTCATCTATAAGCACTGGATCTTCCCGCAGCAAAAGCAGGTGAAGAACGCCACTGAACCTGTAAATGGCGAGCCTGACTCCGGCTTGCCGGCCCAAAAACTCACACCTAACAGCAGCGAAGGATAATCGATGTATCGAGGCGTTCGAATAGCCGCGGTAGTACCGGCCTATAAAGAAGAAAACCACATTGCACGGGTGATCGAAACGATGCCCGACTTTGTCGATGACATTGTCATTGTTGATGACTGCAGCCCGGACGACACCTCTGGTGCTGCCCGCCGGGCCGACGACGGCAGGGTCACCTTGATCCGCCACGAGGTCAACCAGGGCGTAGGTGGCGCTGTCCTGACAGCCCACAAGGCTGCCATGGAATTGGGTGCTGACATCAACGTCGTCATGGCCGGCGACGCGCAGATGGATCCCGATTACCTTCCGCAACTGCTGGACCCTGTGGTCGAAGGCTACGGTTTCGCCAAGGCCAACAGGTTCTTCTCCGGCGAGTCGTTTGCCGGCATGCCCGGTTACCGTATCTTCGGCAACATTGTCCTGTCCTTCATGACAAAGCTGGCCTCCGGCTACTGGCACATCTTCGATCCTCAGAATGGCTACACCGCGATTCGGACCGAGGTGCTCCGCCGTCTTCCTATGAATAAGGTAGCTGCCCGCTACAGCTTCGAGAATGACCTTCTCATCCACCTGAACATCCTGGACGTGCCGATTGTGGACGTTCCCATTCCGGCCGTGTACGGCAATGAGGTGTCCAGCATCAAGCTCCGGAAGGTTATCCCGGAACTGCTGGCGATGCTTTTCGGTGGTTTCTGGCGCCGGGTGTGGTGGAAGTACATGGTGTGGTCCTTCTCCGCCGTGGCTCTCCTGCTCATTGCCGGGATCGCACTGATCGTCATGGGCCTGGTGGCTGGGATCTGGGTCCTGGCAGCCAGCGTGGGTTCGCCCACGGCAGGGTCGGTGATGCTCGCTGTGGTGCCGTTTGTGCTGGGCGTGCAGATGCTGCTGGTCTCGTTGCAGCTGGACATTCAAGCCAGTCCCAACAGGCCTTCCATGCACCCCATGAAGGAACGCACCTAGAAGGCCAAACACAAGAAGACACATGGGAGAGCCCGGACGCATCACGCGTCCGGGCTCTCCCCTTTGTGCAACCCGTTCAGCTACGGGAGGGAGGTGAATCCTCCCCAGCCCCAACCCACTTGGCTGCGGGAAAGCCAGCCGGAGGTTCCGTTACCCGGGTAGAGGAAGAGGTTGCCCCCCGAGTCCCTGGCAAGGACATCGTTCTTGCCGTCGCCGTTGAAGTCACCGGGCCCCAGTATGGCGGTCATTCCGCTCCAACCACTTCCTACTTGGACCCTGTTGAGCCACCCGCCTGTTCCATTGCCCGGGTACAGCCAGAGGATGCCGGATGTGTCGCGGGCAAGAACATCGGTTTTGCCGTCGCCATTGAAGTCACCGGTGCTGAGGATTGCATTCATGGCATTCCATCCGGCGCCCACCTGCGCGCTTGATATGAAGCCACCGGTACCGTTGCCACGGTAGAGCCACAAGGCGCCGGCAGAGTCCCTGGCCAGGATGTCGGCCTTGCCGTCGCCATTGAAGTCCCCTGGTGCGAGGATAAGCGTCATGCCTTGCCAGGCCGTTCCTGCTTGGACCCTGGTCTGTAATCCGCCGTTGCCGTTGCCCGGGTAGAGCCACAGGACCCCGTTGGTGTCGCGTGCCAGGATGTCGCTGCGACCGTCACCGTTGAAGTCCTTGGTGGGGATGATCGCGTTCAGCGAGTTCCATCCGGTCCCCAGGGACTTCTGGGTCAGCCAACCACCGGTTCCATTTCCCGGGTACAGCCACAAGGTGCCGCTGTTGTCCCTTGCCAACACGTCGTTCTTGGCATCGCCGGTGTAGTCCTTCCAGATGTTGGCCGGAGGGGCTACCACCGTGTAGTTCTGCGCCACGATGGCGGAACTGTTGTTGGAGGTGTCCACGGCGAAGTACTTGAGCGTCATGGCTGCCGTCAGGGTGATCGGTGCCGTGTACTTGTTGCCGGCAGTAGCCGTGGGATTTGCGCCGTTCGTGGTGAAGTAGATGCTGGATCCCGGCTCGTTTGATGCCAGCGTGATCTGTTGATTCGCAGGGTAGCTGCCACCTGGTGGGGTTGCAGTGACCACTGGAGGTGTGGTGTCCAGCACCGTGTAGGCGCGGGTTTCCACTGCAGACGCGTTGCCGAATGCATCCACAGCCACTGCCTTGACCGTGGTGTTCGCGATCAGGGCGAACGCGGCGGTGTAGGCCTTGGTGGTGCCGGTAGCGGATGTTACCGGCGTGGTGCCGTCGGTGGTGTAGAAGATGCTCCCCGCCTCATTTGATGACATGGTGACCTGCTGTCCGGAGGCATAGCCGCCGGTTGCGGGGGACACCGTGAGGGTGGGAGGAACGTTGTCCACGACATAGCTTTGGCTGGTCACTGTGGAGGTGTTTCCTGCTGTGTCCCGGGCAAAGTACTTCAGCGTCATGGATGTCAACGGGATCGGCCCGGCATAGACGGGGCTGGCCGTCGTGGGGGTGGAACCGTCGGTTGTGACGAATATGGTGGCCGCTTCATTGACCGAAAGAGCAACGGTCTTGTTTGGCCCGTAGGTTCCGCCGACTGGATCAGCAGTAACTACCGGCGCGGTGGTGTCAGGAGCGAAAACCGTCACATTCCGCGATGCCGTGGCTGTGTTTCCTGCGTTGTCCCTGGCCTCCACTGTGAAGGTTGCAGGACCACTGGGAACGTCCGTGTACACCTTTGGAGAGGTGCATTCAGTAAAGGCGTTGGAGCCCAGCTTGCACCTGAAACCGGCAATATCCGGTGACGACGAGGTGAAAGTGAACGAAGGCGAGATGCCTACCGTTGCGCCTTCCGCTGGCTCAGTGATGGCAACCTGTGGAGCCGTCAAGTCAGCCGTGACCGTAACCGTAGCCACCGGGCTGATGTTGCCTGCCATGTCAGTGGCCCTCACTCCAAGGACGTGCTGGCCCGCTGTCGTGAGGTTGTAAACGTAGCCGTTGCTGCAGGCGGTGAATGTGGTGGTGGAATCGACCGAGCAGCTCAGTGTGGAGTCGGGATCGGAAGTTACCCCCAGTACAGGCTTGCCGTTAACTGTCGACCCGGCAAGGGGTGCGGTGATCACGGGCGCGGCAGGTGCCGTCAGATCGACTGTGAAGGAGCGCGATACAGGCAGACCCGAGGGTGCAGCCCGGACTGAGAACGTGTAGGCGCCGTTGGCCAACGCTGCGGCCGGCGTGAAGGTACCGCCAGTGCAGATCTGCCACACCGGCGTCGCGGTGCTCAGTTGCAGGCTGCACTCCAGTGCTCCGCCCGCCGGGGTGGACGTGACAGTGAAGGTGGGGGTGGAATCATTGGTGAATGCCGGGTTTGCGGCCTGGGTTCCGTTGGCCGCCGTCGGACCACTGATGATGGAGGGGACCACGCCTCCCAAGGTCAGCAACCTACCGCGTTCGGTGGGCTTGGCCGGATCCAACTGCCCCGGATCCTCCATGACCAGTACCTTGCCGTTACGCATGGACAGGCCACCGATTTTGCTGAAACCAAGAGCCCACTGGTTGTCCACAGTGTCCGTGCTCAGGTCAATGCGGGAGATGGTGTCCTTACCGGCGTCGGCCGTGGTGGTTCCGCCGCCGGTACCGGTGTAGAGAACCAGGGGTGACTGCCAGTCGTAGTAGAGAGCCGTCGGCTTGCCGACGTTGTACAGCGGCGACGGCACGAAGTTGGTCAGCACGCCGTCGTCGGGAGCGGTGAAGACCGTCAAGCCTGACGTCTCAGCCACGTAGACCACCACGTTGCCGGAGCTGTTCCGGTGCGTGGCGGCCAGGCTCAAGGACTTCGAGTTCACCGAGGCGATCGATTCAATGCTGGGGTGGAGGGCTGTGGGGTCCACGATCTTGATGATGGAGCGCGCGTTCGCAAACGACAGGTAGATGTTCCCGTCCGGACCGTCGCTGACCGCATTGGGCCGAAGATCGCTGTCAAAAATGGTCAACGAACCGTCGTAGTCGAAGGCCGACTCATCAGGATTCCAGCGTGCGCGCACAACATCGGAACTTCCGACGGCAGCATCCGGAATGAATGCGATTTCGTCACCACTGCCGGCAGAGGCGGGTGACGGATCGATCATGGCGGGTGTACCGGCCAGTGCGGGGCCGTCACCGTGTCCCGGGAGTGTTCCCCCGAGACAGGTGCCCGTCTCGATGACTCCCGTGGCTGCTCCGCTGGTTTCGGTGACACGGCAGAAACCCGCGCGGGCATCCGATACCCACAGTCGACCATCGGGGTCCTCGACGATTCCGGATGCCTTGGTCAGGCCCGTGGCCACTGTTTGGCGCGCTTGGTCGGCGAAGGCCGGCCCTGCGGTGAGTACACCGGTCAGAGCCGCCGTGGCCAGGCTGGCGGTGGCAAGAACCGCTGTGACCTTGTGGCGTTGCCGCCCGTCACCCGCTAAATAGCGGACGGTTTTTCGGGCGGTTGGTTGAGAGGTTCTTGAGCGAACGGCGAAGGCAAGACATGCCAAACCAAGCTGAAGAACACTGCGATTGCGCGTGTCCACCGAGGGATCCCCACTTCATTCGGATGCTCCCCAGCTCCGCATGCATTGGTTATTCGCCCCACGCCGTTTCCGGCTGCGTCTTAGTACATCTTCCACCAATTTTCCCATTTGTCACTAGGGGATCTCATAAAAACCGCCCGAAAGGCTATTTGACGAGGCCAATGCTTGACCGTTGTGTGCTTGCCCCGCACGATGGTGGTGGAGGTTCGAATGCGCAAATCGTGGGCAATGGCAGTACCGCTGGTGATGCTTTTGGTCGGGTGCACAGCACCTTCTCCGCAGCCAACACCAGCTGGCCCCAGCCTGCAGCCCACTGTGAGCGGCACGGCGCAAGCCAGTCAGCCGCCGTCGGACATCACCTCCCAACCGGCCCAACCGAGTGGGCCGGAGGTGTCTTCTACACAGGACCCGGCTGCGGATCGGGAGCTGGCCGGTGCCGACGAGCCCGGCCGCTACGCCTACCGCTGCACCAGCCTGGACGCATCACCGGAAGTCCAGCTTTCCAGCCTGGCCGAAGTGTGGGCCGCCACCAACTACACGCGCATGGCCTCCTGTGAGGTCACCTTCCAGGGCGAACAGCCTTTCGAATCGACTCCTGCCGAACAGCAGGCGATTGCGACGGCGGCACCCGACGCCGCTTCTCCGGAGCAAGACCTCGCGGTGATGTTGGACGTCATGCGACTCTGCACCAGGATCAGCGATGAAACCGGACCTGGAGGCTTCAAGGACGCCGGGCGTGAAACCTTGACTGCTGCGGCGGCCTTCTGTCCCGATGCGCCACAGGCCAAGATCATTGCTGAATGGGCGGACGGCACCAGGACTGGTGCCGCGCAGTAGCGATTCCGTCCCTGGGGCGGGTTCCATGGCGGTCATCAGGCGCCTGAAAAAGAAATGTAGTGACAAATTCAGGATTTAGGGGAAGATGTACTAAGACGCAGCCGGAAACGGCTTGGGGCGAATAACCAATGCATGCGGAGCTGGGGAGCATCCGAATGAAGTGGGGATCCCTCGGTGAACATGCGCAGGCGCAGTGTTCTTCAACTCGGTGTGGCATCTATTGCCTTGGCCGGCTGTTCAGGAACCAAAACATATACGTCCCAAATCTCGGCTTTGCAGATGGCCCCTGTTGTCGATACAGACAACAAAGTGGCTGTTGAGAAGCCTGAGCCCAAAATCCGGTACCAATTCACGTGCACCGCTGCCGACGGCAGCTTGATCGGCAAGTTCTCCAGCCTAGACGAGGTATGGGCGTCAACGCGCTACATGCACATTGCCGACTGCCAAGTGGCCTACGTGGGCCCTGGACCGCTGGTGCTGACTCCCGAAGAAGCTGCTGCCGTCAACGCCGCAGTCGCAGCGGGCGCTCCTCCCGGACAGGCCGCCGAGCTGTGCCTCCGGATCGTGAGGGCATGCACGCGCACAGATCACAGAACGCTTGCTGCTTCCTTGTCTGCCTATGGAGTTCCCGTGGTGAAAGGGGCCCTGACCCTGGCGCCTTTGGCCCCGCAAGCCGCGCTTTTCACGCGCTGGCTAAAGACCTCTTCGCCCCAGTGAACGCCCGTCCACTAAAAGGTCTTTTATCCACACATCTTTGCGGGTCCACATGGTGTAATGAAGATGGTCCCGTGTCTTGGTATTTCAACGTTTTCGGGAAGCTGACTTTGCTGGAGCAAAGGACGATCACCCGTTGCGGACAATCGAGGAGTGATCTCTAATGGCGTTTCGAATTGGAACGGCAAGCGCTGATATAACGCCGTCGCTAAGCACCAATCCGTATATGGCCGGATACGGTTCCACGGACGGTGGACGCGAGGCCACCAGCAGTTCACCGTTTGAACCCCTATACGCCAGGGCTATTGTGATTTGGGAAGATGCCAACCCCCATGTCATCATCAGCCTGGATGTCCTGGCGTTGCCGCGGGCCATGCACCAACGGATCCGGGACCGGATCATAGCCCTGGCAGGATGGTCCAGCAGCGACATCCTGATCCAGGCAACACACACCCACAACGGACCCGCCTTGATCGATACTTTGCACCCGTTCATGGCCTATGGACTGGCTGATCTGGGGCTGGTTCGCTCCTACAGCGCCGACCTGGAAGACACCATCGTGGATCTGGCCCAGTCCGCTCTGGATGCGGACGAAACCGCGGTGACGTTTGACTACAAAGTCTCCAGCCAGAACTTCGCGGCTAACAGGGTGGGTCTTCCGTACACGGAGACCGCAGTACCCATCCTGGTGGCGCGGCGGTCAAACGGTACGCCCGCCGCGGTGATTTTCAGTTACGGTTGCCACCCCATCAGCGCAGGCCTGCGGACGCTGTTCGACGGCGATTTCGCGGCCGGCGCCTGCAACTACATCGAGAATCGCAACGCTGATTGCTTTGCGATGTTTATCCAAGGGCCCGCCGGTGACCAAGACCCCGGAGGCGTCAGGAGCTGGGAACTCCGCGACCAGCACGGCGATGCCCTGGGAGCCACCGTCAATAACAACATGCAGTCCGCCGGCCGTGCGCTCAGCGGTCCGCTGGTGACCCGTTACCAGGAAGTCCAGCTTCCGCTGGACATCACTCCGACTGCAGGAAACCTGGCCTCGGTGCGCGCCGCCTACGTTGCCCGGCTGGCGAACCCCAGCGGCCAACCGCAGTGGTACCAGCGGCACGCCCAGGTGATGATCGGGCGCATTGACAGCAACACTGTGGCCACGTCCGTTCCGTCACCGTTCCAAGTGTGGAAGTTCAACGGCAGCCCGCAGTTGAAGATCGCCATGATCGGTGGAGAATTGGTCAGCGGTTATGCTGCCTACTTCAGGAATCTCAATGGAGGCACCAATGGAATTATTGTCGGTGGCTATGCAAATGAATCCTGCTGCTACATTCCCAGCAACGAATTTTTTGGGGCTTCCATGCCTCTGGGCAGTTACGAGGGCGGGTGGGAACCTGACTTCCCCGGAATTGCCGGCGGCTCAATGACGGTCTACGGCCACATTGCGCACTTTAAGGCGGGGACCAATGGGGTGGAAACCACGCTGATCAATGCCATGAATTCATTGCTGGCGTAATTCCCGCACAACGAAAGGGTCAGCCAACTCCCGTTGGCTGACCCTTTGGTTGTACTTCCAAACGTCTTTCCTATGGAGCGGCAGGAGCCAGGATGGTGAGCCCGTTCCAGCCTGAGCCGATCCGGGTTGCCGTTCCCCAGGTCTTATTCGCCCCGATGGGGTAGTACCTGAGCTCGCCGATGGTGGTCCGGGCAATGATGCCGGTGGAGCCTGCTCCGTCGAATCCGCGGACTGCGTTGAAGCTGGAAATGATATTCCAGCCCGTGCCTTCCAAGGTCGCAGCGCCGGCCAGGAAATTCCCGGTGCCGTTGGAGCGATACAACTTCAAGTCGCCGGTGCTGGTCTTGGCCAGCAGGTCAGGATTGGAATCCTTGTCGAAGTCCATCTGGACAATGTCCATCCCAGTCCAGCCAACACCGATGGATACGCCGTTGGAGACTGTCTTTCCCGATGGGTTGTTGAAGTAATACATCCGGCCCGTCGAATCGTAGCCCACGATCCCCGGGTGGGCATCGGCTTTCTTCCATGTACCTACAGTCAGTGTCCAGCCCTTCCAGTTGCTGCCCAGGGAGAAGGGCGCGCCAAAGCCCTTGCCGCTCTTGCCGGGGTACACGTTTAGCCGGCCATCGGACCATTGGGCCACGATGTCCAGATTCCCATCCCCGTTCCAATCGGTCACGAATCCTGCCGAGAGTCCGCCCCACCCGGTTCCCACCAGGTCCTGGGGCAACAGGGCGGTGGTGCCGGTGCCCGGGTAGCGGTACAGGTTGGCATCGGGTCGGACCGCCAGAAGGTCTTCCGAATCGACGCCGAGGGTTGAATCGACATCCAAGGCGGCCCCACTGATGAGGGAAGCGTCGTTCCACCCCAAACCAACAAGACTGCGGTCGCCCCAGTTTCCTGAGTACGCGGGGTAGTAGTACAGGTCCCCATTGGCGGCCCGGGCGTGCAATCCCTGGGAGTCAGCTCCTGAAAAGTTCGTCGAGGAACTCACCGCAGTCATTCCACCCCAGCCTGACCCGATCACAGAGGCGGGTTCGCCAAGGAAGCTTCCGACGCCGTTGGATCTATACATCCTGAGGGTTCCGTCGGCAGTCCTTGTGACCATGTCTTGGTTGCCGTCACCATCAAAATCGATCTGATTCAGCTGGTGCCCGCTGAAACCTGTGCCGATGAGGCTACCATTTCCAAGGCCTCCACCGCCGGTGTTCGGGTAGCGGTACAGGTTCCCTTGGTAATCCTGGCCTACGACCCCAGGGTATCCGTCCTTGAGGTTCCACCATCCAACAGTGAGTGACATTTCCTGCCATCCGGAACCTACTTGGATGGGGGCGTAGAAGCCTCCGCCCGGTGCGCCCCTGAACACTTTCAAAGTGCCATCTGACCATTGAGAGAGGATGTCCTGCACGCCGTCTTGGTTCCAGTCCACTACGTATATCGCAGTAGCCCCGGACCATCCTGAGCCGATCGCAATCGGTCCAGTGATTCGGCCCGCGCCGTTGGCAGGGAATGCATCCAAGCTCCCTCCCGCGCTGGTGGCGAGGAGGTCGGCTCCTGAGCGGATGGAGGGATTGGATGGGGACGAAACGCCGCGCGCAAAAGTCCTGAGTTGGTCATAGCTGCCATTGAAGATGTTCGAATCGCCCTCAAACGGGCCGGTGCTGCTGTATTGCCACATGGTGTAGTTGCCCCAACTGGAGGGCAGGTTCCCGGGAGAGTTCGTGGGGTTGTTCCAGTACGACGCGATCCACAGCGGATAGCTTCCGAACGTGCTGTTTCCTACGCAGCTGTTCCACCAGTCGGTGGTGCTGTAGATGACCGGGAAACGGCCCGTAAGGGCTTTGACCGTATTGCCGAAATCGGCTGCCCATTGTCCGAGCTGGGCCTTGGACATGTCATAGCAGGTGTTGCCGAAGTAGAAGCCGTTGATGGTGCGTCCGGCGTAGGGGTTGTATTCGATGTCCAAGACGGGCGGGAGGGTGTAACCGTCGGCAGACCATCCACCCCCGTTGGCCACGAAATATCTGGCTTGATCCGCACCCGAGGACCAGTTGGGGATCGCGAAGTGGTAGGCGCCCCTGACCATGCCTACTTCACGGGAGCCGTTGTACTGCTGCGCGTAGTTTTCATTGACGTAGTAGTTGCCCTCGGACGCCTTCACGTACGCCCATCGGGAACCCTGGTTCCATTGGCTTTGCCAATTGACGTTGCCTTGATGGGCGCTGACGTCCTGTCCGGCGATGCCGATGGTGGGACGCCAGTGACCCGTGTCGGCAGCCATGGGGACGACGGAATTCACTGAACCGCCAACTCCCTTGGCCCCGGCAGGCGGCGCAGATGCGCTCTGTTGCTTTGCCGACAACACTCTTGGTGATCTCTGGCCCATTTCAGCGCCACCGGCCGGAATAGCCGCCCGCATTGCCGCTTTCATGGCGTCGGCATCGGGTGCGGTGCCGGGCGATGCCTGGGCCGTTGGGCGCTGCGTCGCGGACAGCCCGGAGGCGTCTGATGTTGGCGCTGGGGCAACTGCTGGTGAAGGTTCGACGGCGGGAAGCGGCTCTTGCTGCTCGGACACCGACGTGTTACCCGGCAACTCGCTGCCGGGGGCCGCTGAATCGGAGCCATTTCCGGCCGGGCGGGGGCCCTGAGACGGCGACGCTTCCTGAACGTCCGACGTCGGGGCCGGCTGGGGGCCGGAGGACTGGGCCCATGCCGGTACTCCGAGGCAACTGCCCCCCACCAACGCGATAGTCAGCGCCAAGGCCGCACGTGCCAGCGGGATGCGGCGGACCGGGTCCATAAAGTTCTTTTTCATATTCACATCAGGCCCTGTACCGCGGCTCAGCGGCGCATGGTGTGGCTTGCGGACAAGCTCCGGGGCGGGCGCTTGCGCATGAGACCAAAGGCCAGCTCCTAACGGGCTTTACCCTAACATTCCGGAACTGGAGTGACTAGTGGGATTGACGATACTGAGGTGACAGATGGTGAGAGTTATCCACATGTCCTTCACGGCGACTTGAGGCACTGAATTCGCTGGCCTAGCGTGAACAACTCGAGATGCGCCTCTCGTTTACGTGCTCGCGATCATCGGGGAGAGAAGTGGATGCTGTAAAAATCGTCGAAGGTGAAGTCCGGGAACTCATCCGACGCCGCGGATTGGATCCGTTGGAACAAGCCAAGGACGTGCGGCTTCTTGTAGACGCCGCAGTCAACGATTACGACGAACGTGCATTGCTGGGTCCGCTGCCTTCACTCGGACACCTGGAGGCGGCCCGGCAACACATTTTTGATGCGGTGGCGGGATTCGGCCCGCTGCAACCACTCCTGGATGATCCGACAGTAGAAGAGCTTTGGATCAACGCCCCCCACGAAATCTACGTGGCCCGCAACGGGGAATCCGAGCTGACGGCCATAAGTCTCACTGAGCAGCAAGTGCGCGATCTCGTGGAAAGGATGCTCAAGAGTTCCGGGCGTCGCGTGGATGTGTCGTCCCCCTTCGTGGACGCTGCCCTTCCGGACGGCTCAAGGCTGCACGTAGCTATCCCGGACATCACCAGGAAGCACTGGGCTGTCAACATCAGGAAATTCATCGCGAGGGCAAGCCGGCTCGAACATTTGGTGGAGCTCGGGAGCCTGACGCCCCAGGCCGCCAGGTTCCTTGGTGCATCGGTCGCGAGCGGACTCAACATTCTGGTGTCAGGGGCGACCCAAGCCGGGAAGACCACCATGTTGAATTGCCTGGCTTCCAGCATCGGATCGCGCGAACGCGTCGTCACGGTTGAGGAAATCTTTGAGCTGCAGCTTCCCCTGCGTGACGTGGTGGGATTGCAATGCCGCCAACCCAATCTCGAAGGTGAAGGCGAAATTCCCCTGCGGCGTCTTGTCAAGGAAGCGCTCCGGATGCGTCCGGATCGTCTGATAGTCGGAGAGGTTCGCGAAGCGGAAAGCCTCGACATGCTCATTGCACTGAACTCCGGGTTGCCCGGGATGTGTACCGTGCACGCAAACTCCGCCCACGACGCCGTCACTAAGATCTGCACCCTCCCGCTCCTGGCCGGGGCGAACATTTCGAGTGCTTTCGTAGTGCCCACCGTCGCATCCTGCATTGACCTCGTAGTGCACTGCGGACGCCATGCCACCGGGCGCAGGCAAGTGACCGAAATCCTGTCCCTGGGACGCAGGGTGGAGAACGGGATCATCGAGTCCTCGGGTGTCTTCGGAATGGTTGCGGGGCAGCTACAGCCGCGGGCCAACTCCATGCCGGCAGCGGACAAGTTTGCCCGGGCAGGCTTCGACGTCGCTGCCCTCCTGGAGTCGAACTAATGGCGCCGCTCCTTGGAATCGTCGGTGGTTTGGGAGTATTCCTCGTGTGGTGGTCCGCCTGGGTCCAGCCACCTTCTGAGCCAAAAAGAAAGAGGCCCCGACGCTTGGACCTCCTCCTGATGTCAGCAGGAATCGAGAAAGTCTCCGGGGCCGGGCTCCTTCTCACCTGCACCGGTATTGGCCTCTTTGCGCTGCTTGTGTTCTATGTGCTGACAGGATCCCCGTCAGTTGCCCTGTGTTTTGCACTTTTCGGTTCCTGGACTCCTTTTGCAACTGTGCGTTGGCGGGCGCGAAAGCGCAGGAATGCACTACGGCAGTTGTGGCCGGACGTCGTTGACCACCTGCGCTCGGCGATCCGTGCCGGCCTCGCACTGCCGGAGGCCCTGATCCAGCTGGGACACAACGGGCCCGAAGAGCTAAGGGAATTGTTCCTGGATTTCGGGGCCGACTACAGAGCCGCCGGTAATTTTGAGGCCGCAGTTAACAAACTCAAAGAACGCCTTGCAGATCCCGTGGCCGACCGCATCATTGAGGCCCTGCGAATGACCCGTGAAGTAGGTGGCTCCGACCTCGGTCGAATGTTGGGAACTTTGTCGGGCTTCCTGCGGGACAGTGCGCGGACGCGCAGCGAGCTTGAAGCCCGTCAGTCGTGGACCATCAATGCCGCCCGGCTTGCTGTAGCTGCGCCTTGGATAGTTTTGGTGGTCATGGCCAGCCGGCCTGAAGCCATGCTGGCCTTCAACTCCGGCCTTGGCGCCATGGTGTTGCTTGGAGGCCTCCTGGTTTCTGTTGTCTGCTACTCCGTGATGCTTCGCGTCGGCGCCTTGCCAGAGGATGAGCGGGTTTTCGGATGAACACGTCAACCGCTTTCGCCGTGCTGTGCGGCCTGTTTCTGGGTGCCGGATGTTGGTTGATCCTGGTGCGGCTCCCGTTCATGCGGGGACGGAGATTCTCCGATCGGATCGACCCCCAGTTGAAGTCGCAGAATCTCGAATCGCGCCTTCTCCGCAGGCCCACGCACAATCTCACGCCGTTTGGGCCGTTGGAAAGAATACTCAGACCGATCATTCGGGATGCCGTCACCTCCATGTCCCGCTTCAATGTGGGGTCCACGGCCCTGGCGAAGCGGCTTGCCCGTGCCGGTTCAACAAAATCAACGCTGGACTTTCGGGCCGAGCAGCTCCTGTGGGCCGGTGCCGCTTTTGTGCTTGCTGTGCTGGTGGTTGTCGCCGGCGCCACCGCCGGCCGCTTCAGCCCGGCCGTGTCATGCATCGCTGTCGTCGGTAGCGCATTGGGCGGCTACCTGCTTCGCGACTATCTCCTGGGGCAGACCATCAAACGCCGGGAGTCAAGGATGTTGTCTGAGTTTCCCAGCCTCGCGGAGCTGATGGCGCTCGCTGTCGCGGCGGGGGAGAGCGCCATGGGCGCGATGGACAGGGTAAGCCGAAGTTCCCAGGGTGAGCTCTCCGGGGAGTTCGCCACGATCCTGGCGGATACCAGATCCGGCAAGCCGCTGACGGAGGCACTCCAGGCCTTCTCATCAAGGGCGGAACTGCCACCTTTGGTCAGGTTCATCGACGGCCTGGTGGTGGCTGTGGAGCGCGGGACTCCATTGGCGGACGTCCTTCGGGCGCAGGCAGCGGACGTTCGCGATGCCGCACAGCGTGACCTCATGGAGTCCGCGGGAAGAAAAGAGATTGCCATGATGGTTCCGCTCGTCTTCGGTGTGCTCCCACTGACCGTTGTTTTTGCCGCTTTCCCTGCCATCGCCGCCTTGGAAATGAGCCTCTAACGCCCCTGTCACCGTCCACCCCGGCCGCCCACATCAAGCCACGTCAAGTCAGCAACTACTCAAATACATTGGGGAAAATCATGAAACGAATGTCAATCAACCTGTCCGTTGTTTCCATCCTGCTCTTCTGCTCTGCCTGGTTGTTCGTTGTGGCCCGGAGGGCGTTGCCCGCACAGGATGACCCCGAGCGCGGTGATGTTCCTGGCTGGGTGATGATCACCCTCATGTCCGCGATTCTCGTGGCAGGACTTCTTGCCATCGCCACGCCGGCGCTGAGCGACCTTTTCAATCAGGCAATGAGCAAGGTTGGCAAGTAGGCGCGGGATGGAGAACCATGCCTGGCTCGGCCACGGCCAAGCTCACTCAGAGCCGGTGACAACGGTGAACGAGCGCGGATCAGCGGTGGTCGACTTCGTGTTGGTCGGTGCATTGCTGACCTTGTTCTTTATCTCGATTGTTCAACTCATGCTGGTCCTGCATGTTCGGAACACGCTCATCGATGCAGCCGCTTCCGGGGCGCGGTACGGAGCGTTATCGGACCGCACGCTCATGGATGCCCGGGCCAGGACTGCTGAGTTGATCGGTGGTGCGTTGAACAGCGATTTTGCCCGCGACATCACGTCGACGGAAATCACCATTGATGGGATCCGAACCTTGGAAGTGACGGTGAGGGCCCCGTTGCCGGTTGTTGGCCTGATCGGTCCCGGTGAAGTATTGGAGGTCAAAGGACATGCTGATCTTCCGGGGTGAGTCATGGAAGGCGCGGGTGACCGCTTTCCGCCAAAGGGTGCGGGAGGGTCTGTGTATGCCGGCCAGGTCTTCTGGCAGCACGGCTGATAGGTCTTCGAATCCTGAAGCACAACAGGGTAGCGCCGTTGTGGAATTCACGTTTCTCGCGTTGCTGCTCATGGTCCCCGTGGTCTACTTCGTGGTGACCGTAAGTCAGATCCAAGGCGGGTCGTTTGCGGTGGTGGGTGCTGCGGATCAGGCAGCAAAAGTGTTCGTGGCTCAAGCGGACCCGGACAGCGCGAGGATTGCTGCGGAGCGCAGCGTGCTTGTTGCCCTCAAGGATTATGGTCATTCACCCGAATTTGCCTCCGTATCGATTGAGTGCGATCGAGCGGATTGTTCATCGGCCGGTACAACGGTGACCGTGACGGTGAATCTGGATGTTTCATTGCCTTTGATGCCGTTCGGGGACTCGCTGCAGTTGAAGGCAAGCCGGGTGAGTGCTTCCGCATCACAGGTTGTGGGGCGTTACCAGTGAGGGCGGTCTCTGCAGGAAGCGGGACACGGGAAGAGGGTCAAATAACCGTTCTCATCGTGGGCTTCGTGCTCTTGTCCCTCCTCCTCGCTTCCGTGGTGATGGCTGCTTCAGCGGTGTACCTGGAGCACAAGAAGCTGCTGTCCTTGGCCGACGGAGCAGCGCTCGCGGCCGCGGACTCTTACACGGTGGGGGATATCGGGGGAGGCAGCATGCCTGCTACTTCCTTGGTGGATGGCAGAGTGCTGGCTGCAACATACTCGTACCTCGAAGCCAGTAAGGCCTTTTCGCGGCAACAGGACCTGGCGGTCGCGGGAGGTACCGGAAGCGAGCCCGGCGGGACGGCGGTAGTAGTCCTCACCGCCGTGGTGCACCCTCCCGTGATCAGTTTTCTGCTGCCCGATGGGATTCTGATTGAGGCGAAGGCAACAGCCCGATCCCGACTGACCCAGGAATAATCCGTATGGCAGGGAGCTGCCCCTCCGGCACAGGGGAGCCGTCTGGGAGTGCAACGGATAGCGTACGCTGGGATGATCATGGCTGAAATTGATTTTCCCGCGGAAATCCGCGCACTTCGAGCAACGTACAGCTCCATCGAGAACGTCACCGATGTCGATGCCCTCAAGGCTGAGATCGCTGAACTGAGCGAGCAGGCCGGGGCTCCGGACCTTTGGGACGATCCTGCTTCCGCGCAAGTAATAACCTCACGTTTGTCGCACAGGCAGTCTGAAGTTGAGCGCCTCTCCAAGCTTGATTCCCGGATTGACGACCTCGAAGTTCTGGTGGAACTCGGCCAGGACGAGGGCGACGAGGACTCCATGGCGGAAGCCGCCAAGGAACTTTCGTCCATCCGCAAGGCTCTGGCGGATCTTGAAATAACCACTCTCTTGTCCGGGGAGTATGACGAGCGCGAGGCTGTAGTCACTATCAGGGCAGGAGCCGGTGGCGTCGATGCTGCCGATTTCGCCGAGATGCTGATGAGGATGTACTTGCGGTGGGCGGAGCGCCACGGCTACCCCACCACTGTTATGGACACGTCCTACGCTGAAGAAGCGGGCCTGAAATCCGCCACCTTTGAAGTGAAGGCACCCTACGCCTTCGGCACATTGAGCGTCGAAGCGGGCACGCACCGACTGGTCCGCATCAGTCCTTTCGATAATCAGGGTCGCCGCCAAACATCCTTCGCAGCAGTTGAAGTGATCCCTTTGATTGAGCAGACAGACTCGATCGAAATCCCGGATAACGAGATCCGTGTTGACGTCTTCCGTTCCTCCGGTCCGGGTGGCCAGTCCGTCAACACGACTGACTCCGCGGTAAGGCTGACGCATATCCCTACGGGCATTGTGGTTTCCATGCAGAATGAGAAATCCCAGCTTCAAAACCGGGCCGCCGCCATGCGGGTTCTCCAGTCGCGATTGCTGCTGGTTAAAAAAGAACAACAGGACGCGGAAAAGAAGGCTCTCGCCGGAGACGTCAAAGCATCCTGGGGCGATCAAATGCGCTCCTACGTGCTCAACCCCTACCAAATGGTCAAGGACCTGCGGACGGAACACGAAGTGGGTAACACCTCAGCGGTTCTTGACGGCGAAATTGATGACTTCATTGACGCCGGCATTCGCTGGCGTACGGGCAACCGAAACGCAGCAGCCAACTAGGAGACTTAAGGCGTGGCATGGGTCACGTGAGGCTTCGGATTCTGCGACACGCCTTTGAAAGCCGCGGAATCACGGCTCACTCGTGCGTATAGTCGAGTGGCCGGTGCTCTCACTTCCCCCATCGAAAGCCCGTGCTCCGGCTGTTGGACTGGGCGGCTACGTCATGTCCGGCGGGGTTCTAAAGGGCCATGATCAGATTTGAGAATGTCACCAAGGTCTACGAGCAGAATGCCCGACCGGCGCTCGATTCTGTGAGCCTTGAGATCAACCGCGGCGAATTCACCTTCCTGGTGGGCGCCTCAGGCTCAGGTAAGTCCACCTTCCTTCGGTTGATCCTGAAAGAGGACAAAGCCTCGTCCGGCTCCGTGTACGTTGCTGGCCAGAACGTTGCCAACATATCGAGCTGGCGTGTGCCGAAGCTCAGGCGCGGAATCGGCGTTGTTTTCCAGGACTTCCGGTTGCTCCCGCAGAAGAACGTCTTCGCGAATGTAGCTTTTGCCATGCAGGTGATTGGAAAGAGCCGCTCCATTATTCGGGAGACCGTGCCGGAGGTCTTGAAGACCGTTGGCTTGGAGGGCAAAGAACGCCGTATGCCACATGAACTCTCCGGTGGCGAGCAGCAGCGCGTGGCGATCGCGCGCGCCGTCGTAAACCGTCCTGGCATTTTGCTGGCGGACGAACCCACCGGAAACCTGGACCCCATAACCTCGATGGGAATCATGGGAGTCCTGGACAAAATCAACCAGAACGGCACCACTGTAGTCATGGCAACCCACGACGACGACATCGTCAACGAGATGCGCCGCCGCGTGGTGGAACTCAAGAACGGCAAGGTTATTCGCGACGAAGCGAAGGCCCTGTACACCTCGATGATTCCGGTGGTTGGGGAGTCGCGCCGCTTGAGGGATGCCAGCGGCGAGGAACTCAACCGCGCGCAGGGGGCACAGCTGTGAGGCTCTTGTTCATCCTGGGGGAAATCGGCAGTGGGCTGCGCCGGAACCTCTCCATGGTAATTTCCGTGGTCCTGGTAACTTTTGTTTCCCTGACGTTCGTCGGGGCGGCAGGAATGCTGCAGATGCAGATCAACCAGATGAAGGGCTTTTGGTACGACAAAGTCCAGGTGGCCGTCTTCCTCTGCAATGACGGTTCGACGGCGGTCGGCTGTGCTTCGGGTTCGGCCACCAAGGAACAGCAGGCGAACCTTCAGGCGATGCTTGAATCCCCGGCGGTCAAGCCGTACATCAACGATTTCCAGTTTGAGTCCCAAGCCGAGGCGTACAAGCATTTCAAGGAGCAGTTCTCCAATTCGCCGATCGTGGATTCCGTTTCTGAAGACCAGCTCCCAGCTTCCTTCCGCATCAACATGAAGAACCCTGAGAAGTACGAGATCATCAGCGAGACGTTTTCCTCCCAGCCAGGTGTTGAGACGGTCAGCGACCAACGGCAGGTGCTGGAACGTATCTTTTCCTGGATGAACGGGGCATCGGTTGCGGCCATAGGCGTCGCGGCGGTGATGATCTTCTGCGCGGTCCTGCTGATCACCACCACCATCAGGTTGTCGGCGTTCAGCCGACGGCGGGAGACGGGAATCATGCGCTTGGTGGGCGCGTCAAAGATGGTGATTCAGCTGCCGTTCATCCTCGAAGGTGTCATTGCCGCCGTTGTGGGGGCGCTCCTTGCCTCCGTAACGCTCTGGCTCATGGCGCACTTCTGGCTTAACGGTGATTTGTCGAGGCAGTTCCTGAATACCCCGTTCATCTCTTCCACTCAGGTCCTGGTGATCGCGCCCGTTCTGGTGGCGCTCGGCGCCGGCCTGGCTGGTGTATCTTCGCTGTTGACCCTTCGGCGTTACCTGAAGGTGTAGCCCGTGGACGCCCTGTTTGAAACAACTGCCATGCTGACAAGCGAAAAGGACTCCTGATGACCACGTTGGACCCGAACCCCCTGCGCCGGCGCTTTGCGTCCGGCCATGCTCGGTTTCTGGGGGCGGTTCTTGCCGTGGGGCTGGCAGTCAGCCTGCTGTCCGGAGCTCCAACTGCACAAGCCGACAGCCTCGAGGACCAGCAAGCTGCCTTGGAAGCAGAAGCGGCCCGGGTCCAGGCTTCGCTGGAGTTCGTTGACTCAAACATCGCGAAGGCCGCCGGGGACCTTGTGATCTACCAAGGCCGGCTTCCCGGCGCGCAGCAGGCCCTGCTTGAGGCGCAGGGGCGGGTGGCTAGCGCGGTCAAGGAAGTAGAGGCGCTTGCTGCGAGGGTAGAGCTCGCCCAGCAGAACAAGGCCAAGATTACGGAGCAGCTGGAGAGCGACAAGCAGAAGATCACTGACACCAAGAAGCTGATCGGCCAGATCGCCTCCCAGGCTTACAAATCCGGTGGTGTGCCCACCAATATTGCGCTTCTGTTCGGCTCCAGCGAATCCGGCAGTCTGACTGAATCCATGGACTTGGCTGATCAGGCCATGCGAAGCCAAAACGCGGCGATGACTAAACTCACTCAGCAGAACGCCACCAACGTGAACTCGCAGGCGAGACTTGTTGCTGTCGAAGAAGAAATCCAGGACCTGAAGAGCAAGGCGGACGACGCGCTGGCGCGCGAGAAGTCGGCGAGGGATGAAGCTGCGAGCAAGAAAGCTGAAGTCGATAAGCTGATTGAGGACACCACCCGCCTGAACGGACAGCTTCAAGCTGCCAAGCCCGGCATCGAAGCCAACCTTGCCCGGGTCAAGGCAGAACAGAGTACGGTCGCCGCCGAAATCGTGGAGCGCGACCGGAAGTTGAGGGAAGCCTGGGAAGCCGAGCAGCGTCGTATCGCAGAAGCGGCTGCGGCCGCTGCCGCGGCTGCAGCAGCCGCCCAAGGCAGGCCTGCGCCCCCTGAGCCGCCGTATTCTCCGCCGCCCGCGGGTTCGCCGTCAGCGTTCGGTCTCCGTCACCCCTTCGCAAGTGCTGTCCCCATTACCTCTGGATTCGGCTGGCGGGCAACGCCACCAGGCACCATTGATTTCTATGGCACCGGCGGTTACATGCACACGGGGATCGACTTCGGGGCGGCGTGCGGCACGCCTGTCTATGCAGCGGCTGCCGGCGAAGTCTTCAATTCTGGCTGGAACTCGGCCGATGGCGGCGGATGGCGAGTGAAAATCTCCCATGGCGTGGTGCAAGGCAACTCACTGACCACCATCTACTACCACAACAGCAGCATTGTGGTGGCGAATGGCCAGCAGGTATCGGCGGGGCAACTCATCGCCTATTCGGGGAGCACGGGTAACTCGACAGGGTGCCACGCGCACTTTGAAACCTGGCTCAACAGTGCCGCGGTGGACCCCATGACCCTCCTGTAGCGTGCTCACAGCGCGCGGAGACTCCGCCGTGCTGGCGTACACTAGTTGAAATCCGTATCTAACAAGGAGTTCTACCGTGCCCAAGGAAAGTGGCCGTAAGGTAGTGGCCACCAATCGGAAGGCCCGGCATAACTACCATGTCCTGGATACCTATGAGGCTGGCATTGCCCTCATGGGTACCGAGGTGAAGTCCCTCCGTGAAGGCCATGCCTCCATGGTTGATGGCTTCTGCACGTTCTACAACGACGAGCTGTGGATGGAGGGCATCCACATCCCCGAGTACCACCAGGGGAGCTGGACTAACCATGCCGCCCGTCGGCGTCGTAAGCTCTTGTTGCACCGGGATGAATTGGACAAGATTTCGCAAAAGATCCGCGAGTCCGGTTTCACCGTTGTACCTCTCCAGTTGTACTTCCTGGACGGCCGGGCCAAGGTGGAAATCGCCATTGCCCGCGGCAAGAAGGATTACGACAAGCGGCAGACCCTCCGCGAGCAGCAGGATAAGCGTGAATCACTGCGCGAGTTGCGGGAACGCAACCGACGCTAGCAACACTGTGTCCGGGGAATGATCCACCGGATGAATGCGTTATGATAGGTAGTCCGACGGGAGTTCAAAGACTCCTGTCGGGTTTGGTAACAAAATACGGGGATGATCGGTTTCGACGATGTTAGTCGCGACAGGTGAAGCGGGCCGAGGATGCAGAATTATCTCGTAAACGCTGTCTGCAAACCAATAAGTGCCGAATCTAAGCGCACTGACTTCGCTCTCGCTGCCTAAGCAGTAAGACAGTCCGTCAGCCCGGGGTTGCTATCGCCCCGGTTCCTGGCGTCATTTAGATAGCCACTGCTGTTTGCCTTCGTCATTGAGGTAAACGGGACTCTTAGATGACTGGGCCCGGATCAGCCACTTGTTCGCAGGATGGCTGGGGCCGAGAAATTCCGACGCGAACTGCGCCCGGAGAAGCCCTGACAAAACGACATCGGACGGGGGTTCAATTCCCCCCATCTCCACCCCGGAAAGCCCTCGGATCCTTGTGATCCGGGGGCTTTCTTTTTGCCGACTGCACCAGCGTTCACCTACGGCGTAGCGACTTCCGGACTACCGGCCAAGGCTTGCCGGTTGTAGTGAATAGACGCCTTTCGGACGTTGAAGTGAATCAAGGCAGGGTTCTGGCAGGAGGCACGTAATGACGAGGAATCCGGCATTCGATGAACAGGCGGCAGACGACTATGAGCCGCTGGACGCCTACTCGCGGATCGTCATTCGCGTTGCTGAGTCAGTGACACCCCACGTTGCCGCAATCGAGATGACGAGTACGGACCGCCGTGGCCGGGTTCGGGGCGGTAGCGGCTCAGCTGTGGTGTTCACCGGTGACGGGTACATGCTGACTAATGCCCACGTGGTGGCCGGTATGCAGTCCGGCCAGGCCGTCTTCGCAGACGGCAAACATTCGAAGGTGGAGCTGGTTGGCGCTGATCCGCTCTCCGACCTCGCCATTGTCCGCGGAGTGAAGCCAGCCCCGCCGCCGGCGCTGTTGGGCAACGCAGAGACGCTCAGGGTGGGTCAATTGGTGATTGCCGTGGGAAACCCGCTGGGTCTGGGTGGCTCGGTAACTGCCGGAGTGGTGAGTGGATTGGGACGCTCCATCCCCGTAAGGGCGGGTGAGCACAGGCGGGTGATCGAGGACGTCATTCAAACTGATGCTGCGCTCAACCCGGGAAACTCCGGTGGCGCGCTGGCTGATACGAGGGGACGCATCGTGGGCATCAACACAGCTGTTGCGGGTCTCGGGCTGGGACTGGCGATACCTATTAACACCACCACACAACGCATCATCGCTTCGCTGCTGAAGGACGGGCGGGTCCGCCGTGCCTACCTGGGGTTGGTGAGCACCCCGATTCCCCTGGATGCCAGTGCAGTGGTGAGGACGGGGCAGCATGAGGGTCTGCGTGTGGTGGAAGTGATCCCAGGCTCGCCAGCGGAGTTGTCTGGACTCCAGCCGGGAGATGTGGTGCTGCGTGCTCTGGACCGTGCGGTCTCGAGTGCTGAAAGCCTGCAGAAATTGCTGTTTGCAGAGGCTATCGGCCAGCCTTTCCCACTAACGGTTCTCAGGGAAGGGAAAGCACTGAGGCTGATTGGCGTCCCGTCTGAAATGAGTCAGCAGGCCTAGGCTGATTGTGTCCAGGCTAGTCCTTGCGAACGTCCACCACGCCGACGAATCTGCTGCCGACGCCCTCATATTCGCTGCGGACGTCACCGAGGAAGAGTTCGGGGAGCTCGCTGTTCCGGTGGGTGCCACAGAAGACGAAGGAAAAGTCCGGCCACCATTTCTTGGGACGTACGGCCTCGGTGTATCCACACACAGCACACGTCAGGTGGACCCAGACTGGTCGTTTGCCGGTGCGGTTGGCCCGGGACTGTACCAGCCACGCCGGGGGGTTGTCCTGCATGTCCCTGAGTTCTGCCTCGGAGAGGCGGGACGGAATGCCGTGGCGCTGGGCCATTTCCATCGAAATATCCAGGGCCAATGCGGCATCACGTCTGCTAATCACCATTCAACGATACGGGACTTTCCCGGCGTAGGCTGTGCACATGACTGACGCAGCGGCCCTGCTGCCGAGTACCCCGCTCCAACGGCGCGTCCTCGTGGTGGCAATAGTGGCTTCATTCATTGCCATCCTTGATGGATTTGTGGTGAATCTCGCACTCCCGGCCATCGGGCGTGAACTGGGTGGTGGCTTGGTCATCCAGCAGTGGGTGGTGGATGCGTATCTGCTGACGCTGGGGGCGCTGATCCTGGTAGCGGGCTCGTTGTCCGACCATTTCGGCAGAGCAAGGATCCTTGAATGGGGACTGGCCGGTTTCGCCCTGACTTCGGTGATGTGCGGGTTGGCGTGGACCGGCGAAGTACTGGTGGTGTCCCGGGCACTTCAGGGAATCGCCGGCGCCCTCCTGGTTCCGAGTTCGCTCGCCATGATCATCTCGTCGTTCTCAGGCCCGGCGCAGTCGAAGGCCATTGGGCAGTGGTCCGGCTGGACAAGCGCCGCGGCCATTGTGGGTCCGCTCATAGGTGGCGTGGCTGTGGACCTACTTTCCTGGCGGTTCATCTTCTTCATCAACGTCATTCCAGCAGTGGCCATTTGGCCCATGCTTGCCGGGCTCCGGGCGTCCGACGCTGCGAGGGACAAGAGCAAAAGCATTGATTACCTGGGAGCTGTCCTGGCCATGGTGGGCTTGGGCGGGGCGGTATTTGCGTTTATCGAACAGGGAAGGATGGGGTGGAGCAGCCCTCAAGTGTGGGTTCCGCTCCTGGCGGGCATAGCGGCCATGGTGCTGTTCCTCATCCACGAGTCCCGGACTGCTGAGCCCATGTTGCCGCTCAGGCTCTTTGGTATCCGCAACTTTGCCTGGGGTAATCTCGCCACCCTGGCCATCTACGCGGCCATCTCTCTGGGCTTCTTCGTGTTGGGCATCTATCTGCAGCAGGTGGGCGGCATGGGAGCGACGGTGGCGGGTATGGCGCTGCTTCCCGGCACCGTCATCCTGATGCTGGGTGCGTCCTACTTTGGCGGCCTTGCAGGGAAATACGGCCCACGATGGTTCATGACGATCGGCCCGCTGCTGTGCGCTGTGGGTTTCCTGATGTCGCTCAGTGTTCAAGAGCCCCTCAACTACTGGACGCAGGTGCTGCCTGGCCAGATAGTGTTTGGCCTTGGACTGGCGACTCTTGTGGCGCCGCTCACGGCTGCAATTCTTGGTGCCGTCCCGCCCGAGGAGGCCGGGATTGGTTCGGCGGTGAACAACGCCGTAGCGCGTATTGCGGGTCTGATCTCCATAGCCTTCGCCGGGGTCATTGTGGGGCCGGCCTTTACCCGGGATGGCCTTTACAACGCCTTGCTGGTGACTGCAGGACTTTTCCTGTTCGGCGCCTTGGCGTCGGCGGCAGGGATCCGGAATCCTGTGCGGGAGGGCACCGCGCCAGCTGCCGGCGAACCTGCTGCAGCGTCCGAAGACGACGACGGCGGCGCGGCCGGGCAGCGCGGCTGACCGGTGTCATGAGTCGGCTTAGCGGGCCGGAAGAACGCACCCTTCGTGCGTCTCGGAGCTCTGGACCCACAAGGCCGAGGTGACTTCGTCCGCGAGGTCGAACTCGCGGCCTTGGGCTCCGCTGCCGATGCGTACCACCAGTGCACCGCCGAAGGGCTTACGTCCCACCACTTCAACCGGGGCGTCCAAGGCGATCTCTTCCGAGGCAAGGTACCGGAGGAGGTCAGGGTTCTCGTCACTGATCCGCGTGATGCGGCCCGAGTGACCCTGGTCCAACTCGATCATTCGGTAGGCGTGCGGCAACTCAACCGAACCGTCAGCCGACGGAATCGGATCCCCGTGCGGGTCGCGGACAGGATGGCCAAGTTTGGCCGACATGCGTTCGATGAAGGTATCGGACACCGCATGCTCCAACATCTCGGCTTCGTCGTGGACTTCGTCCCAGCTGTAGCCGAGTTCCTCCACCAGGTATGTCTCAATGAGGCGGTGACGGCGCACCATGGACAGCGCGAGGCGCATGCCATCCGAGGTCAATCTGATGGCGCTGTAGGGTTGGTGGTCAACCAGGCCTTGGTCCTTGAGTTTGCGCACCATCTCGGACACTGATGAATTAGCCACTCCCAGACGCTGGGCGAGTTGGGACGAGGTAATTGGCTTGTCCTGCCACTCCGTGTAGGAGTAGATGACCTTGACGTAGTCCTCAATCGAGGAGGAGGGCGTACTGGTCTTCACACTCCAAGCCTACCGTGGCGTTGGACCCTGAACCTTGAATGCCCGCCAGGTTTGCGTCATGTACGGCAAAGCGATGGCTTCGCCGCGGGCATGACCAAGGTGGTCGTACAGGTACCATGTCAGGTTCCCCATGACTTTTGCCCGGGTGGCGTCGTTAGCGCGGAGATAGTAGCTGCGGGATTTGGTCAGTTCCATGATGTCCTCCGGAGTCAGTGCATCCTCCCACGTGGTCAGGTGGCTTTCCAGGCCCCTGAATTCCGGGCCGATGACTGGCCGGAATCCGGGCTTATGGACATCGCCCGCATGCATGATGCGGGAAAGGCGATGTACCCAGGGATGTGAGGTGTCCAGCTGGTTCCAGATCAGCCCCAGGACGCCATGTGGCCGCAGGATCCGGGCGATCTCCGTGCTCGCTGCGAGGGGCTCGCACCAGTGCCAGGCCTGGGCAACACTGACGACGTCGAATGCTGAGTCCGCCAGTCCAGTTGCCTCTGCCGTTCCCTCCTGCGCATTGACGTGGGGGTAGGCCTTGTGCAGTTGCTCCAGCATGTCCGTGGAAGGATCGACGGCGGCAACCTCCAGTCCGCGGTCCACAAGGAGAGCCGTGAACTTGCCGGTGCCCGCTCCGAGATCGGCCGCGGATTGGGCCTCCGGCGGGACGAGCCAGTCCACCGAATCAGCGGGATAACCCGGACGCACGCGGTGGTAATGTTCTCCGCCGTCCTGAAAGCTCTGGCCAAGTTCGAGCCTGCGGGTGGCATGCAGTTTTGGGCCTCGCGGTCCTGCTGGTCCGGGGATGCCGGCCGCATCGCTCGCGGTGCCCTGGGAGTGCAGGGACACGCAGAACTCCTTCGGAGGGTGGCTAAAAGTACCCTACGAATTTACCGCATGGAATCCGGCCGCCACTGCTTCTAGTCGACAGTGCAGGGAGCTGCACCTGCAGTGCCCGGAGTGTTCGGTGCCCACTCGGGGTAGCTACGGTGGTCGTTGGCCGGAACCCAGCGGCCTTCGTCCACCACGTAGTCCCAGCCGAGTCCGTTGCGCTTGAGTCCTTCGATGCCTGCGAGCAGTCTGGTGGCATCCTCCAACCGGGAGCCGACGCCGAAGCTGGCGCGCAAAGATCCCGAGGGAAGGCCGAGGCGCTTGAGGAGCGGGTGCGCGCAGAAGCGGCCATCACGCAGGCCCACTCCGTGTTCAGCCGCGAGATAAGCGGCAACCAAACCGGCGTCGAATCCTTCCACCGAGAAATTGACCACGCCAATGGTGTCCAGCGAGTCATCGAAGATCTTGTGGACGGTCACGCCGTCGATCGCTTCCAGCCCCTTGACCAGGTAGGAGCGGATGGCGGATTCATGGGCGTGCCACGCGTCCTGGTCCAGCCCTGCCAGTACCTGGGTGGCCCGGGCGAGTGTCGCGGCGCCGAGCACATTGGGGGAGCCGCCTTCGTGTCGGGCGGGTCCAGCGGCCCAGCTGACCGAGTCCAAACGGGCTTCACGAACAGCGCCGCCCCCGGCAAGGTGCGGAGTCCCGGCGTCGAGCCAGTCCGGACGGCCTACCACGACGCCGGCGCCAAAGGGGGCGTAGAGCTTGTGTCCGGAGAAGACCAGGTAGTCGACGTCAGCCTCGGTGATGTTGATTCGGCGGTGCGGCGCGAGCTGGGCTGCGTCCACCACTATTCGTGCGCCGTGTTCGTGGGCCAGCGAAGCAAGCCGGGCGATGGGAAGGATTTCGCCTGTAACGTTCGAGGCGCCGGTGACGGCCAGCAGGCTGACTCCGCCTTGGGCAAGCTCGGCGCGGAGCTTGTCCAGCGTCTCGGCCAAGGTTGGCGCCGCAACGACGCTGCGGTGGGGGACTCCTTGCCAGGGAAGCAGGTTGGCGTGGTGCTCGATGTCCAGGTAGAGGACCTCGCCCGTGAATTCGCCGTCCACCTGCGGCAGGCATCCGGCCAGGAGGTTCAAGGAGTCCGTGGTGTTGCGTGTGAAGATCACGGAATCATCAGGCCGGCCGCCGACGAAATCCCGAACGATGTTCCGTGAATTCTCGTACACCGAGGTGCTGATTTGGGAGGCGTACCCGGCTCCCCGGTGAACGCTGGCGTAATAGGGCAGGACCTCGTTGAGGTGGGCCGAGACAATGGTCAGGGCGGGCGCCGAAGCACCGTAGTCGAGGTTGGCGTAACGGACGTGCCCACCCTGAATCAGTGGGGCCTGCAGCTCGGCGCCTGTGACCGCGGCGAGCGGACGTGCCGCCGCAGCCGCCTCTGCAGCGGTTTCCTCAACGAAAGACGGAAGGGTGTTTGAGTCGAACGTGACAGTGCTCATGGGACCTCACTCAAGAGGGACCCCCATAGGGGGATCCGCGCTTGCCGCATCCGTTCCGGACCGGCCGGGTCGTCACCCGGGGCACCCCACCGCGAATGGAGGGTTGCCGGCCAGCAAACCGGGGTTTAGCGCTGGCACTCGTGACCTGTAAAAAAGGCTAAGGCACGTCCGGGCGCCCTTCCAAAGCCGCTTCCCTTTGTTAAGCCTTTTGTTACGTCGAATGGCAATCGCCCACTTGGCCGAATAAAAGACGGCGAAGGCTCCTCAAAGAGGGCCTCCGCCGTCGAAAATTCCGTCGCACGTCTGATGAGCGAGGAGCGTAAGGACTAAAGAAGGTCGTCCAGTCCGGGGTTCAGTCGCTTGAGGACCTCCGAGTGCAGGATCGAGTTCGTTGCCAAGGCATTGCCGCCAAAGGGACCGTCTTCGCCCTCCAAGGACGTGAAGCGGCCGCCGGCCTCAGTGACGATGGGGACGAGGGCTGCCATGTCGTAGAGGTTCAACTCCGGCTCACAGGCGATGTCGACCGCACCCTCGGCCACGAGGCAGTAAGACCAGAAGTCACCGTAGGCGCGGGTGCGCCAGATGTCTTCGGTGAGCCCCATGAATTCATCCAGGTTGCCGCGTTCCTTCCACCCCGAAAGGCTGGAATATGACATGGAAGCATCGGCCAGGCGGGAGACGTTCGACACCTTGAGCCGCGTTGCCGAGGCGAGGGAGCGGCCCATGTAGGCGCCCATGTCCTTGGCAGCCCACCATCTCTTGCCCAGGGCCGGCGCACTGACTACGCCCACCACGGGTTCCCCTTCGTCGACGAGGGCGATCAGTGTTGCCCACACCGGGACGCCGCGGACAAAGTTTTTGGTGCCGTCAATGGGGTCGATGATCCAACGGCGCGAACCGTGTCCACTGCTGCCGAACTCCTCGCCGAGGACCGCATCCCGCGGACGGGAGCGGGACAATTGGCCGCGGATTGCTTCTTCAGCGGCCTTGTCAGCGTCAGTTACCGGCGTGAGGTCGGGCTTGGTTTCGATCTGCAGGTCCAGTGCCTTGAAGCGATCCATGGTCTGGGCGTCGACTGAATCAGCGAGGACATGGGCAAGGCGCAGGTCATCGTTGTAGGTGGAAACGGGTTGGGTCATGCCACCAAACTATCCTGAAACGTTCGCTGCAGTGGGGAGGTGAAGCCGGCAACGATTAGTTGACGGTTCCCAGCTCCTTGGTCTCTTTGGCTTCGAGCCTTGGGTCTGCACCGAGCAGGCGGCGCAGGGAGGCCAGTCGTGCTACTCCTGACGGGCCGGCATGGCCATCGTTCACCCATGCATCCAGACCGCAGTTAGTAGCGTTGGCACCATGCTTGCAACCGCGGTCGCAGGTCTCCGTGCCGGGCTCGAGATCCGGGAATGAATGCAGGATCCGGTCCGGGTCCACATGCGCCAAGCCGAAGGATCGAATGCCGGGAGTGTCGATGATCCAGCTGCCGGAGGGAGCATCGTCAAGTTTGAGTGCCAAAGCCGAGGATGAGGTGTGTCGGCCCCGGCCTGTCACCGCGTTGACACCGCCCGTGGCGCGCTCTGCACCTGTCAGGGCATTAACCATGGTGGATTTACCCACGCCGGAGTGGCCGAGCATGACCGTGACTTTTCCACCGAGGTGTGAGCGCAGCTGGGATACAGCGTCCTTGTCCAGGCGGGCTGAGAGCCCATCGTCCGAGCGGGCATCGATGCCGCCGGCCTCGGAATCAGCAGTCCGGCTGATGATCACGGGAAAGTCCAAGCTCAAGTAATTGGCAAGGAGTTCGGCCGGGTCTTTGACATCCGCCTTGGTGATGAGCAGCAGCGGCTCAATGCCGGCGTCGTATGCTGCCACCAGCGCACGATCAATGAATCCGGTACGCGGTTCGGGGTTGGCTGCTGCAACAACCACAACGAGTTGATCGGCATTGGCCACCACAACCCGTTCAATCGGGTCGGTATCGTCAGCACTGCGGCGGAGCAGCGTCTTTCGCTCTTCCACCCGGACCAGGCGCGCCAGGGTGTCAGGTGAGCCTGAGACGTCCCCGACCAAGGCGACAAAGTCGCCAGGGACAACGGGATTACGCCGCAGTTCACGGGCACGGGCTGCAATAACGATGCGTTCTTCGGCGGAATCTTCGCCAACAATTGCCCTGTACCGTCCGCGGTCCACGGTGATGATCCTGCCAATCACGGCGTCATCGTGGCTGGGGCGGTCTTTGGTGCGAGGCCTGGATCCTTTTTTGCTGGGACGGATCCGGACATCGGATTCGTCCCAGGAGCGTGCGTTACGGCCCATGGTCAGTTGCTGGCCTCATCAAGATCGTCGGTGTCATCGGTTCGCTGCAGCATGGCCCCCCACATTTGCGGGAACTCCGGCATGGTTTTGGACGTCGTGGCGATGTCTTCGACTTGTACGCCCTCGACTGCGAGCCCAAGGATGGCGCCGGCAGTGGCCATGCGGTGGTCGGCGTAGCTGTGGACCACGCCACCGTGCAGGGCGGCCGGGCGGATTACCAAGCCATCGGCGGTTTCTTCAGCGTCGCCTCCGAGCCCGTTGATCTCGGCAACCAACGCGGCGAGTCGGTCAGTTTCGTGGCCCCGGAGGTGGGCAATACCGGTCAGCCGCGAGGGCCCTGTGGCCAAGGCGCACAAGGCGGCCACAGTGGGTGCCAGTTCGCTGGTTTCATCGAAGTCGGCACCCTTGATTTCGGCCCCGCCGGTCACCGTCAGTGTTCCGTCCTTGAACGTTACCTCTGCTCCCATGGCCGCCAGGATGGTGCGCCACTGATCGCCCACTTGCGTGGTGCCGGCAGGCCAATTGGGAATGCGGACGGTGCCACGAGTGGCCAGAGCCGCGGCGAGGAAAGGTCCTGCATTGGAGAGGTCTTGTTCGATCCGCTGGTCGAAAGCGCGGATGGGGCCGGGGGAGACCCGCCAGTGGTTGGGGACTGAATCATCCACGACGACGCCGACGCTGCGGAGCACCTCCACAGTCATGGTGATGTGGTCCAAGCTGGGAACCGGCTTGCCCACGTGCTCCAGATGCAGCCCCTCGACGAACCGGGCGCCGACCAGCAGCAACGCGGAAACGAACTGCGAGGAAGCGCTGGCGTCAATCACCAGGTGGCCGCCCCTGACCTCGCCGGTACCTTCTACGGCGAAGGGAAGGGACGACGGCGTCCTGCCGCCGTCTGCTGCCACCGGGACTCCGAGGGCGATCAGGGCTTCGATGATGGTCCCCATGGGCCGCTTGCGGGCGTGAGGGTCGCCGTCGAAGACTGTGACGCCGTTACGCAGCGCAGCCAGCGGGGGAACGAACCGCATGACGGTTCCCGCAAGCCCGCAGTCGATCGCCGTCTGAGGGCCTGACGCAGACGGGTCCAGGGGCGTAATTTCCAAGTCCGGGCCGAAATGGCCGTCGCCGGGTACCTCAGTGACAGTGGCGCCCAACTGCTGGAGGGCTTGGATCATGAGGGCAGAGTCGCGGGAATGAAGCGGAGCCCGCAACCGTGAGGGACTATCCGCCAAAGCCGCCAACACCAGGAACCGATTGGTGAGCGACTTTGAACCGGGGACCGCCACTGTTGCGTCCACTGGCCCTTGGGCGTACGGGGCCGGCCAGAGTGGCAACGTGGTGGCGGTTTTACTTGATTCGGTGTTTGCGGCGGTGGTACCGGTCATGCTTCCTTATGCTCCAACTGCGTTGTCAACGGCCTGGCGAACTGCTTTGTCTGCACGCTTGATCTGCTTGCCTGTCACCTTCTTGGCATCGGCAGCCAAGTGCTCTGCCCGCCAAGCGATGCTGGGGCGCCCCGCAGTGTCAACTGAGGCCAGAAGGACGCCGCCCGTGAGGGAAATGTTCTTCAGCAACCGGGCCTTGCGGGCGCTACGGCCTTCCTTGGTGCTGATGTCGGCAGAACGCCACTCGACGTAGGAGTTCAAAGCCGAGGTGACGGTGAGAACCGTAGCGGCGAAGCGGGAGAGCTTGCCGAGCCCGAGGAGGGCTCCGGCTCCCAGTTGTGCTCCGCCGATCAGGCGCGCAAGTGTCTTTTCGTCAGCCTTGAAAGGCAGGGACTCGGAGGCGCGACGAAGGACGGGCGAGAGTTGCTTCGCAGTGTCGTCCGCGTTCCTGAGCTTGTCCAGCCCTGCGACGACGAAGCTGGACGCGAGCATGGGACGTGCGAGAAAACGGATAACAGACATGTCTTGCCTCCTGGATGGCTTGCCACATTGGTTCGATGAATGTTGTGTTCAAAGGGTGCAGTCTGCTCTAGTCTTGCACTTTTGCGGAATATTTACCCGGCAGCAACCGTTGTGAACCACAGGTGCGGTGGAGACCGGACTGCGGCATGGTGTATGCCGCCTGTTGAACGGAGTTGGTTTTTTGACTTTGGTTAAGGACCGGTTGGTGCTTCCGGAGCCTGGATATGGAATGCAGCCGGAATCCCGGCAGCTGACAGTAGACTTGGCAACGATGAGCACCACTGAACCGGCCGCAGCGGCCATGTACCAGACAGCCGGCGCGGATGATGACGCGACGGCGGCAAACGACGTCGATCCTGCTTCGGAGACACCCGAGCAGCGGCGGGCGCGCTTCGAACGTGACGCCATGCAGTACGTCGACCAGCTGTACTCGGCCGCCATGCGGATGGCGCGAAACCCATCCGATGCTGAAGATCTGGTCCAAGAGGCCTACACCAAGGCGTTTTCGGCGTTCCATCAATACAAGCCCGGAACCAACCTCAAAGCCTGGCTTTACCGGATCCTCACCAACACCTACATCAACCTCTACCGGAAGCGGCAGCGCGAGCCGCTGCAGTCCAACTCGGACACGATCGAGGATTGGCAGTTGGCCAAGGCAGAGTCGCACACCTCGGCCGGCCTGCGGTCGGCAGAGACCGAGGCTCTGGATCACCTCCCGGACTCCGACGTGAAGAATGCCTTGCAGTCGATCCCTGAGGAATTCCGCCTGGCGGTGTACTTCGCGGATGTCGAAGGGTACGCGTACAAGCAGATTTCAGAGATTATGAATACCCCGATCGGCACTGTCATGTCACGGTTGCACCGCGGCAGGAAGATGCTGCGGGACATGTTGGCGGACTATGCCGCCGAACGGGGCTTCAGGGCCCAAACCGAAGATCAGGCCGCGGCCGGAAGCAACAATCAGGAGAAAGAGAAATGAGCGACTGCCAGGGATTGGGCGATTGCGACGATACGCGAATGCAGCGGATCTACGAGTACCTCGACGGTGCATTGACCCGGGAGGATCTCACGGAGATCAAGCAGCACCTGGACACCTGCGGGGAGTGTGCCGAACAGTATGACCTTGAGTGCCTCATCCGCACCATGGTTAAGCGTTCCTGCACTGAATCTGCCCCCGAGAACCTGAAGAACTCAATACTCGACAGGATCCACGCCATCAAGCCTGTGGACGCCTGATAATCCAGTCTTAACGTCGAAGGCCCCGGAAACCGCATGGTTTCCGGGGCCTTCGCTTTTAAGCCTGTAACGCTAAGCCGGTGGCTTAGGTGTTGGGACGCTTGCCGTGGTTCGCGCCGCCGCGCTTACGGTCACGACGCTTACGTGCACGCTTGCTCATAGCTGGCCTCCTTCAAGGATTGATACTCAATAAAGCTGCCCTCCAGTTTCGCACATCCGGGTGCCGCGCCGCGAACCGGACGGGTTTGTGGTGCTGCGGGTTGGCGCGGCGGTCAGTTCCGCAGCGAATTCCTGATGGAGATCCTTGCTTGGTCCAGGACAGTGCGAACGGTTTCCAGGGCTACGGGAGTCAATGGGTGCGAGGCGCCATGCTGGCGCAATTCAACCCGGATGTCGTCTCTGAAGGACTGAACCATCAGCTCCGCCTCCTTGAGGATGCGCTGGCCTTCGGGAGTGTAGCCCGCAGTCCGGCTCCTGAACGTTCCCGTGGTTGCGCTGGTGCGTGCGGCTTCAGCAGTCGCTGCCAGATCTGCGCGGAGGCCCCGCATGTTGGTCTGGATATCTTCCCGAAGGTTGTCGGCCAGCCGCCTGACGGAGGCCGATATGGTGTCCTCGACATCCGCCAGTTCCTGGCGGCGGCCGTCCAGTTCAGATCGGCCAGCTTCCGTGATGAAGTACTTGGTACGGCGCCCGTCTGTCTCGGTGGCAACAAGGCCTTCTTCCTCCAACTTGGCCAAGCGGGGGTAGATGGTTCCGGCGCTGGGCGAATACGTGCCGCCAAAGCGGTCGCCCAGTGCCTTGATCAATTCATAACCGTGTTTGGGACCCGTCTCGAGCAGTGCAAGCAGGTATAGCCGCAGCGCGCCGTGCGCGAAGACCGGAGGCATCAGAGACCCGCTTCCCCGGGGACCGGGTGACCGTTATCCGGTGCTGGCGCTGAGCCGTGAATGATATAGGTCTTGCCGGATACGGTGTTGGTCCGCACCAGCATCAGCCGCTCGTCTGGGCCGACAATGGTGTGGACGTTGCTCCCGGGTTGGGCGTACATCTGGTCGTCGATCACCACGGTTCCGCTGGCTGACTTTGCCACGATATCCAGGCCCACATCATGCGGCAGCCGGATGGTCAGGTCCCCCGACACGGAGTTGGCCCCGAGGTCGTTGGTGTAGTCCTGGAGATCGAAGCTGAGGTCGCCGCTCACGGTGCTGGCCCGGACGTTTTTGAACGTCCCTGAGGCGGTAACTTCACCAGAGACGCTCTTGGCGGTCAGGACGCCGTCGTGGTTCCTGACGATCACTTCACCACTGACGGTGTTGACATGCAATTCGCCACTGGTGCCGTCTGCCATGACGGAACCGGAAACGGTGTTCAGCCGCGAGCGGCCGCTGATGCCCGAGACCATGCCGTCGCCGCTCACCGTCCCCGCTTCGACGTCGACGCCGGGTGGCAGCGCGATGCCGACCACCACTGAGTTGGTGCTGGTGTTGTTGACAGTTCCCATCAGGTTGCGGAACCAGCCTTGCGGCCCCTGCAGTTGGTGGCGTACTTCCAGGCGTCCATCCACCAACGTGACAGTGAGTGGGTCGCCGGTGATCTCGCTGATTTCGATGCGGACGAAGGGCTCGTCGTGGGTCATGACGTCAAAGCGGCCTTTGACGATTCCCAGCTTCAGGGAGCGGACGTCGTCCACATCAATGGTTTGCGGACCCGTCACGGTCCATAGTTCGTCTGACATGATCCCTCCAAGTTGCGATATATCGCGTTGATGAGAACACGCTATATCGCGAATTGCAGGGGCGCAATAGCCTAGCGGATGGGAGTCAGGATGACGGGCGGTAGACCGTATCGATGAGGGAGCGGGCGATGGTCACGGCCGGGTCCTTCCCATCGGCGGTCGGTGCCAGGTTGGTCCACACCACGAGGGTTACGCCATTGATCGGATCGCTGCCCATGAAGGTGTTGAAGCCCGGGAGTTCCCCAGTGTGGCCGTACAGGTTGCCGAACTTGGCAATCCCTAACCCATACGAAGCGCCGGTTGGGTTATTCGGATTGGTCGGGGTGACGCTGTGGAGCCGTTGTTGCTGAAGTTCCGGTTTCAAGAGCTTTCCGTTAACAAGGCCTTCGCCCAGCGTCTTCAGGTCCGTTGCCGTGGAAATCCCGGAACCGGCGGCCCAAGCCCATGACGGGTTGACGTCAGTGACGTCGTTGGGTGCGAGGGTGCCCGCCGTTGCTTCCTTCTGCATGTCCTCCGGAAGGGCGGGATTGGTCATGGTGAGGACGTTGTCACCGTAGAAGTAGCCCTGGGGGTGCGGCTCTGGAATGCCGTTGGACGAAATGTCGGGAAAAACCGTTCCCTTCAAGCCGAGGGGCTCAAAGATGCGCTCCTTGAAAAGGTCACCGAGCGGCTTCCCTCCGACTTTCTCCGCGATGAGGCCAAGAAGGACCGTGTTGGTGTTGGAGTAATGGAACCCTTGGCCGGGCGCGAAGTACGGTTGATGGGCAAACGCCAGGGCGATGAGCTCCTCCGGCTGCCAGACTCTCTGAGGCTCTTTGTCCATGGCTGTATTGAGCTCAAGGGTCTCCGTGTAGTTGAACAGACCGCTCCGCATGGTCAGCATCTGTTCCAGGGTGATTGCACCACCGTTGGGAACGTCGGGGCGATACTTGGACACGGGATCATCCAGTGCGAGCTTGCCCTCCTGAACCAACTGCAGGATGACAGTGGTGGTCCAGGTCTTCGTGACGGAACCTACCCGGATATGGTCCTCCGCGGTTACCGGCCGGTCGGAGCCCCGGACGCCCGTGCCGTACGAAGCACTAAGCGTTCCCTCGGGCGTCTCAAGCAGCACAACGGCTCCGGGTACCAGGACTTCCTTCGCTGCCCGTTCGAACTCCGCGCGTAAGCTCGCGGCATCGAAGGGCTGCAAAGCTGCAGAGGCAGCTGTAGCCGAGGTGGTGGCCGACGTTGGTGCGGGTGCTGTGGAAGATGAGGGGGCCGTGGAAGAGATGGCAGGGGAGGGAGGACCGGAACTGCAGGAAACTGTGGCGGCGACGGCGGCCACGATGGCCACTGTGACTGTTGCTCTGACAGAAACCTGCATGTTCCGCGTCATGGCTACTCCGGTTGAGCGATATTAAGCCATTGGAACCAGCCGCGGTGCAGCACGAGCCACGCAATCAATCCGTAGCCCGCCTGGCCCGGTGTGCCCCCATTGGCTGCGAGGTCCGTCCTCCACTGCTCATGATTGAGCAACGGAGAGAACGTGTCAACGTAATGATGATTTCGCCTGGTGGTGACATCGGCAAAGGCGGTGTTCAGCTCGGCCAGCCGCTTGTTGCGGGCGGGATCCAAGGTGGGCGGCGGGCCCACCACAAAGACCTCCACGCTGCTGTGCGAGGCACCGTCAAGAATGTTGGCAAGATTCAGGCGGCTGCGTGCCGTGGACAGTCCAAACTCAAGGTCGCGTCCCGAAAGGCCGATCACGAGTCGATTCTCATGCTGATCGCTGAAACGCCTTCCGGCTTCATCCTGCCAGCGCGAGGCAAGGCCCTCGGTACCTTCCATGGGGCAGGGGAGCGGGAAACTTTCCACCACAACGGAGTCCTGGGGCGTACGGGCCAGCACTCTTCCGAGCCAGCCCAAGGCGCGGGGATCCCCCAGGCCCGCGAGTAGTTCATCTCCTACAGCTGCGATGCGCAGCTTCCTGTCTTCCACGGTTACCTCTTCACACTCGTTGCGGTCCTTGCACAGTTTCCGGATCATGCGCCGGTTTGGAAACCGGGTACCTGTCCCATTAAACAGAACTGCCCGGCCTAAGGCGCGCACATCGCTCCTCAGGCCGGGCAGTTTTGCTTACTTGCGTTCGAACGCCTGCTTTATCAGGGCATCCTGTTCAGCGGCGTGGCGCTTCATGGATCCGGCAGCGGTGGATGCCGAAGCCGGACGCGACACGAGGCGGAGCTTGCGGTCAAGTTCCGGCGCCAGGTTCAGGCCCATGAACGGCCAGGGACCCTGGTTGGCAGGCTCGTCCTGTGCCCACACGATGTCGGCGTTCGGGTACTTGGCGAGCTCGGCGTCAATCTCAGCCTTGGGCAGCGGGTACAGCTGCTCTACGCGGATGATCGCCGTCGAGGTATCACCGGACTTTTGACGGTTGGACAGGAGGTCGTAGTACAACCGGCCGGAGACCAGGATGACGCGGTCCACATTGGCCGGCTGCACGTCCGGGTCACCAATAACCGTCTTGAAGCCGCCGGTGGTGAAGTCCTCAACAGCCGAAGCTGCACCCTTGAGGCGGAGCAGCTGCTTGGGGGTGAAGATGATCAGCGGCTTCCGCGGACGGCTGTAGGCCTGACGGCGCAACAGGTGGAAGTGCGAGGCAGCAGTCGTGGGGTTGGCCACGATCATGTTGTCCTCGGCGCACATCTGTAGGAAGCGCTCAATACGTGCCGACGAGTGGTCCGGCCCCTGGCCTTCGTAGCCGTGCGGGAGCATGAGCACCAGCGAGGAGCGCTGGCCCCACTTCTGTTCAGCAGAGGAAATGAACTCGTCAATGATGGTTTGGGCGCCATTGACGAAGTCACCGAACTGGGCTTCCCAAAGAACCAAAGCATCCGGACGTTCCACCGAGTAGCCGTATTCGAAGCCCATGGCAGCGTATTCGGACAACAGGGAGTCGTAGATCCACAGCTTTGCCTGGTCATCGGAAAGGTTGCCCAAAGGCAGCCATTCGTTACCGTTGGCGCGGTCGTGGAACACGGCATGGCGCTGGACGAACGTGCCACGGCGCGAGTCCTGGCCAGCAAGGCGCACGGGTACGCCTTCCATGATCAGTGAGCCGAAAGCAGCGATTTCGCCGAAGCCCCAGTCGATGCCGCCTTCACGGGACATCTGCTCACGCTTCTCCAGAAGCTGCTTGAGCTTGGAGTGAACGGTGAAGCCCTCCGGGATTTCCAGGTGAGCCTTGCCGATACGGGCCAAGGTCTCAGTGGAGATCGCGGTGGAAGCCGGCGAATTAGTGCCGAAGTCAGCCTGCTGGGCAATGGGCCGCTCAATGTCAGAGACGGCAGCGGAGTCCGCAGTGATGATCGGGATCGGCGATGTTTGAGCGGCGTGAGTCTCAGCGAAGACGCGCTCCAGACGCTCCTGGTAGTCGCGGAGCAGCTGCTCTGCTTCTTCCTCGGTGATATCGCCGCGGCCGATGAGCGACTCGGTGTACAGCTTGCGGACGGAGCGCTTGGCTTCGATCAAGTTGTACATGAGCGGCTGGGTCATCGAGGGGTCGTCGCCTTCGTTGTGACCACGTCGGCGGTAGCAGACCATG
Source organism: Paenarthrobacter sp. NPDC091711 (assembly GCF_044756605.1). NCBI lineage: Bacteria > Bacillati > Actinomycetota > Actinomycetes > Micrococcales > Micrococcaceae > Paenarthrobacter > Paenarthrobacter sp. NPDC091711. The sequence continues at coordinate 179,335 of NZ_JBIVTF010000004.1, forward strand.
TCGATGACAACGTCCTTGTGGAAACGCTGACGGAACTCGTAGGCGAGCTGCGCAACACGCACCACGGCCTCGGGGTCGTCGCCGTTCACATGGAAGACCGGTGCCTGGATCATCTTGGCAACGTCCGTGGAATACGTTGACGAACGCGAGGATGAAGGCGCAGTGGTGAAGCCAACCTGGTTGTTGACGATCACGTGGATGGTGCCGCCGGTGCGGTAGCCACGCAGCTGCGAGAGGTTGAGGGTCTCAGCCACAACACCCTGGCCTGCGAAAGCGGCGTCACCGTGGACCATGATGGGCAGAACAGGGAATGATTCGCCCTGGTCCAGGCGGTCCTGCTTTGCCCGGACGATGCCCTCAAGGACGGAGTCCACGGCTTCCAGGTGAGACGGGTTGGCGGCAAGGTAGACCTTGGTCTGCTTGCCGTTGTCCGAGGTGAAGGTTCCTTCGGTGCCGAGGTGGTACTTGACGTCACCGGAACCCTGGACGGAGCGGGGGTCCTGGGTGCCCTCGAACTCGCGGAAGACCTGTGCGTAAGTCTTACCGGCGATGTTGGTCAGCACGTTGAGGCGGCCACGGTGGGCCATGCCAATGGCAACTTCGTCCAGTCCGTCGTCGGCCGCGTCCGAGATGACGGCGTCCAGCAGCGGAATCAGCGACTCGCCACCTTCAAGGGAGAAGCGCTTCTGGCCGACGAACTTGGTCTGCAGGAACGTCTCAAAAGCCTCTGCGGCGTTGAGCTTGGAGACAATGCGCAGCTGCTCTTCGCGGCTCGGCTTGGAATACGGGTGCTCCAGCTGATCCTGGAACCATTTGCGTTCGGCAGGCTCCTGGATGTGCATGTATTCGATGCCCGTGGTGCGGCAGTAAGCGTCGCGAAGAACACCAAGGATGTCGCGGAATTTGAGCTGAGGCTTGCCGCCAAAGCCGCCGGTGGGCCATTCACGGTCCAGGTCCCAGAGCGTCAGCCCATAGGTCAGGACGTCAAGGTCCGGGTGTTTGCGCTGCACGTACTCCAAAGGGTCGGTGTCAGCCATCAAGTGGCCGCGCACGCGGTAGGAGTGGATCAGCTGCTGGATGCGGGCGACCTTGTTGATTTCGTCGGCCGGGTCCACCTGGAGGTCCGGGCTCCAGCGAACGGGCTCGTACGGAATGCGCAGGGCCTCGAAGATTTCGTCGTAGAAGTTCTGCGCGCCGAGGAGGAGTTGGTGGACCAGCTTGAGGAACTCGCCACTTCCTGCGCCCTGAATCACCCGGTGATCGTAGGTGGAGGTCAGGGTGAGGATCTTGCTGATGGCGTTCTGGGCGATGATTTTCTCGCTGGCACCCTGGAACTCTGCCGGGTAGTCAAGGGCGCCGACACCGATGATGGCAGCCTGTCCCTTGGAGAGGCGCGGCACAGAGTGAACTGTACCGATGCCGCCGGGGTTGGTCAGCGAAACCGTGGTACCTGCGTGGTCGTCAGCCGTCAGCTTGCCGTTGCGGGCGCGCTTGATGAGGTCCTCGTAGGTGTGCCAGAACTCGGCGAAGTCCATGGTCTCCGCCTTCTTGATGTTGGGAACCATCAAGAGTCGGGTGCCGTCGGGCTTGGGCATGTCAATGGCGATGCCAAAGTTGACGTGTGCGGGCTGCACAGCGCTCGGCTTGCCATCAATTTCGTCGTAGTAGACGTTCATGGACGGGAACTGGGAAAGAGCGCGAACAACGGCGTAACCGATGAGGTGCGTGAAGGACACCTTGCCACCGCGGGCGCGGGCAAGGTTGGAGTTGATGACCACGCGGTTATCAATGAGCAGCTTGGCAGGAACTGCCCGGACGCTCGTGGCTGTAGGCACTTCCAGGCTGGTGACCATGTTGGTGGCGATGGCCTTGGCCGGGCCGCGGAGGACAGAAACAACGTCTTCCTCGGGTGCCGTGGGAGCTTTGGTGCTCTTGGGCAGCTGTGCCGGGATGGGCTGGGCCGTGGCGCCGGCGACGGGCTTCTTTGCTCCGTCCCGGGCAACCGTGGCGGGTGCCTTTTTCGCCGGGGCCGGTGCCGCCGGTGCAGATTCGGGGGCAGCTGGGGGAGCGGCCGGCGTCGGTGCCGGTGCCGCTGCGGCCGGAGCTACCACTGGAAGTACTTGTGTAGGGGGATTGACAGCCGATGCGGCTGCGGAGGATCCGTTGGAAGAAGTGCCGTCACCGGAAGCAAAGGACTCGAAGAGCGGCCACCACTTGGCGTCGACCGAATTCTTGTCCTGTTGGTACCGCTCGTACAGTTCGTCAACGAGCCACTCGTTTCCGCCAAATTCCTCTGGTAGACGGTGGCTGGGCTGCTCTGGCACTTGAAATACGCCTCTTCCATGAGTGTTGTTTTCCCGCTGGCCACAGATGCTCTCCACAATGACGGGCCAGGGTCCGGGTCCCGCGAACTCAGACCCATGTCAGTCTAGTTAGCATCGTTGGTTAACTGCCAATAGTGGTGACCTAAATCATGTTGCGGCTGACTTAATGGGCATGTCCTTCTTCTTGGAAGCGTACGTGAAGCCGGCGAGGCGTCGCTGGCGTGCGGACTGTAGACTGAAATCCTTATGGACAGTAAATCTAGGTGCCGGCCTGGGAACTGTCGGGGGAGTCATTCTGGCTACTCCGTACAGCGTGCCCGTCGAGCCGGCAACACCCGTTCACATGCCCATCACGCGCCGGCGCTTCCTGCCGGCGGTGCCGCGGACCGTGCGTCCGTGGGACCCGACCAGCCTCCGCCGGGGCGAATCCCCGCGCCGCAGGCATCATCACCACTGCACGTGCCCACTCTTGGAGTGATGCGCTAAGTGGAATGGATTCTTCTCCTTGCCGGCTTTGCCTTGATTCTCGGCACCGGCTTCTTTGTAGCAGTTGAGTTTTCCCTTGTTGCTTTGGACCAAGCCAGCGTTCAGCGCGCAGTGGATAACGGCGATCACGCCGCTGCTCCGCTGCTGAAGTGCCTTAAGTCCCTCTCAACTCAGCTTTCCAGTTGCCAGTTGGGGATTACCCTGACCACCCTGTTGACGGGTTTCGTGATGGAGCCTTCTGTTGGCCAGCTGTTGGTGGGCCCCCTCGGCTTGTTGGGCCTGGCTCCAGAAGTAGCTCATTCGGTGGCGCTGATTGTTGCCATGGCTTTCGCCACGCTCCTGTCGATGCTTCTGGGCGAGCTGGTCCCCAAGAACATGGCCATCGCCCTCGCTTTCCCTTTGGGTAAGCGCCTTGCACGACCCCAGCTGATGTTTACTGCTGTCTTCAAACCGGCGATCGTGGTGCTGAATGGTTTCTCGAACAAGGTCCTGAACCTGTTCGGCCTTGAAGCCAAGGAAGAGATCTCGGGTGCGAGGACCCCAGCAGAACTCGCTTCGTTGGTGCGGCGCTCCGCCGAGCTGGGGACGTTGGATGCAGGCACGGCAAACTTTGTTGCCCGCACCTTGAACTTTTCCGGCCGCACTGCGGCCGATGTCATGACGCCGCGTATCCGCATGGAAACGATCGACGCCGACCAGCCGGTCTCCGATGTCCTGGACGCCGCGCGGCGAACCGGATACTCCCGATTCCCTGTCATTGGTGATTCCACCGACGACATCCGGGGCGTGGTCCACGTCAAAAAGGCGGTAGCTGTGCCCGCGGAGCGTCGGACCAAGCTTGAGGCCGGTGCCATCATGACGGACGTGCTGCAGGTCCCGGAAACGATCCACTTGGACGCCCTTCTCTCTGAATTGCGCGAAGGTAACCTCCAACTCGCGGTGGTGCTCGATGAATACGGCGGAACCGCGGGCATCACCACCCTCGAGGACCTTGTGGAGGAAATTGTCGGGGAAGTTGCTGACGAGCACGACAAAGTCCGCCCGGGAGTGCTGCAGAGTGCATCCGGCGACTGGTACTTCCCGGGCTTGCTGAGGCCGGATGAGGTTTCCGAGCAAATTCCCAACCTCACTGTCCCCGACGAATCCGCCTACGAGACCGTGGGAGGCTACGTCATGAGTCGGCTGGGACGCATTGCCAGGACGGGCGACGTCGTCGAAACCGTCGGCGGGACGCTGACTGTGACCAGGATGGACGGCCGAAGGATCGACAGGATCTGTTTCCATCACGTGGAGACTGAGACTGTGCCTCCTGAGGACGCCGGGAATTCGCGTCATGAAGCAGGTGCGCTATGAGTGACTGGGCAGGAATCGTCTGGCTCGTGGTGCTCCTGATTGGCAACGCGTTCTTTGTGGGTGCTGAATTTGCGGTCATGTCCGCGCGTCGGAGCCAGATTGAGCCGTTGGCCGAAGCCGGGTCCAAACGAGCACAAACAACACTGCGCGCCATGGAAAATGTCTCGCTGATGCTCGCCTGCGCACAGCTGGGCATCACCGTCTGCTCCCTCCTGATCCTTCAGGTTGCGGAGCCTGCCATCCATCATCTGTTGGCTGAGCCCCTTGAACTGGTGGGTGTTCCGGTTGAACTGGCAGACATCATTGCCTTCGCCATCGCATTGCTGTTTGTCACGTTCCTGCACGTCACTTTTGGCGAAATGGTTCCCAAGAACATCTCGGTTTCCGTTGCGGACAAGGCGGCCCTCTTGTTGGCGCCGCCGCTGATGTTCATCGCGCGGGTGGTGAATCCGATTATCTGGTCGCTGAACTGGCTGGCCAACCACATCCTTCGGCTGATGAAGATTGAGCCCAAGGATGAAGTGTCTTCGTCCTTCACGCTTGAGGAAGTGCAGTCGATTGTTCAGGAGTCCACACGCCATGGATTGGTGGACGACGACGCGGGGCTGTTGAGCGGTGCCCTGGAATTCTCGGAGCACACCGCTTCGCACATCATGGTTCCCTTGGACAAGTTGGTGGTGCTGAAGACTGCATCCACCCCAGTCGACTTGGAGAAGGCGGTCAGCCGCACCGGATTCTCCCGGTTCCCCATGATCGACGACGACGGCGAACTCGCCGGTTACCTGCACGTGAAGGACATCCTGTCCATTCCGGACGAGGGCAGGAAGCACCCGATTGCCGAGGGCCGGATCCGGTCACTGGCCAACCTTGCCCCGGACGACGAAATCGAGCAGGCCATGTCCGTTATGCAGCGCACAGGTTCGCACTTGGCCCGCGTTGTGGGTGCGGGTGGGGAGACTCAGGGTGTGTTGTTCCTCGAAGACGTGATCGAGCAGTTGGTGGGTGAGATCCGCGATGCCACTCAGGCCACCGGTATCCGTCGCTATGGCGGCCAGCAGGTGCAGTAGAACGTGGTGGATCAGTCTGGCGTTGCCCGGGTTCGGGTGACGCCAGACGTGTCTAAATAGGAATCATTCCCATTTAGGGCTACACTGAGATCTGCCAGTAATTGTGTTTGATTCTCATTTTGAGTAGATCCGAGGTCTTCGTGCGTCGTTCCGCCACCCGCCTGTCCGTGGCCGCTTCAGCAGCTCTTTCCGCCCTGCTGCTGTCTTCTTGTGCCGGTACTGCCGGGGCAAACAGCGAGTCGTCAGCAAGCGCCATCGAGGTTGTCACTTCCACAAACGTCTACGGGGATGTTGTGAAGGCAGTCGGCGGGGACAAGGTCAAGGTGAGCTCCATCATCACCAAGACAAGCCAGGACCCGCACTCCTATGAGGCAAGCGCCCAGGACAAGCTGGTGATCTCCAAGGCCAAGCTCGTGGTGGAGAACGGCGGCGGCTATGACGAGTTTCTCCACAAGATAGCCGATGAGACGAAGGTCGGCCACGAGAACATGATCAGCGCCGTCGAGATCTCAGGCCTTGCTCCTGAGGAGGAGGGCCATAGCGAAGAAACCCACAGCGAAGAGGGCCACACCCATAACCACGGAGAGTTCAACGAGCACGTCTGGTACAGCTTGGACACCATGGGCAAGCTTGCCGATGCCGTTGCCACCAAGCTGGGCAGCTTGGATGCGGGATCGGCCGCCACCTTCACATCGAATGCCGAAGCCTTCAAAGCCAAACTTGCTGACCTCACCGGAAAGCTCGACGCCGTCAAGGCCGCCAATGAGCATGCTCCGGTAGCCGTGACCGAGCCCGTGCCGTTGTACCTCCTGGAAGCTGCCGGCCTGGAAAACAAGACCCCCGAGGCTTACAGTGCTGCCATTGAAGAGGAAACAGATGTTCCGGCCGCTGTGCTGAAGGAAACCACTGACCTTGTCAGCGCCAAGTCGGTGAGATTCCTTGCCTACAACGAGCAGACGGAAGGGCCCCAGACTGAAAGCGTCAAACGGGCCGCAGAAGCCGCTGGTGTTCCGGTGGTGAACTTCACCGAGACACTGCCTGACGGCAAGGATTACGTCCAGTGGATGTCCGACAATGTTGAAGCGGTCTCCTCCGCACTCAAGAAGTAGCATTTCCCGACACCCCGCATGCGGTGAAGGGCCCTGCCAACGTCCTAAGATATTCAGGATGGCTGCGGGGCCTTTTGCCTGCCACCTGCACGGCCGCGAATATCAGCGGCACAACTGACTGCGTCCCAGCAGCGCACGGATCGAGGACAACTTTTGACACCGGTAGTGAGCCTCCGCGGAGCAAGCCTTCAGTTTGGCAAGAGGGCGCTCTGGCGGGATCTCGACCTCGACATCAATCCCGGAGAGTTCTTCGCCGTCTTGGGGCCCAACGGCAGCGGCAAGACCAGTTTCCTCAAGGTTCTGCTGGGGCTGCAGGAATTACATTCAGGGACCGTTTCGCTGGGGGGTCACCCGGTGGAACGTGGAAGCAAGAAAATTGGCTATATACCTCAGCAGAAGTCGTTTGCCCCTGACACCCCACTGCGCGCCCGCGACCTGGTGGGGCTGGGGATCGATGGTCACCGATGGGGGATGCGGTTCGCGTCCGGCACTGTCAACCAGCGGATCGACCAATTGCTGGAGCAAGTAGGCGCGTCAGATTACGCCAAGGTGCCGGTAGGACAGTTGTCCGGTGGCGAGCAACAACGTCTCCGGGTGGCGCAAGCATTGGCCACGGAGCCACAGGTTCTCCTGTGTGACGAGCCGCTGCTGTCCCTGGACCTGCATCATCAGCAGGGGGTCAGCTCGCTGATCAACAAGCAATGCCACGAGCGGAACAGCGCGGTGGTCTTCGTGACCCACGAAATCAATCCGGTGATCGACTACGTGGACCGGGTGCTCTACCTGGCCGGTGGAAAATTCCGCGTGGGCACGCCGAAGGAAGTCATGACCACGGAAGTTCTCTCCGAGTTGTACGACAGCCATGTGGAAGTAATCCACGCCAACGGAAGGATTGTGGTGGTGGGTCTGCCCGACGCAACCACCCACTTCCATGACGAAGCCCACGCGAACGCCGGGGAGGAGCTCTAATGGACCTCGAGAGCATCCTGGCGACCATTTTCAACTTCGAGAATTACGGTGAATTGCTGGTCCTCGTCCAGAATTCCATTTGGGCAGGTGCCGTGCTGGGGCTCCTGGGTGGGCTTGTTGGCACGTTCGTGATGAAGCGGGACCTCGCTTTCGCAGTCCACGGCATCTCCGAGCTCTCCTTCGCGGGTGCGGCCTTTGCCCTGCTGATCGGTGCCGACATCATCTTCGGTTCCCTCATTGGCTCCGTGGCCGCGGCTGTGCTTCTGGGGTTTATGGGAGTCAGGGCACGGGACAAGAACTCGATCATTGGTGTGATCATGCCGTTCGGTTTGGGCCTGGGCATCCTGTTTCTGGCCCTCTACGAGGGCCGTGCGGCAAATAAATTCGGTCTGCTGACCGGTCAGATAGTTTCCGTTGACACGGTGCAGCTACAGGTCCTTGCCGGCACAGCTGTGGTGGTGATGATCGCGTTGGCGGCCATCTGGCGTCCGCTGAGCTTCGCCAGTGTTGACCCTGAGATGGCAGAGGCCCGGGGCGTTCCGGTCCGTGGTCTGGCCATCGGCTTCATGGTGCTGCTGGGTGTCAGTGTGGCCTTGTCCATCCAGATTGTTGGCGCGTTGCTGGTCCTCGCCCTGCTGATCACGCCGGCGGCTGCCGCGTTGAGGGTCACCACGTCACCCCGGCTGGTGGTGCTGTTGAGCGTGGTGTTCGCCTTGACGGCAACGGTGGGCGGAATCCTGCTGGCCCTCGGAAGCCGGATTCCCATCAGCCCTTACGTCACCACGTTGTCGTTCCTGATCTACGTGGTGTGCCGGGTGATCGGACGTGTCCGCACCAATAAGGGCCTCAACGGCCGGGTGTCACGGGATCAGCCCGCAGGTGCCCTCTAGAGCTTTCCGGCGGCTTTCTTAGCGGTGCACTCAGGGCATAGCCCGAAGATTTCCACGGTGTGCGCTACTTCGGTGAAGCCATGTTCAGCAGCGGTACGTGCCGCCCAGGTTTCGACGGCGGGCGCTTCCACTTCTTCGGCCTTGCCGCAGTTGCGGCACAGCAAGTGGTGGTGATGTCCGGTGACCGCGCAGCGTCGATACACTGCCTCGCCGTCGCCGTTTCGAAGGACATCAATGAGGCCGTCGTCGGCCAAGGACTGCAGTATCCGGTACGCCGTGGCAAGCGACACGGAGATGCCTTTGTTCTGCAGCAGCCGGTAGAGCTCCTGGGTGCTGACGAAGTCATCCAATTCGTCCAGGGCGGCGCTGACGGCCAAGCGTTGCTTGGTGACACGCTGCTCCTTGACACCGCTGGTGGCCGGCGCTGCGTTGCCGGTCGTGGCGGAATTGGTGCCCTGTGGCATTGAAAGACTCACTTCCCTGGGGATGCTGGCAAACCCCGATTTTACCAGTAGGGGAGGCTTGGAAACTGTCAGCCGGCGCCCATAGGCTGTCTCCATGAAGCTCACCAAGTACACCCACGCCTGTGTCCGGTTGGAGAAGGAGGGAAAGGTGCTGGTGATCGACCCCGGGACTTTCTCCGAGTCCGAGGAAGCGTTGAGCGGAGCCCATGCCGTGCTTGTTACGCACGAGCACAATGACCACATCGATCATCCGGCGGTGACGGCAGCCCTGCGGAGCAACACTGCGCTGGAGGTCCACGCGCCGGCCGGGGTGGCCGCTGCGCTGAAGGAAAACACCGATGTCGCCGATCGAGTGCACGCTGTGGAGCCCGGCTCCAGCTTTGAGGCGGCAGGATTCAGCATCCGGACTTTCGGTGGACAACATGCCGTCATCCACGCACAGATCCCGGTAGTCGCGAACATCGGCTACCTGGTGGACGGGAACGTCTTCCACCCCGGAGATTCGTTTGTGGTCCCCGACGGTATCAATGTTCAAACCCTCCTGGTCCCCATCCATGCCCCTTGGTCCAAAGTGGGCGAGGTAGTGGATTTCGTGATCTCCGTCCGCGCTCCCAGGGCATTTCCGGTCCACGACGGTCTGCTCAACGAACTGGGCCGGGGAATCGTTGAGGGACATGTCACCCGGATCGGCGCCCGTTATGGAACCACCTACACGCGTCTGGCCCCTAAAGAGTCCGTGGAGCTCTAGCCGGTCCACACCCCTTCGCTGTGAAACCGTTCCAGCACAGCTTCGTGGGGTGCCGGGTCCAAGCCGTGTGCGTCCAACCATCCGGCGTCGTTGTAGCTGCCCGCGTAACGATCGCCGGCGTCGCACATGAGTGAAACGATGCTGCCCCTGCGGCCCTCCGCCACCATCGCGGCCACCAGCTGCCAGACGCCCCAAAGATTGGTTCCTGTGGATGGCCCTGCGTGCAGGCCGGTGAGTTTCCGCAGGTGACGCATGGCGGCGACCGAGGCGGCGTCGGGCACTTGGATCATGTGGTCGATGACTGCCGGGACGAAGCTGGGCTCAGACCGAGGCCGGCCGATCCCCTCGATCCTGGACGGCAGGCCCGTGGCAGCGGCCGCGTCTCCGTCGCGCCATGCCGGGTAGAAAGCCGAATTTTCGGGGTCCACGACAGCCAGCCGGGTGTCATGTCGGTTGTATCGAAGGTAGCGGCCGATGGTGGCGCTGGTACCGCCGGTACCCGCACCGACCACAATCCATTCCGGAATCGGGTGTTCTTCCAGGGAGAGCTGTTCGAAGATCGATTCCGCGATGTTGTTGTTGCCGCGCCAATCCGTTGCGCGTTCGGCGTACGTGAATTGATCCATGTAGTAGCCACCGGACGTCTTTGCGGTCTCTTCGGCAACGGCGTAGACCTCTGAAGCATGATCAACCAGCAGGCATGCGCCCCCGAAGTCCTCAATCAGTGCGATCTTTTCCGGGCTGGTGGTCTTGGTCATGACCGCGATGAACGGCAACCCGATGAGCCGGGCAAAGTAGGCCTCGGACACAGCGGTGCTCCCGCTTGAGGCTTCAACGATGGTGGTGCCTTCGGTGATCCAGCCGTTGACGAGTCCATAAAGGAACAGGGACCGGGCCAAACGGTGCTTGAGGCTGCCGGATCTGTGGGTCGATTCGTCCTTGAGGTACAGGTGGACTCCCCAGTGCTCCGGGAGTGGAACCGCATAAAGGTGGGTGTCGGCCGAGCGGTTATTCTCAGCCTCGATCTTACGGATGGCCTCGTTGGCCCATGCCCTGTCCTGAATACACGAATTGCTCACCGGATAAGCCTAGGCTGGAATTGAGGCACCGGCAGCAACGGAGCCAAAGCCGCCGGAACGAAGGAGAACTTATGGCCACGTTGATAAGCGCGTCGGAACTGCACGCGCGCATCGAATCTGGGAAACGCACTGTACTTCTGGACGTCCGCTGGGTCCTGGGCCGTTCAGATGGGCACGCTGAGTACCAGAGCGCCCGTCTTCCGGGCGCAGTGTTCGTGGATCTTCCCACAGAGCTGGCTGACCACGCGCAGCCACGGCAAGGGCGCCATCCTCTGCCGGCCCGTGATCGCTTTCAGGAATCCGCGCGAAAGTGGGGGATCAACGACGACGACACCGTGGTGGCGTACGACAACAGCGGCAGTATGGCGGCGGCACGCGTTTGGTGGATGCTGCGGAATGCTGACTTTGGCTCGGTGTACCTGCTCGACGGCGGCCTGGCCGCGTGGCGCGCGGCGGGCTACGCGGTGGAATCCGGTGAGGTGAGTCCCGCCGTCGGAAATGTCACCTTGGGCGCGGGCCGCATGCCGGCCATCACGGAGCATGAGGCTGGGCAGTGGCACCGCAACGGTGTGTTGCTGGACGCCCGGGCGGGGGAGCGCTACCGCGGTGAGGTGGAACCCATTGATCCCCGGGCCGGGCACATCCCCGGCGCGGTGAGCGCGCCCACAACGGGGAACGTCACTGCTGATGGAAGGTTCCTTCCAGCGGAGGAGTTGCGTCGGCGTTTTGAGGAGCTGGGCCTGACGGAGTCGTCCGAGGTGGCTGTCTATTGCGGTTCCGGAGTGACGGCTTCCCATGAGATCGCTGCTTTGGAGATCGCCGGATACCGGGCTGCGCTGTATCCGGGCTCGTTCTCGCAGTGGTCGAATAACGCCGCGAATCCGGTGGTCCTTGGGAAGGATCCCTTTGATGAAGGCGCTGATGGTGCCGGTGATCACGCCGCCTCGAGTGGCACCGGCACGTCTGCCGGGAGTAGCGTCGGAGCATGACTCCCGGACGCCCCGTACCCCCGCCCTTAGCCAAATCCATCACTCTTGACGCGGGTGGGTCTGACGCCGAAGCCAGGACGCTCGCTGCAGCGTACGGCGCAACCTCGCCCGACAGTGGCTTGGTGCCACTGACCGTCGCGCGCCGGGTCCCCACCGAGGACGACGTCGAGATCGCGATTGAATTCTGCGGTCTGTGCCATTCAGACGTCCATGCGACGCGTGGGGAGTGGCGGGTCCCGCCGTACCCGCTGGTGCCCGGCCACGAAATCGTAGGCAAGGTAACCCGCGTGGGATCCGCTGTGGAGGACTTTGCTCCGGGCGACCGTGTAGGCGTCGGCTGCATGGTGGATTCCTGCCGCGAATGTGAGAGCTGCCTCGATGGCCTGGAGCAGTATTGCGAACGGGGCAACATCGGGACGTACGGCGCTGCCGACCCCCGCCACGAAGACGAGATCACCCAGGGTGGCTATTCGACGTCGGTAGTGGTTGACAGGCGCTTTGTGCTGCGGGTTCCCGAGACCTTGGACGCCGCGGCGGCAGCTCCTTTGCTGTGCGCCGGAATCACCACCTACTCTCCACTGCGGTATTTCGATGTTGAAGAAGGCGATTCCGTAGGTGTGGTGGGCTTGGGCGGACTGGGGCACATGGCAGTCAAGATCGCCAAAGCCATGGGCGCCGAGGTCACTGTTTTCACCACGTCCGAATCCAAGTTTGAGGCTGCCCGGGAGCTGGGCGCGGACCATGTGGTCCTGTCCAAGGATGCCGACGCCATGGACGCTGCAAACCGGAGCATCGATGTCATCATCGACACCGTCGCAGCGCCACATGATCTCAACCCGTACTTCCGGACCCTTCGCCTGGATGGCGCCCTCTTCCAGCTGGGACTCCCCGCCGATGACATGCCACCGGTCAGCCCTGGCCTGCTCATCCGCCGTCGGCTCGCCTATGCAGGTTCCTTGATCGGCGGCATTGAGGAAACGCAGGAGATGTTGGATTTCTGTGCCGAACACGGAGTTGTGAGCGACATCGAGGTGGTGGCCGCCGGGCAACTCAACGAAGCTTATGACCGCATGGTGGCCGGAGATGTGAAGTACCGTTTCGTTCTGGACACAGCAACACTCCAGGAACCATCGGAAAGGGCAGACGCATGAGCACGCTGTTCACCAAGATCATCAATGGGGAAATCCCGGGCCGCTTCGTCTGGAAGGACCAGGACGTGGTGGCGTTCCTGACTATCTCGCCCATCACCCAAGGGCACACCTTGGTGGTCCCGCGTGAAGAAGTGGACTCGTGGACGCACGCCAGCCCCGAGCTGCTGGCCAAGGTCATGGACGTGGCCCAGCGAATCGGCAAGGTGCAGGAGTCTATCTTCGATGCCAAGCGTGTTGGCGTGTTGATGGAAGGTTTCGAGGTGGATCATCTGCACGTCCACGTGTGGCCGGCCTATTCCACGGCAGACTTTGAAATTCACAACGTGGACCACAACCCGGATCCCGCGGTCATGGACGCTACTGCCGTTAAGCTTCGCGCCGCTCTCCGGACGGCTGGCCACGGGGATAGTGTCCCGGAGGACTGAGCCCCCACAAGATTTAACCCGGCAGTGCTGAATCCGCACTGCCGGGTTTTTCTGTGCCGGGCGCTAGGCCGGGGCGAGTGCCTGGTTCAGGACAGTGCGGACGCGCTTCTCCGACACGGAATAGGCGGTGCCCAACTCCACGGCGAAGAGGCTCACCCGCAGTTCCTCGATCATCCAGCGCACACGGGTTAACTCAGCGCCGGCGCGCCGCCCAGGAAGCAGCGCGGACACGGCGTCGTCATAGTCATCCTCCAATGCCTGAACGACTGCCATATTAAGGCCATCGCGTTGGACGTTCCCCGGAAGCTTTTCCAGCCGCTTCTCGATCCCCTGAAGGTACCGGGGCACTTGGCTGAGTTGCGCATAGCCCGTTTGTGCCACAAAGCCCGGGAACACCAGTTGCTCCAGTTGACTCTTCATGTCATTGAGGGCGCTGATCAGATGCAGGCTGGTGTTGGACTTCAGCTGCTTCTGGATGCGGCGGGTACTGGCCAGGATACGTTCGACGATCGCAGTCACCGTGAAGACGGTGTCGATCAGTTCTGCCCGGACAACCTCGTACAACGCATCGAAAGATTGCGTGTCCCAGGGCAGATCCTGGGGGACCAGTTTGTCGATCGCCGCTAAAGCGCAGTCAGCGATGAGCGCGCTCACGGATCCGTGCGGATTCTGGCTGAACGTCAGTTTCTCGGTGTTGCTGAGGTGCTCCAGCACGTAACGGTCAGGTGCCGGGATCCGCAGGGCGAGCAGCCTGATGACGCCGCCACGCATGGCGGCTTCTTGTTCCGGCCGGCTCTGGAAAACCCGGAGGGCAACGGACTTGCCTTCGTCCACGATGGCAGGGAATCCTGTGACTGCGTGACCCTTGACGGTTCGCGTCACCTGACGCTCCACGGTGCCGAAGTCCCACGTGGTGATGCCACTGCGTTCGGCAAGAACTCCATCCACGCCGGGAGCTTCCCCGGACGCCGGGGTGCGGCCATTGGGAGCACCAGATGCATCTGTTCCTTTGGCGCCTCCCTTTGCGCCGTTGGCGCCTTTGCCGCGTGACGTCGTCGCGGGCGTGGCACCGAGCGATTCTGCGATGGCACGACGAGTGGCCGGTGCCAGCTTTTCCTGAAGCTCTGGGAGGTCTTTGCCTTCGTCCAGCACTTTGCCCTTGCTGTCCACCACCTTGAAGCTCACCCTGAGGTGCGGTGGCACTGCGTCCCAGTTCCAGGATCCAGGTGGAATGACGTGACCGCGGAGCCGGCGAAGAACCAGTTCCAGGGAGGGCTCGAGCTCGTCGGTGGCGGGATCGAAGTCTGCTTCAAGAGCTGCAGTGGCCTGCCTCGCAACGTCCGGGGCGGGCACGAAGTTCTTCCGCACCTGCTTGGGCAGCGACTTAATCAGTGCTGTGACCAGCTCTACCCGCTGGCCGGGGATTTGCCAGCGGAAAGGAGCATCGTCCAACTGGTTGAGGAACAGCACCGGAACTTCAGCGGTGACGCCATCGGAGGGATTGGGGGCCGAGCCGGGCGCCACGGGATGGAACTCGTAGCTCAGAGGGAGTTCGAAGCCCTTGTGCAGCCAACTCTTCGGATAGGCGGAGTCATCCAGTGACTCGGCGTCTTCGCTCATCAGCAACGATTGGTCGAAGTCCAGGAGATCGGGGTCTGCCTGGCGGGCGTCCTTCCACCACTTGTCAAAGTGCCTCTCGGAGACCACTTCCTTGCCCACGCGGGCGTCATAGAACTCGAAGAGCGTCTGATCGTCCACCAGGATGTCCCGGCGCCGCATGCGGGTTTCGAGTTCTTCGATCTCCTGGAGCAGGGCGCGGTTCCGGTGGAAGAATTTATGGTGCGTTTTCCACTCACCCTCCACCAGGGCATGGCGGATGAAGAGTTCGCGCGACAACTCGGGGTCGACGCGCCCGTAATTGACGCGGCGGTTGGGGATGATGGGTACGCCGTACAGCGTCACTTTCTCGTGGGCCATGACGGCGCCCTGCCGCGAAGACCAGTGCGGTTCGCTGTAGGACCGCTTCACCAGGTCCGGAGCTACCTGCTCCGCCCATAGGGGATCGAACTTGGCGGCAACGCGGGCCCAGAGCCGGCTGGTTTCCACCAGTTCCGCTGCCATGACGAACGTGGGCGATTTCTTGAACAGCGCTGAACCGGGGAAGATCGCGAATCGGCTTCCGCGGGCGCCGGCGTACTCACGCTTGCGCTCATCCAAGAGGCCGATGTGGCTGAGTAATCCGGAGAGCAAGCTGATGTGGATGCCCTCGTAGTTTCCTACAGGGTCCGCTTCCCGCTTGTTGTCCAGGGCGATGCCGAGGGGTTTGGCCATTTGCCGGAGCTGGGTGAAGAGGTCCTGCCACTCACGGACACGCAGGTAATTGATGAACTCGTTCCGGCACAGCTTGCGGAACTGGGTGGAGGACAGCTCGCGCTGTTTCTCCTGGAGGTAGTTCCACAGGTTGAGGAAGCCGGTGAAGTCCGAGAGCTCATCACGGAACCGTGCGTGCTTTTCCGCGGCCAACTGTTGTTTGTCTGTTGGCCGTTCCCGGGGGTCCTGGATGGTGAGGGCAGCCGCCAGGATCATGACTTCGCGGACGCAGCCACGCTTACCGGCCTCCACGATCATTCGGCCCAGCCGTGGATCCACGGGCAGCTGGGCAAGTTTTTGCCCGACGGCGGTCAGGCCGCTACCGCTTCGACCTTTGCCGGCCGCTTCACCGGACTTGGGCGAGGTCAAGGCGCCGAGTTCGCGCAGGAGGGTGACGCCGTCGTTGATGGCCCGTGAGTCCGGTGGTTCCACGAAGGGGAAGTTCTCTACATCCTTGGGTCCTCGGGCCACGCCCATGGCTGTCATCTGCAGGATGACGGCAGCGAGGTTGGTCCTGAGAATTTCCGGGTCCGTGAACAGCGGACGCGACTCGAAGTCCTCTTCGGAGTACAAGCGGATGGCAATGCCCTCGGACACACGCCCACAGCGGCCCGAGCGCTGGTTGGCCGAGGCCTGGGAAACGCGTTCGATGGGAAGCCGCTGGACTTTGGTCCGGTGTGAATACCGGGAGATGCGGGCGGTGCCGGTGTCGATCACATACTTGATGCCGGGCACGGTCAGCGACGTCTCTGCCACGTTGGTGGCCAGGATAATGCGACGTTTTCCGCCGGGGTTGAACACCCTGTGCTGTTCTTGCAGGCTCAAACGGGCAAAGAGGGGCAGCACTTCTGTCCCCGCAAGGCGCCTGTTTGTTTGGATGCGGCCGTTGATGGCTTCCGTGGCATCCCGGATTTCGCGCTCACCGGAGAAGAAGATGAGGATGTCGCCGGGCGCTTCCTTGGCGAGCTCGTCCACTGCATCACAAACAGCGTCCAGAGGATCGCGGTCCTCTTCGAGTTCATCGTCTGAGGTGTCGTCGTCCCCTCCGGCCGGCTGGGATAAAGGCCTGTATCGGATCTCCACCGGATACGTCCGTCCGGAGACCTCGATGATCGGTGCTGGATCCTCCTCGCTGCCGAAGTGCTCGGCGAAACGCTGGGGATCGATGGTGGCCGAGGTGATGATGACCTTGAGGTCCGGGCGCTGGGGAAGTATGCGTTTGAGGTAGCCCAGAATGAAGTCGATGTTGAGGCTGCGCTCATGGGCTTCATCAATGATGATGGTGCTGTACTTCCGCAGCAGTTTGTCCCGCTGGATCTCCGCGAGGAGGATGCCGTCCGTCATCAGTTTGATCTTGGTGGACGCGCTGACCTCGCCGGTGAACCGGACCTGGAAGCCCACTTCCTGGCCAATCTCCACGTCCAGTTCAGAGGCGATGCGCTCGGCCACAGTGCGGGCTGCCAGCCGGCGTGGCTGGGTGTGCCCGATCAGGCCCTTGTCTCCAAGGCCAAGTTCGAGGCACATCTTGGGGATCTGCGTGGTCTTACCCGAACCGGTCTCGCCGGCAATGATGGTGACCTGGTTTGCGGCGATGGCCGCCATCAGATCCTCGCGGCGCTCGGAGACGGGCAGCTCTGCAGGGTAGGAAATATGAAGTGTCATGGCTGCAGCCAGTCTACTGTGGCTTGGGTACCGCGTCCGCTGCGTCCGTCACAGTCCCGGCTGCGGCACTTAGCCGGTGCGAAAGCTCCATGGCGTAGGACTTGAAGTCACCAGGCTCGAGAATCTCGAAGTCCATGTCCAGTGCGGCCAGATATGCCGCCGGGGCGGCCAGGTTGTCCCATCCGGACCTCAGTATCGTGGCCGCCGCACCATCAGCTGTCAGCGTGGCGTACTGGGAATTGACGACGGCGGCCACCTCGGCCAGGGGCGCGCGGAGCCGCACCACCACGTCGAACCTGTACGGCGAGCGGGTGATGGACTGCTGCACGTAGGCGGCGAGGTCTTCCGCGGGGAGGGGACGGGGCGTGTATCTCTTGCGTTCCGAGGGCAGCGACGCGAGACGGTCCGCCCGGAAGGTTCTCCAGTCCTCCCGCTCAACGTCCCACGCCACCAGATACCAGCGCCGGCCGGTGTCCACTAACCTGTAGGGCTCCACCAGCCGGCGTGCGGATTCACCATCGGACTTGACGTACTCGAAGGAGATTTGCCGCCTGTCCGATATTGCGGCGGAGACGACCGTCAGTTGCTGAGGATCAACGGTTCCTGCATTGCTGGGAAGGGTAGTGACGGCGGCCTTAAGCATGGCGAACTTGGGACGCAGCCTGGACGGCAGGACCTGCTCCAGCTTCGCCAATGCGCGGACGGACGCCTCACCAATGCCGGCTACGGGCCCTGCCGCCACAGAGTTCAATCCCAAGGCCACCGCCAGGGCTTCATTGTCATCGAGGAGCAGCGGAGGGAGCTGCGCACCCGCACCAAGTTGATAGCCGCCCGCGATTCCCGGAGATGCGTGAATGGGATATCCCAGATTGCGCAGTTTGTCGATATCCCGGCGGACGGTCCGCTCGGTCACGCCCATTCGATCAGCGAGTGCCGGGCCTGTCCATTCCCGACGCACCTGCAAGAGCGATAACAGTTGGAGGAGCCGGGCAGACGTTTGGATCATGCAAGTGAATCTAGCTCATGTGTCCGACGCAGTGGTGTCAGGAATCATGGTGGCTTAAAGAGGGACGCCCGCCGTTCGAAGAATCCTGCAGAATTCCGTGAACGGGCGGGCGTCGGTTGGTTGTGGCGTGGTGGACCTTGCAGTGGCCTGGCATGCCCCTAGTAGATGCGGGGATTCCAGTAGGGGCTGCTCGGAGCGTCGAAGGCGCTCCAGGGTTCCTTGGAGTTGATGGGCGGGTTGTGTCCGCGTCCATCCTTCAACAGGGCAGAAACGGTTGCTGCGACGGCGGTGATGAGGACGATGAAGAGGATGATTCCGAAGATTTCCATGTCTCTAGCCTGCTCCTGCGGCGAACCAAGAAACAGTGGCAGAAATGCCCCATATGGACAATTTTCTGCCACACTGGAGTTATGTTGAAATCAGTGGCGGTGATCGTTGTACCCAACTTCTCGATCTTCGAATTCGGCACGGCTTTCGAAGTCTTCGGCATCGACCGATCGGACCGTGGTGCCGGGGTGCCGGCCTTCGATTTCCGTGTTGTAGCCCCGGAACCGGGCGACGTCAGCATGAAGTCCGGACTGTCCCTGCATGTAAACCTTGGACTCGAAGCGGCAGCAGATGCGGACCTCGTCATCATGGCGCCGTTCGGAAGGGACCAGCACGTCCCCGAGTCTGTGATGGATGCCTTGCGCGCAGCACACGCCAGGGGAGCGTGGGTGATGTCCATTTGCTCCGGCGCTTATGCCCTGGCCCGCGCAGGACTACTGGACGGCCGCCGGTGCACCACGCATTGGCACTATTCCCAGGACCTGGCCAGCCGGTACCCGGCGGCGATCGTGGATGAGAACGTCCTCTATGTACAGGACGGGACCATCATCACCAGTGCCGGTACGGCCGCAGGAATTGACGCTTGCCTCCACCTTGTCCGTGAGGAGTTGGGGGCGAACGTGGCGGCCGCGATCGCGCGCGATATGGTGGTCCCGCCACATCGCGACGGCGGTCAGGCCCAGTTCATTGACAGGCCCATGCCCCGCTGCGGTTCAGCACCCATGGAGGCATTGCTGCGCTGGATGGTTGAGCACCTCGACGAAGAGCACAGCGTGAACGATCTGGCGGCAAGGCTCCACATGTCTCCCAGGACGTTCGCGCGCCGTTTCCGGGCGGAAACCGGGGCGACTCCGGCCGCCTGGCTGAACTCGCAACGCGTGCTGCGTGCGCAGGAACTCCTGGAAACCACTGAGCTGAACATCGACGAAATTGCCAGGGAAGCAGGATTCGGCCATTCGGTGCTGCTGCGCCACCATTTCACCAAGGTGCTGGACACAAGTCCTCAAAGCTACAGGCGGGCCTTCCGGGGGCAGTTGGCAGAAGCCATCTGAGGCAGCTTTTCGGGGGAGACATTTGCTGCGTGCTGTGCCGGGGTGGCCGTCAGCCTGAGCAGCCGCACTTTGGCTGAGCGGCCGCACTTTGGGAGAGCAGCGGCTCTTTGGCTTTAGCGGCGGCTACCCAACCGGCCTTGTGATTCTGAACCTTCAGCTTTGGCGCATTCCACCAGTTCCTGCCAAGGGCCCGTGACGGCGCGGTCCGGGAGGGTGGCACGGCGTTGGCCCGCCCTGATGGAGTACATGAACCGGTCCGGCTCATTGGCCAACCGTGCCTGGCTCTTGGCTTCATCCCAAGGGCACGCCTCCACAATGGGAACCCATCGGTCTTTGTCATCGGGAGACACTGCGTCCACGCTCCAGACGCGAGTCATCGCTGCGATTCCCCCACTGCGTTGGACCGTGATCTTCATGACCGGCTGCTTCTCGTTCTTTTGTTCCGTAGTCAGCCAACCGCCAGGGACCGAAGCGGAAAGTCCGGTCCCGCCAGCTGACTAAACCTTGACCTTCACAGTCTCCCACGCCTTCAGGACCGCGTCATGCTCCGCTGAACCGGAACCGAAGAGTTCTTCGGCGGTGGCCACGGTGGTCTTGGCAAATTTTCCGAACGTGCACGTCGCGGGGAGGCTTCCGCTGGTCAGCGTGCCGTACCAGATCTGGCCCGGCGCCTCCCACGCATTTCCACCAAGTTCTGTGGCCACCACGTAGAAAGCCTTGTTGGGGATTCCGGAGTTGATATGAACTCCGCCATTGTCGGCACTGGTCCGCACATACGTATCCATGGAGTCCGGCTGGGGATCCTTGCCGAGGACGTCGTCGTCGTAAGCAGTGCCGGGTGCTTTCATGGAGCGCAAGGCAGCGCCTTGGACCTGGTCGGTGAAGAGTCCCTCGCCGATGAGCCAAGTGGCTTGCTCCGCGGAATCCTTCTTTAGGTACTGCTCCACAAGCACGCCGAAGACGTCAGACATGGACTCGTTGAGCGCACCGGCCTGGTTCCGGTAGGCCAGGTTGGCAGTGTATTGGGTAACCCCGTGAGCGAGTTCGTGGCCGATGACGCTGAGGGACTTGGTGAAGCGCTGGAAGATCTGCCCATCGCCATCGCCAAAAACCATTTGGGAGCCATCCCAAAAGGCGTTGTCATAGAGCTTCCCGTAATGGACAGTTGCATCCAAGGCGAGGCCGGCATCGTCAATCGAGTCCCTGCCGAAAACCTCGCCGTACAGGCGATGCGTGCTGCCGAGGCCGTCATAGGCCTCATCGGCGGACACGTCCCCAACGGGTGCCGCCCCTTCCTTTCGGACCACACGTCCGGGCAACGCTTCTGACGACTCAGCGTCGTAAATGGTCCGCTTCGGCGGGCCGGGCTTGGCCTGGCGGGCACTGGGTGGCGCCGGTGGGATGGGCGCAGTGCGGATGGCCTGCAAGTCTTTGATGTGCAGCAGCGACTCTTTGGCTGCCCGGGCCACGGCACGCAGCCGTGGCTCATTTTGGGCGGCTATCTTGCGAAGCATGTACGGCGGGACGATCGAGCACATCACGGCAAAACCCCTTTGGCTATCGGTATGACCAACTAAATTCAGCCTAGGAGCAGGGACGGACATTATTGCGGTTCAGGACCGGCAAGCCCCGAACTGATAGTGAGTATCCGGCACACAAAAATACCCCGCCAGCAAAGCTGGCGGGGCATTCGTTTGTGCCCTCGATAGGATTCGAACCTACGGCCTTCTGCTCCGGAGGCAGACGCTCTATCCCCTGAGCTACGAGGGCATCCAGGGTTCCCTCCGTTGCCGGTGGGACGTCCTAGAGCTTAGCAGCCACTGCGCCGCAAATGAAAACCCGACGGCCACTGCGGCGAGCCCGGCCCGGCTGCGCCGATCAGTAGCCCGCGAACGAGTCCACGTGGACCCGGTGGGCTCCTGCACCGCGTGCTGCCGCCCGCAGGGAGTCGACGCTTGCCGGGGAACCGGAGACGAACACTTCCCTATCCCCAATGTCCGGAACCAGCTCCTTCAGGCGCGCGGCCTCGATCCTGGAGGCGCCGGCGTCGAGCATGAACTCCGGGGGAGCGGACCCGTCCGCGAGCCGGGCTATTACCTTGGCGCCGGACGCTTCCAGTTCCTCCACACAGGCCAACTCATCGCGACCCTTCGCCAGGTACAGCACCACGGTGTCGCGGGCGGCGTCCTTGGCCGCCAGCTGCGAGAGGTAGGGTGTGATGCCAATTCCCGCAGCAATGAGCAGGACAGGCTTCCCGGCGTCGTTCGGAAGAACAAAGTCCCCACCCACCGCGGTTGCCGAAATGCTGTCCCCGGGTCGAAGCGCAAACAGCGCCTTCTTGGCTGTGGAAAGCGGCTCGGCCGTCCCCACGCCGAACGTGATTTCCTCCGCACCGGGCGGGCTGGTAATGCTGAAGACCCGGCGACGCCCCTTACCATCGGAGCCAGCATGGGGAAGGTTCAGTTCCATGAACTGCCCGGCTTCAAAGCGCACTGGCCTCTGCGGTTCGAACCTGAATTCTGTACTGGCAGAGGTGAGGGGGCGTGAGCCCTTGAACGTCAGATGGACTCCACCACGCTGTCCCAGGAAGAAGGCAATGAGGTTCCCCAACAACAGTGCCAGTTCC
Organism: Paenarthrobacter sp. NPDC091711; assembly: GCF_044756605.1. Lineage (NCBI taxonomy): Bacteria > Bacillati > Actinomycetota > Actinomycetes > Micrococcales > Micrococcaceae > Paenarthrobacter > Paenarthrobacter sp. NPDC091711. Next base: position 201,432 of record NZ_JBIVTF010000004.1, read on the forward strand.
GGGGAGTTGGCAATGAAGCCGAAGTTATAGGGCACCGCGAAGACAACACCCACGACGGCGGCGAGCGCCAGCTGCTGCCAGCGACGAGGCGGCAGAGTGAGTGGCTCCGAAAGCATGAAACCCACGAAAAACAGCAGCGGCCGTTGCGCCAAGGACTGCCACAGGGCCTGGCCCAACGTCATGTTGCGGCCCAGCAGTTCCACAGTGATGATGCTGGTGGCTGCCACCAGAAAAACGGTGGCCATCAGCATTTTCCGGGTCCGGTACAGGACAATCACCACTCCCGGAACCAGTACCCAGAGCATGGCTGGCGTTGCCGCCCACCATGTGGCGATGTTCAGTCCGGTCAACCCCGTGATGAACGCGCCCACCGCGGCCGGGTTGAAGATATGACGCCCGCGGAAGGCCAGGGCGTACTTGGAGACACTGGCCAGCACACACGCCAAAGCAACGCCCGCCATGTCCGTCACTCCAAAGGCAGGCCAGAACAGGAAGTACAGCAGCAGCCCGGTGATCAGCGAGGACTCCGTATGGGGTTTGACTCCGAAGACCAAGGCAAGGAGCCGGCTGGACGCGTAGGTCACGGCCAGGCAAAGAACCAAATGAACCAGCATCTCTGGCAGGCCGAAGGTCAACCACCCCAGGATGTTCAGGATCATGCTGTAGGCCGCAAGCACGCCCAACACCCAGAGAATCAAGCGGTACATGGTGAAGCGGCCCAACCAGGTGTCCACTCGGGACTTAGCGGCAATCATGTGAACAGTCTCCCCTCAAAACGGGTCGAAAACGTGGCAGCACCGCTGGAGGACACCTTAAGCCAGGAGAATTCGAACTCCTCCTCCAGCCGAGGAGGCTCAAGCATGAACAACGCGGTGGCCAGGGCGTCCGCTTCCAGGGCGCTCGCGGCAATGGTCCAGGTAGCCACTGTGGTGACAATTGGTGTGCCAGTGGTCCCATCCAGGACATGATGGAGACCATCGCCCCATGTACGGCGGTTGGAAGCCGAAGCGCAGAGGGCCGCGTTGTCCAGCTCCACAGTGCCTATGGCCTGCCGTGGGTTATAGGGATGCTCCAGAGCAACGGTGACCGGATGATTGCCGGCGTGCAGCATGTCGCCGCTTCCATCCACCAGGAAATCGGCATGGCCGCTCTCCTGCAGGACTTCGCCCAGCAGGTCAACAAGTTGGCCCTTGCCGGCGGCCCCCACGTCCAAGACCACCGGCGCTTGTGCGGCAAGCTCCGTGCCGTTCCAGTCAAGGACGTCTTCCCACCGGGGTGGGGCCAGGGGATTTCCGGCAGGAGTAAGCGTGTAAGCGGAGTCATACCCCAGCCGCTCCAGGCTGCTGCCGATGAGCGGGGTCATGGCGCCATCGCTGAGGCGATACAGCGCGGAGTACACCTCTTGGAGGGCGGTGGCATGCTCCGGCAGTGTTATCCGGCCTGGCCCGCGGGACACTCCGGAGACCAAGGAATCGGGCCTGAACCGCGACCACGTCTGGTCGTACTCTGCAACTGTCTTAAGCAATTCGCCCCGGACTGCAGGTGCAACATCGACCGGCGTCGAAATCTCCCACTCCGTACCGATCCCTTCGAAACTGAAGGTCCTCCAGCCAGGGTGTGGCATGGCCGTTACTTGGCCTGGGACTTGATCTGTTCCACGGCTTCATTGAAGCCCCCGGAAGTCAGCGATGAGCCAGCCACCTTGGAGACGTTGAGGTCGTCGATGTCCTTGCCCACGATCTGGGCGGCAATGCCACTGGCGAATTCGCCCTGGAACTTCTTGGTGTTGGGGTTGGAGGGGTGGACCGTGATGTTGACCGCAGAAACTTTATCGGCGGCAAGAGTGAGTTCAACACCCACGGTTTCCTGCCCGTTGGGCGAGGTGTACGTGCCGTCGGAGCTATAGGTCCCGTCCTTGTAGGTGGACGCGCCCGTGGAAGCGACCGCCGTGGACGATGACGTGGCTGCAGATGTTGGACTGCTGCTTGCGGCCTGGCCGCCATTCTCAGTAGCCGGGGTCTGTGTTGAGGGGGCTTCACTGGAAGGTGCGCATGCCGCGGCCGTTCCAATGATGGAGAGGCCGGCGAAACCAACGTAGAGGCTCTTGCGGAGTGGCGTAGTCATGGGTCTGCTCGTTTCGACTGGACAAGAATTGGTCAAGGGTCATTTTTTGTCAGGGTTAGTGCGTGTACCGGGATGACCAGCAAGGCCACCTCCTACGTGTTCACAACGTTGAAATCAGCGTAATGGTTCAGTCTGTGGCACCCGATAGCCGTTCCTGTGCGTCGGCTGTGTCCACATTGTCCACATAAGAGGCCCTCAATTCCGCGACTTTGCGGGCCCCCGGTAGGCTAGATGCGTGACTCCCGAAGAACTCTCTGCTGCCATATCCGCCTGCCTTAAGGACGCCGTCTCTACCGGCGAAATTACCTTGACGGAATCTGCCGTGCCCGATTCCGTGCGAGTGGAGCGACCCAAGAACCGGGATCACGGGGACTGGGCCACCAACATCGCCCTGCAGCTCTCCAAGCAGGCCGGCATGAATCCGCGCGAATTCGCGGGAATCCTCAGCAACCATCTGCAGGGCATTCCCGGTGTCACCGGCGTCGAAATCGCCGGTCCCGGCTTCCTCAACATCACCGTGGATGCCGCTACGGCCGGTGTCCTCGCCAAAGCCATCGTTGAGGCCGGAACCAGTTACGGCACCAACCAGGCGCTCGCGGGCCGCGTAGTAAACATGGAGTTCGTTTCGGCGAATCCCACGGGTCCGCTCCACATCGGTCACACCCGCTGGGCGGCCTTGGGCGATGCGATTGCCAGGGTCCTGCGCGCCTCCGGTGCGGACGTCACCGCCGAGTATTACATCAACGACGCCGGCTCGCAGATGAACGTCTTTGCCAACTCCGTCCTCTCCCGGCTTCACGGCCGCGGTGTTCCGGAGGGTGGCTACCCGGGCGAATACATCCGTGAACTTGGCGATGAAGTCCTCAAGGCCCACCCCGGCATCCGCGAGCTGACGGACGAGGCAGCTTTGCCCGTTATCCGTGCCGCAGCGTACGAGGCCCAGATGGCGGACATCAAGACCACCCTGGCTGAGTTCGGGGTGGAGTTCGATGTCTTCTTCTCGGAGAAGGAACTGCACGACGCCGGTGCCATCGAATCCGCCGTAGCCCGCCTTCGGGAGCAGGGCCACGTGTTCGACGACGGCGGTGCTGTTTGGTTGCGCACCACGGACTTCGGTGACGACAAAGACCGTGTGATGATCCGCGCCAATGGCGAACCCACCTATTTCGCTGCGGACGCCGCGTACTACCTCTCCAAGAAGGACCGCGGGTTTACTGAAAAGATTTATCTGCTCGGCGCAGACCACCACGGGTACATCAACCGCCTTAAAGCCATTGCGGCCTGTGCGGGCGATGATCCCGAGGTCAACATCGAGGTCCTGATCGGCCAACTTGTGTCCGTCAATGGTGCCAAGTTGTCCAAGCGTGCCGGCAACATCATTGAGCTCAAGGACCTCATCTCCTGGCTTGGCAAGGACGCCGTCAGGTATTCCCTGGCCCGTTTCCCGGCCGACTCGCCCCTGACGCTGGACCCGGAACTGCTGAAGAAGCACAGCAACGAGAACCCGGTGTTCTACGTGCAGTACGCTCACGCCCGGTCTCGTGGCACGGCACGCAACGCTGCCGAGGCCGGGGTGGAGCGCCAGGTTGATGGAGTAGATGCTTTCGACGCCTCGCTCCTGGACCACGCCACGGAAAACGAATTGCTTTCCTACCTGGGCAGTTATCCTTCCATCGTGGCCAAGGCCGCCGAACTGCGCGAGCCGCACCGCGTGGCCCGCCACCTTGAGGTCATTGCCGGCGCATACCACCGCTGGTACGACGCTTGCCGGGTGTCGCCGCAGGGTGATGACCCCGTCTTGGACGTCAACCGGACCCGCCTGTGGCTCAATGACGCCACCAGCCAGGTGCTTTTCAACGGACTCGAACTGCTGGGCGTTTCGGCGCCGGAACGGATGTAGGGCAATGAACCAAGCCGCTGATCACGCATCTCCGCTTGCTCCTGAATGGTTGGCCGTTCCCGGGGACCTCAATGCACTGCAGGAGCCCATGTGGGCTGCCGGCGTTGAGAAGAACGCTTCCGGTGAGGTCACCGTTGACGGTCTGTCCGTCAGCGAGCTTAAGGAACAGTTCGGAACTCCGCTGTTTGTCATGAGCGAATCGGACTTCCGCTCCCGGGCCCGGGCCTTCAAGGACGCCTTCGACGCCGCCTTCGCCGACATCTGCGGGGGAGTGGACGTCTATTACGCAGGGAAGTCGTTCCTGTGCACCGCAGTGGCCAGTTGGGTGGCAGAAGAGGGCCTCCGCCTGGACACGTGTTCCGGTGGCGAACTCGCTGTCGCAGCCCGCGCCGGGATCGACGGCTCCAACCTCGGCTTGCACGGCAATAACAAGTCTGACGCCGAGATCAACCGGGCCCTGGACATGTTGCTAGGCAGGATCGTGGTGGACAGCCTCGACGAACTGGAGCGGGTCGCCAAGATGGCGTCCAGCCGGGGCGAGGTTGCCAAGGTCATGCTTCGCCTGACCCCCGGTGTGCACGCGCACACTCACGAGTTCATTGCCACCGCACACGAGGACCAGAAGTTTGGCCTTTCCATGGCAGAGGACTCCACCGAGGAAGCGGGCCTGTCCGCCGCCGAAGAAGCAGTGGCTGCTGCGACCTCCTACGCCAGTATCGAGCTCCTGGGACTTCACTGCCACATCGGCTCGCAGATCTTCGAGCCCGACGGCTTTGCGGTAGCAGCGGAGAAACTCCTGGGCTTCCTCGCTGCCATGCAGGCCAAGTACTCCATCGTCATGCCCGAGCTGGACCTGGGCGGAGGCTACGGAATCGCCTACACACCGGTGGATACACCGCGGCCGCCGGCCGAGATCGCGGAGGCGATGGCCGCCGTCGTACGCTCCAAGTGCGCCGAGCTGAACATCACGCCGCCGCGCATCTCCATTGAACCCGGACGCGCGATCGTGGGGAGCACTACCTTCACGCTGTACGAAGTGGGCACGCTCAAAACCGTTCGCGTTGACGCCCCTGCAGGTGAAGAAGGGCAAGAGAACGTTACGTATCCACGGCGCTATGTGTCGGTGGACGGCGGAATGAGCGACAACGCCCGCCCGGTGCTTTACGACGCGGATTATTCGGCAATTTTGGCTTCCCGGGACTCGGATGCGGCTCCGCAGCTGTCCCGAGTAGTGGGCAAACATTGCGAGAGCGGCGACATAGTTGTTAGAGATGTATATCTGCCCGCGGATGTGGCAGCCGGTGATTTGCTCGCAGTACCGGGTACCGGCGCCTACTGCTGGGCCCTCTCCAGCAACTACAACTACCTGGCCCGGCCTGGCGTTGTCGCTGTACGCGACGGAGCCGCCCGGCTGATTGTCCGCGGGGAAACCGAAGAAGATCTCTTGAACCGCGACATGGGAGTGGCGAATGTCTGAAGTGCGAACCTTGAAGGTGGCCCTGCTGGGCTGTGGCAACGTTGGGGCCCAGGTTGCGCGGATTCTGATTGACGACGCCGAGGCCCTCGCTGCCCGCAGCGGTGCACGCCTGGAACTTTCCGGCATCGCCGTGCGCAATATCGAATCCCCGCGCGACGTCGAACTGCCGCGCGAACTGTTCACCACCGATGCCGATACTTTGGTCAAGGAAGCAGACCTGGTCATCGAGCTCATGGGCGGCATCGAGCCCGCCCGTTCGCTGATCCTGACGGCCATCCAAAACGGCGCGTGCGTCGTCACCGGAAACAAGGCACTGCTCGCACAGGATGGCCCCACTCTGTACGAAGAGGCTGACAAGGCCGGAGTCCAGCTTTCCTACGAAGCCGCCGTTGCCGGAGCCATCCCCATCCTGCGCCCCATCCGCGACAGCCTGTCCGGAGATCGCATCACCCGCGTGCTGGGCATTGTCAACGGAACCACAAACTTCATCCTGGACCAGATGGACACCACTGGTGCACAATTCTCCTATGCACTGGCCGAGGCCCAGCGTCTGGGATACGCGGAAGCGGACCCCACTGCCGACGTTGAAGGCCACGACGCCGCAGCCAAGGCAGCGATCCTTGCGTCATTGTCGTTCCACACCCGCTTCTCGCTGGACGATGTGTATTGCGAAGGCATCACCAAGGTCAGCGCTGCCGACATCGCCTCCGCCAAGGAGGCCGGCTTTGTGATCAAGTTGCTCGCAATTGCCGAAAAGATCGACTCATCGGATAACGGCAGCGGCATCTCCGTGCGGGTCCACCCCACCCTCCTGCCGCGTGAACACCCGCTGGCCGCTGTCCGTGGTGCTTTCAACGCCGTCTTCATCGAGGCGGAGAACGCCGGCGAACTGATGTTCTATGGGCAGGGCGCAGGCGGAACTCCCACCGCATCTGCCGTGCTGGGCGATCTCGTATCCGCTGCGCGGCGGTTGGTCCTTGGCGGTCCCGGACGCACTGAGACCACCACGGGCCACGTCCCGGCACTGGCCATCGATGCATCCACCACGAGCTACTACATCGGCCTTGATGTCGCTGACCAAGCCGGCGTGCTGGCAAGGATTGCGCACATTTTTGCCGACAACGGCGTTTCGATCGAAACCATGCGCCAAACGATCCACCGAGACTCTGCCTCCAACGTTGAGTCAGCCGAACTGAAAATCGTGACGCACCGTGCGTCCGAAGCTGCACTTGCGGCAACCGTCGAGGCCGTCAAAGGCCTGGACGTCATCAATTCTGTAACATCCGTACTGCGGGTAGAAGGGGTCTAAGTGGCTCACCAATGGCGCGGAGTAATCCGCGAATACGCTGATCGTTTGCCTGTAACGGAAGCCACCAAGGTCATCACCCTCGGCGAGGGAGGCACGCCGCTCGTCCACGCGCAGAAGCTGTCCGAGCTCACCGGCTCCGAGGTTTACCTGAAGGTCGAAGGCATGAACCCCACGGGTTCGTTCAAAGACCGGGGCATGACCATGGCCATGACCGCTGCTGTGGAAGCCGGCGCCAAAGCTGTGGTTTGCGCCTCCACTGGCAACACGTCCGCTTCAGCTGCGGCCTATGCCACTGCCGCCGGCCTCAAGTGCGCGGTGCTGGTGCCCGAAGGCAAGATCTCCATGGGCAAGCTGAGCCAGGCCATCGCCCACGGTGCCACTTTGCTCCAGGTTGACGGCAACTTCGACAACTGTTTGGACATCGCCCGGAAACTCGGCGAGGCCTATCCCGTGTTCCTGGTGAACTCCGTGAACCCGGCGCGAATCCAGGGCCAGAAGACCGGCGCCTTTGAAGTGGTGGACAGCCTGGGCGATGCCCCTGACATCCATGTCCTGCCCGTGGGAAACGCCGGCAACATCACTGCCTACTGGAAGGGCTACAAGGAATACTCCGCGCCCTTCGAGACCGCCAACGGAACACTTCCGGCTGTATCCACCAAGACTCCGGTCATGTGGGGATTCCAGGCCGCAGGAGCCGCACCGTTCGTTGCGGGGCACCCCATCACTGAACCGGACACCATCGCCACCGCCATCCGCATCGGTAACCCGGCATCGTGGGAGACTGCAGTTGCTGCCCGTGACGAATCGGGCGGACTGATCGAGGCTGTCACCGATGATGAGATTCTGGCCGCCCACCGCTGGTTGTCCGCCAAGGAAGGCGTCTTCGTCGAACCCGGCTCCGCGGCCGGCGTTGCGGGCTTGATCAAGAAGCACGCCGCAGGCGAAGTTCCGTCCGGCAAAACCATCGTCATTACCGTTACCGGCCATGGACTCAAGGACCCCCAGTGGGCCCTCCGCACCGAAGATGGCAGCGATGTCCAGCCCGTCAAGGTGCCGAACGACGTCGTCACCGTTGCCGCAGAACTGGGACTGGAAGAAAACTAAGAGTGGAATCAACGCAGCCCACCGCGACCGATCGTGCTCTTGTCGCGGCAGGCCAGCGGCTGACCGTCAAGGTCCCCGGTACGAGTGCCAACCTGGGCCCCGGTTACGACAGCCTCGGCTTGGCCCTGTCTATTTACGACACCTTGACGGTTGAAACGCACAACACCGGAGAGCTCGAGTTCGAGCTCTCCGGTGAGGGCGCCGACTCTCTTCCGCGTGATGCCAGTCACCTGGTGGTGCGCGCCATTGATCTTGCCCTGGATCGGCTTGGCTACCAGCGTTCCGGCCTGAAAATCATTGCGGACAATGTCAACCCGCATGGTAGGGGACTTGGGTCTTCAGCCTCGGCTGTGGTGGCCGCCGTAACTGCCGCCAATGCACTGGTTCCCGCAGAATCCCGGCAGGACCGTGACTGGATCCTGCAGCTGACCAGCGAGATGGAAGGACACCCGGACAACGTCGCACCCGCGATTTTCGGCGGACTGGCGCTGTCATGGCAGGACAGCGAGCAGTACAGCAGCACGCGCGCTGACGTCGCATCGTCGGTCATTCCCGTTGTGGCGGTCCCGGACTACGAGCTTGCTACGGAAACTGCGCGCGGTCTGCTCCCAGCATCGGTTGGTCACCACGCGGCGGCAATGAATTCCGGACGTGCAGCACTGTTGATCCATGCGCTCACTGCGGATCCCGCTTTACTGCTTCCCGGCACGGAAGACTACCTCCACCAGAGCTACCGCGCGCAGGCCATGCGCCCCAGCGCTGACCTCCTCGCTGCTCTCCGGAGTGCGGGCCATGCGGCCGTTGTATCCGGCGCTGGTCCTACGGTGATGGTGCTGGCAAATGGTGCCGACCAAGCCGCCGCGGTTGCTGAATTCATTGAGGCGTTCACTGCGGTCAACACACCCGACGTCGGTTGGCGCGTGATGACGCTGGCTGTGGACGTTCAAGGTGCTAGAGTGGAAGTGCACCGCCGGTAAAGCCGCGGGCAGTTCCCTGATTTTGGATCTCGGTGTTTTGCCGTACCTTTCGTCAACTGTGCCAACGTTGGTGGTGTCGTCTCTTTCCGGCCTGTCTCAGGTGCCGCAGAAATCTCTCTGTTCCCTGAACGCTACGCCGGCTGTCCGGGCAACTGGATTCAGTGATGACGATCAGTATCCGGCCCTGTTGGCCACAATCCATCAGGCACGGCCCAAATCACCGGCTGCAGATCTGAACTGCAGCCCAGAACAAATCATCGCGTCCAGCTCTCGCTCTGGACGCCGTCGAGGGGGAAGGATCCTTCGTGACAGAAACCACTGAGCTGGCTTCAGCTGTGGACACAACATCTTCTGCTGCTGATTCGTCAACTGCAGCAACCACCAAGAGCAGCGGCCTTGCAGGCCTTAAGCTCGCCCAGCTTCAGGCTCTTGCCAGTCAGCTGGGCATTTCCGGGGGATCCCGTATGCGTAAGGGGGACTTGGTGACGGCCATTTCTGCACATCGTGCCGGAACGTCCACCACCAAGGCGCCTGCCAAGGCCACGGCCAAGGCAACTGCGGCCAAGGAAGCCCCGGCCGCAGAGCCAAAGGCCTCCAAGGAAAGCAGCGCACCGGCTGATGCAGCCGCCGAGGCCCCTGCCCAGGAAGCACCGCGGGGCCGCGGTCGTGGCCGCAGCCGCCGTGCCACCAGCGACGGAGTGGTGGCAGCCGCTGAGACCGCTGCTGCGCCCGCCGAGCCCGCAGCCGCACCGGTTGCTGAAGCACCGGCCGTCGCCGAGACCACTGAGGCCGCTACGGAGCGTCGTCAGCCTCGCACCCGTAACCGTCGCCGTGGCGAAGCTGCCGCCGCGCCTGCCGAAGCAGCAGAAGCACCGGCCACGGAGCAGCGCACGGATCGCACGGAACAGCGTGAGCAGCGTGCTGATCGTACGGAACAGCGTGAGCAGCGTGCTGATCGTACGGAACAGCGTGAGCAGCGTGCCGATCGTACGGAACAGCGTGAGCAGCGTGCCGACCGCAGCGAACAGCGCGAGCAGTCCGATTCGGGCGACCAGCAGCGCGAGCGTCGCGACAACACCCGTGGTCGCCGTGATGACAACAACGACGGCGACGACACCGGCAACCGCCGCAACCGCCGCAATCGCCGTGACCGCAATGAGCAGTCTGACCGGAACGACCGGAGCGATCGTCGGGGCGGCCAGGACAGCCGTGACGGAAACACCCGCAGCGATCGCTTCCGCGACCGCAACGAGCGCCGCCGTGGCCGTGCGCAGGGACCGGACGTTGACGACGTCGAGGTCACTGAAGACGACGTCCTGCTCCCCGTAGCAGGCATCCTGGACGTTCTGGAGAACTACGCGTTCATCCGCACGTCCGGCTACCTGCCCGGCGCCAACGACGTCTACGTATCCTTGGCACAGGTCAAGAAGTACAACCTTCGCAAGGGCGACGCCGTCGTCGGTGCCATCCGCGCCCCGCGTGACGGTGAAGACCGCAGCCAGCAGTCCGCCCGCCAGAAGTTCAACGCGCTCGTCCGCGTCACTTCCGTCAACGGCAAGACGCCGGAAGAGCTCAAGGACCGCGTCGAGTTCGCCAAGCTGGTACCGCTGTACCCGTCCGAGCGCCTGCGCCTCGAGACCGACCCCAAGAAGATCGGTCCCCGTGTCATCGACCTCGTGGCCCCGATCGGCAAGGGCCAGCGTGGCCTGATCGTTTCCCCGCCCAAGGCCGGTAAGACGCTCATCCTGCAGTCCATTGCGAACGCAATCACCACCAACAACCCTGAGGTCCACCTCATGATGGTGCTGGTTGACGAACGTCCCGAAGAAGTCACGGACATGCAGCGCACCGTCAAGGGCGAGGTCATTGCCTCCACCTTCGACCGTCCCGCCGACGACCACACCACGGTGGCGGAACTCTCCATCGAACGCGCAAAGCGCCTGGTGGAAATGGGTATGGACGTGGTGGTCCTGCTGGACTCCATGACCCGCCTGGGCCGTGCCTACAACCTGGCAGCACCGGCCTCCGGCCGCATCCTGTCCGGTGGTGTTGACTCTGCAGCTCTGTACCCGCCCAAGCGCTTCTTTGGTGCAGCCCGCAACATCGAAAACGGTGGCTCGCTCACCATCCTGGCTACCGCTCTGGTGGAGACCGGTTCCAAGATGGACGAAGTCATCTTCGAAGAGTTCAAGGGCACCGGCAACATGGAGCTCCGCTTGTCCCGCCAGCTGGCAGACAAGCGCATCTTCCCGGCCGTGGACGTCAACGCGTCCGGCACACGCCGCGAAGAGAACCTGCTCTCGCCTGAAGAAGTCAAGATCATGTGGAAGCTGCGCCGCGTCCTTTCCGGCCTGGAGCAGCAGCAGAGCCTTGAGCTGCTGACCAACAAGATCCGGGAGACGCAGAGCAACGTCGAGTTCCTCATGCAGGTTCAGAAGACGACGCTCGGAGCGAAGTCGGACAACGACAAATAGCTGTGCTCTAACCGCTCGAAATATGCCGGCCCCCGCCCCTACGCCGGGCAGCTTCCGATCTACGATCGGAAGCTGCCCGGCTCCGGCAGGCCCGAAGCCACTCCCTGGCCGGCATATTTTGAGCGGTCTTTGTTTAAACGGAATCCTTGACCCGACACCACGTGAGGTCGATTCGGCCTATGTGGGCCTGCCGAGATGGGCTGTGCGTGACCCCACGCAGCAGTTATTAGACTTGTAGAAGTCGAAAGAGGTTTGAAAATGTTTGAGTCCGTACAGGGATTGCTTGATGAGCATGCTGCTATTCAGGCGCAGCTGAGTGATCCTGCTGTTTATGCCGATCAGTCTGCAGCCAGGAAGCTGGGGCGGCGGTCTGCGCAGCTTCAGGGCATTGTGGAGGCGTACAACAAGTGGCGCGGGCTCAATGATGATCTGGAGGCTGCCAAGGAAATGGCGGACGAGGATCCCGAGTTTGCTGCTGAAGTTGTGCAGTTGGAAGAGCAGATTCCCGCAGCACAGGAGCGGTTGCGTCGTTTGCTGATTCCGCGTGATCCTGACGATGCCCGCAACGTCATCCTTGAAGTGAAGGGTGGCGAAGGTGGCGACGAAGCCGCGTTGTTCGCCGGCGACCTTCTGCGGATGTACATGCGATACGCCGAATCGCGGGGTTGGAAGACCGAAATGATCTCCGCCACCGAATCTGATCTGGGTGGCTACAAGGATGTTGCCGTGGCCATCAAGGGCAACTCCAATGACCCCGCACAGGGCGTGTTTGCCCGTTTGAAGTTTGAAGGCGGCGTACACCGCGTCCAGCGGGTTCCCGTAACTGAGTCGCAGGGGCGCATCCACACGTCCGCGGCCGGTGTTCTGGTGCTTCCCGAAGTTGATGAGCCGGAAGAACTTGAGATCAACCAGAACGACCTCAAGATCGACGTTTACCGTTCATCAGGTCCGGGTGGACAGTCTGTGAACACCACTGACTCTGCTGTCCGAATCACCCACTTGCCCACGGGCATTGTTGTGGCCATGCAGAATGAAAAGTCGCAATTGCAGAACCGTGAAGCCGGCATGCGCGTTCTCCGCGCCCGTCTCCTTGCCCACCAGCAGGAACAGATCGACGCCGCCAACTCGGAACAGCGCAAGTCACAGATCCGCACCATGGACCGTTCGGAGCGCATCCGCACGTACAACTTCCCGGAAAACCGCATCGCCGATCACCGCACCGGTTACAAGGCTTACAACCTTGACGCCGTGATGAATGGCGACTTGGAGCCGGTGATCCAGTCTGCCATTGAAGCGGACGAGCAGGCGCGGCTGGACGCAATCGGCGAATAACGAGCTGCATTACAGCGGCGCCGGACGAACACAGCAGAGTACATACATGACGTTTTACCAAGGCCAGAGCCTCGCGGACGCTGTTCGCGAGGCTACTGCCGTATTATCCGACGCCGGTGTGCCCAGCCCGCGTGTGGACGCCGAGTTGCTTGCCGATCACCTGCTTGGCGTCGGTCTCGGCCGCCTGCGCGCCATGATGCTCGGTGATGCCCCAGCTCCCGACGGCTACCGGGAGCTGGTGGAGGAACGGGCCGGACGCGTGCCCCTGCAGCACATCACGGGTGTTGCATATTTCCGGCACCTGGAGTTGCGCGTAGGACCCGGCGTTTTCATTCCGCGTCCTGAAACCGAATCGGTGGTGCAGCTGGTCATCGATCATGTCTCGGGATTACCCAACCCGAAGGTAGTGGATCTCGGCACGGGATCCGGCGCAATAGCCGGCTCCATCGCCCACGAGGTTCCGGGTGCTGAGGTTCATGCGGTGGAGTACAGCTTGCTGGCGTATGCCTGGGCTGCCAGGAACCTTGAACCACTCGGAGTGGTACTTGTTGAAGGCGACCTTCGGGATGCCCTTCCCGAGCACAACGGAACCTTCGACGTCGTGGTATCCAATCCGCCGTATATTCCGGCCGAAGCGATCCCCACAGAGCCCGAAGTTGCTCTCCATGATCCACCTGAGGCGCTGTACGGCGGGGGAGCGGACGGCATGGTACTTCCGACGGCGGCAGCGGCTTCCGCGGCCCGCCTCCTAAAACCCGGTGGCTACTTCGTGATGGAGCACGCGGAAGTCCAAGCTGCATGGATCGCCGGGATGCTTCAACGAACCGGACGTTGGAACAACGTCACCACGCACTACGACCTGAACGGCAAAGAACGTGCAACCAGCGCGATCCTGGCCAGCCTGTCTCCTGATGAGTGAAAGAATAGCGCTGTGACCACAACCTATAACTGCACTTCCGATGACCAGCGGACTGAAGGGCTTCAGCATGCCCAACGCGCCATCAGCGAGAAGAAGTGCGTCGTGCTGCCAACGGACACCGTCTACGGTATTGCCGCAGATGCCTTCTCGCCGCTGGCCGTGACCATGTTGTTGGCTTCCAAAGGGCGCAGCCGGCAAATGCCCCCTCCGGTCCTCATTCCGCGGGTCAACGCCCTGGACGGACTTGCCACCGACGTACCTGCCGATGCCCGGGCGCTGGCTCAGGCCTTCTGGCCAGGTGGCTTGACACTGATCCTGCATGCACAGCCATCCTTGGACTGGGACCTCGGCGAAACCAAGGGCACCGTGGCCCTCAGGATGCCGGATGACCAGATCGCCTTGGAGCTCCTCGGACTCACAGGTCCCTTGGCTGTTTCTTCCGCCAACCGGACGGGCCAGGAAGCGGCTCAGACAGCCTCCGAAGCCAGGCTTCAATTGGCGGAGTCCGTTGAGGTCTACCTTGAGGGCGGATTCCGTCCGGTCAAGGGGACCGCTGCCTTGCCCTCGACGATTGTTGACGCCACGTCCACTCCGTTCCGGGTGGTGCGCCAAGGAGCGATTGAGCTGGAGCAGCTCCGGGAGATCGTTCCCTCGATCCTCGGTGTTGGAGAATCCGTTCCCGCAGAGGCGCCGGCTGCGGACGACGCGGCAGCTGAAGAACCCCAAGCTGATAAATCCCCAGCTGAAGAGTTCCCAGCTAAAGAAGCTGCAGCCGAAGAAGCCACGGCAGATGCTGTTGCCGAGGGCGCATCTGCGTCTGCCGTTGACGCTGTGGTTACCCGGGATGAGGCCCCAACAGCGGACGACGCGCCAGCCGAAGTGACCGAAGCCGCCGTCGTCGAGGACCCGACCCAAGGCACGGTAAAACCGGAGGCCTCCAGCGAAGCCAAGTCCGAATGATTCCGGAGCGCCAACGCGTCCCCGTCCTTGACGTTGACGCCACTCCGATGCGCGTCCATGAGGTTATTGATGCCATAGGCGGGCTTATCGCAGCCGGAACCACCGCCACCGTTCTTGGACACAATCTTCACAGCATCACTCTGCTTCATTCCCGTCCGGATGTCCGTTCTTTATATGGGAGCAGCTCGATCGTCCTCTTGGATGGCGCTCCGGTAGCCATGCTGTGGGGGCTCGCGCACAAGCGTCAACTCCAACCGCTGGGTGAGGGAACCATGGCCTACCGGCTCGGTTCCATGGATTGGATCCCGGAGCTGGGAAGGGTCAACGGTCTGGAGCGGATCGCCGTAGTCGGCGCCGGACGGGCTGCTAATACGAAGGCTGTGACCAGGTTGCGCTCCATTGTTCCCGGTGCAACAGTGGACGGGATGCCCGGTGAGGGGTGGGACAGCACCCTGGAAAACGCGGTGGTGGACTGGCTGACGGATTTCCGTCCGCAAGTGGTCCTGCTGGGACTGGGCATGCCGCTTCAGGAGAGCGTGCTTCACCGCAGGCTCGCTGATATGCCGCCCGCCGTCTATTGCACGGTCGGCGGAGCCATCGAGCAGGTTGCGGGCATCCAAAAACTGGCGCCGCGTTGGCTCGGGCGCTTAGGACTCGAGTGGGCTTGGCGGCTGGTCCTCCACCCGGGCCGCGTGGCCTACAGAGTTTTCGTTGAACCTTGGAAGCTGGCAAGCCTGCTGATCGGGCGCCGATTCCAACTATCCAAGACCAAAGGCAAGTAAATGACGTCCCACCCTGTCGTGGTCGCTGTCGTAGTGACATATAACCGGCGTGAACTCCTCCAGACCACTCTGGACGGCATTGCGTCAGGTACCCAGGTACCTGACGCCGTTGTCATCGTGGATAACGCCTCCACGGACGGAACCGCGGAATTCCTCCAGCACTATCACAGCTCCATGGCCACTGATGTGATCACGTTGAACACAAACGTGGGCGGTGCCGGTGGTTTCGTCGTCGGCATGGAACGGGCCGTACTGGACCACGGGGCGGACCACGTGTGGATCATGGACGATGACACGGAACCGCAGCCAAATGCCCTCCGCGAAGCGTTGGATGCCTCCGAGTCTTACCTCAACGAAACCGGGGACGCCCCGGCGTTCATCGCCAGCCGTGTGGTGTGGACTGATGGCCGCGACCATCCGATGAACCGCATGCGGCCACGGATGGGAGCCAGTGAGAACCAGCGCAGCGCTGCTGCCAGGCTGGGAGCAACTCAAATCCGGAGTGCTTCGTTCGTGTCGGTGCTGATTCGCGCCGAGGAAATCAGAGAACACGGCCTGCCCATCGCGGACTACTTCATCTGGAACGACGATTTGGAGTACACCGCCAGGATTTCCCGTCGGGGGACCGCATTGACTACCAACGCGTCGGTGGCCAACCACCACACGAAAGTGTTCGGCGACGCCGGTGCGGATCCGGGTCCGCGCTTCTACTACGAAGTCCGAAACAAGCTCTGGGTATACACCCGCTCGAACGCCTTGGCGCCGTGGGAGAAGATCTTGTTTACCGGCGCTTCACTGCGCAACTGGACCCGTACGATTGCCGCCTCGCCGAATCGCAAAGTGCTTTTGGCCGGACTTCTCAAGGGTCTGCGCCACAGCCTGAAGGCCCCCCGATCCAACGCTCAGGTACTGAACGGGATCTACGCCCTGCGTAACGTCCAGGAGCCTGTCAGGTAGCAGTTACGCGGCTTGAGCCCCAGCCAAACACGCTGGGGCTTGTCGGCTGCATCACAGGGTGGTCACGGCCAATGGCATTAGTATCGTGACTAGAGTCCACAGAAATCCCGCAACATTCGGCACAGCCGGTGCAGGCATGGCGACGGAGTAGTTCCATTTATCCAAAGACAGATTTCCACACCTTGAGCTGCCCACAACCCGACGGTATTCGATCCCGCCGGCGGCATTCGGTGGTCCAGTCCAACAGCTTGGTGTGCAGGCTGCTCTCCGGGGCCGCGTCATGATCATGTACATGCTGATGGCCCTCACGGCGGCCGTTGTGGCGTACGCCGGGACGTGGGGCGCGCGCGTGGTGGGAAACAAGCTTCGGTTGTACCAGCCCATCCGCAGCCGGGACATGCATTCGGCCCTGATCTCCAAACTTGGCGGACTGGGCATCTTTGTGGGCTTCTTCGCCGCTTTGGTGGTGGCGAGCAATTCCTTCTTCGTCAAGGACATCTTCAGGCACAACGATGCCCCGTGGGGGATTCTGGCCGGTGCTGTGGTGATCGTAGCTGTGGGGGTCGCGGACGACATCCTCGATATCCGCTGGTGGATCAAGCTCCTTGGCCAGGCCGCAGCTGCCTTCATCGTGGCCATCTGGGGCGTGCGGATGTCAGTTGTGCCCTTCATCCCGGAACCGATTTTCCTAGAGTCCGAAGTCGTCCAGATTGTCCTGACCGCCGGGCTCATTGTCACCACCATGAATGCCGTCAACTTCATTGATGGACTGGACGGGTTGGCGGCCGGCGTTGCCATCATTGGTGGCGGAGCCTTCTTCCTTACGGCGTACTGGGTTCACCGCAACAACCCGTCCACGGACAACTCGGATCTCGCAACACTCCTGATGGCCATCCTTGTGGGCAGTTGCATCGGGTTCCTGCCGCACAACTGGTTCCCGGCCAAGATCTTCATGGGTGACTCGGGGGCCATGCTTATTGGTTTGCTCATGGCTTCCGCCGGTGTGGTGGCAACAGGACAGATCGGCTCCGGCCTTTACGACCGCGCCAACGGAATCCCCACCATCGTCCCCATCTTGCTGCCCTTCGCCGTGTTGTCGCTTCCCCTCCTTGATTTGGGGATGGCCGTTGTGCGCAGAACAGCCCGGGGCCAGTCGCCTTGGTCGGCTGACCGCGGGCACCTCCACCACAAGTTGGTGGACCTCGGATACTCGCACCGCAGCGCCGTCGTCATGCTTTACGTTTGGACGTGCATTCTCGCCTTTGGCGGCGTTGCCTTTGCCGTGTTCCCCTGGCAAATCGTGCTCATTGTCCTCATAGTGGCAGCGCTTGTCATGGCTGCCGTGACGGCGTGGCCTTACTTCACCCGGAACTCGGCGCGGCCGGGGGAGTAGTTGTGACGGCCGGTTATGGTCACAGTTCTATCTCATGTAGAATTCTTTCTGCGGACAGTCACTCGCCCGTAACCCCACTTTGAGAATATGGCACCTGTGCCACGAGGATTGGTATCCCCATGACATCCAACGCCGAAACCGGACGCCCGTCCGGTAAACGTGGTGTTGGATCCGTCGGTAAACCGTCCTCGTTGTGGCTCCGGTTGCTTCTCATCAGCGCTGCAGCAGCAGTGGCAGCCACTGCCATCACCTGCGTGATTGCGGCCTTCATGAATGGCGGGCAGGGCGCGCTCTCAGTAGCGTTCGGTGCCGCGCTGGTCATGCTCTTCTTTGGAATCAGCCTTCTGATCGGTCACCTTGTTGGCCGTAACAACCCCTCCGGCGCAATCGGCCTCTTTGTTGCAACATATTTCATCAAGGTGGTTGGGTTTGCCGTAGTGCTGTTTGTCCTCGGCGCACCGGAATGGCTCCACGGCCGGTGGTTCCTTATTGGTGCCGTGGTCGCGGTTGTCTTCTGGCAAGCCGCCGAAATCTACGCCTTCAGCAAGGCCCGCCTGCAGATCTACAACGATCCTGATGAGCAGAAAGGTGGCCCGGATGTCTCCGCGTAAGCGCTATTCACGTCCGGCCGTCGATGCTCAGCAAGCTGTCAACCGCCATGAATCTGCAGAAGCCGGAAACGACGGCGGATACAACGCCGGCATTGCTGTCTTCAGCTACATCATTGGCGGGATCATTGTCTGGAGTTTGATAGGCTGGGGTCTGGATAATCTGTGGGGGACCCGCTGGATTGTGCTCCTTGGCGCTCTGCTGGGAGCCGCAGGAGGGTTCTATCTTTCCCATATGCACGGCCTCACCAGGCAAAGCTCCTCTTCTGGCGAGAGCAACGCAGACAGCGGTCCGTCCACGGACGGGGACAGTAATGCCAAATAATTTCACAAGGAATACAGATGCGTCCAACGCGTCCGGATTCCAACCAATGCCCAATGATGGACACAGCAGAGAGGAAACGCGTTGATCGCGCTTGCGCTCCCCGCCCAGGATTCGGGGTCATTCACCCCACCCGGAATCGACGAAATGCACCTGCCGGCAATCCTGCCTTGGGGTGCGCACGATGGCTTCTCCAAGCAGATGTTGCTGGTGATCCTTTCGGTCGTCATTATCGCTACATTCTTCATCCTCGCTGCACGTAAGCAGCAGCTGGTTCCCGGCAAGCTGCAGTTCGCAGGCGAGATGGCCTACGGCTTCGTCCGTAACGGCATCGCCAAGGACATCATCGGCGGCAAGGACTTCATCAAGTACGTGCCGCTGCTGTTCAGCTTGTTCTTCTTCATTCTGGTGAACAACATCTACGGCGCCATCCCGGTGATCCAGCTTCCGAGCTTCTCGCACGTAGGCGGCGCCTACGTCATGGCCGGCATCGTGTACTTCACCTGGATCATCATCGGCATCAAGAAGAACGGCCTGAAGTACTTCAAGCTCGCCACCGTCCCTTCCGGCGTCCCGTGGTACATCCTGCCCATCGTGGTACCGATCGAAATCATCTCCAACTTCCTGGTCCGCCCGGTCACGCACAGCCTCCGTCTGTTTGCGACCATGCTGGCCGGTCACTTGATCGTCATGCTCGCCGGTTCCGGCATCGAGTTCCTCGTCATGCAGGAGAACGTCCTGCTCAAGGGTGCATCGGTACTGGTCCTGGTAGGTGCTGTAGCCATGTACATGCTCGAAGCACTGATCATGGCCCTGCAGGCTTACGTGTTCACACTGTTGACCGCGATCTACATCGAAGGCGCCCTGCACGCCGACAGCCACTAGGCTCCCAAAAACTTCCCCTCGCGGGGATGAAGCAACCCAAACAACCTGCCGCACGGGCGGCATCTTGAAAGGAAGAAAAAATGGAAGGCACCATCAACGGCTCCCTCAACCTCATCGGCTACGGTCTCTCGGCCATCGGCGGTGGTATCGGTGTGGGTCTCGTGTTCGCCGCGTACATCAACGGTGTTGCACGTCAGCCGGAAGCTCAGCGTGTGCTGCAGCCGATCGCGTTCCTTGGTCTGGCACTGACTGAAGCTCTCGCCATCCTCGGCCTGGTCTTCGCTTTCGTTCTTTCCTAGTCCTTAGAACCAAGCGAATCCCAAGCACGAGTAGATAGGACGGGTGAAATATGAATCAGCTGATCATCTCAGCCGCCACTGAAGGCGCTGCGGAGGCTAATCCGCTCGTTCCCAACGTCTGGGAAATGGGCGTAGTCCTCGTAGGCTTTGCGGTCCTCATGTACATCGTGGTCAAGTTTGTTGTCCCGATGTTCGAGAAGACCTTCGCAGAGCGCGCCGAAGCAATCGAAGGTGGCATTGCAAAGGCCGAAGCGGCCCAGGCGGAAGCTTCTGCAGCTCTTGAAGAGTACAAGCAGCAGCTCACCGATGCCCGTGCCGAAGCCAACCGCATCCGCGAAGAAGCACGCGCCGAGGGCGCACAGATCCTCGCGGACCTGAAGGCAAAGGCTGCAGCAGAGTCTGCACGCATCACCGAGCAGGCACACGCTGCCATCGAATCGGAGCGCCAGGCAGCTGTTGTCTCGCTTCGTTCCGAGGTTGGCACTTTGGCTACCACGTTGGCAGGCCGCATCGTCGGGGAAGCACTCACCGACGACCAGCGCTCCGCACGCGTAGTGGACCGTTTCCTGGCAGATCTGGAGACCCAGAGCGCAGGTGCAGCTAAGTAATGGCAGGTATATCGAGCGAATCGCTGACCACAGCGCTGGCGCAGTTGGAAGCCAAGCTTCCCTTCGCTTCGCTGCAGTTGGCTAAGGACCTCTTCGGAATCCTGGGAACGGTGGACAGCTCGGCTGGCTTGCGCCGCGCCCTGACTGACCCGTCCCGTTCCGGTGACGAGAAGTCGGCGCTGGTCAAGCAGCTGGTTGGCGGAAAAGTCTCCGCTGATGCTGCTGAAATTGCAGGCGGATTGGCCAGCTCGCGCTGGGCATCGGCACGCGATATCGGCGATGCACTCGAGACGCTTGCCGCCACGGTTGTCATTGCCGTAGCTGAAAACAAGTCGGCCGTTTCTGCCTCCGGTATCACGGGGCTGGAAGAGCTGGAAAACGATCTGTTTGCCTTCAACCAGACCGTCGCCTCCAGCCACGAAGTACAACGTGCTCTGTCTGAGCCGCAGGCATCTCCCGCGGCGAAGATTGCACTGGCTGAGAAACTTGTTCCTGGCAGCAGCGAGGAAGCAAAAGTTCTCATCAGCCAGGCAGTTACGCAGCCGCGCGGTGTCAAGCCGAGCAAGCTCGTCGATTCATTCGCCAAGCTTGCAGCCAAGCGTCAGCAGCGCTGGATTGCAACTGTCAGCGTTACCCGTCCGTTGACGGAAACGCAGGCCAGTCGTCTGCAGGCCGGGCTGGATGCCCTGTACGGCCGCGAACTGAAGGTCAACGTCAATGTTGACCCCGCACTGATCGGTGGAATCCGGGTCCAGGTGGGTGACGAAGTGCTTGACGCTTCGGTGATCGCCCGTTTGACCGAACTCCGCCGCCAGCTCGCTGGCTAGCGAAGACAAAGCACAACTTAACTGATATAAAACCCGGTCATCGTGAGCAACGATGATCACGAAAACAGGAGAGCAGGGACTGCAGATGGCCGAATTGACCATCAACGCCGACGACGTCCGTAATGCGTTGAACGAGTTCGCGGCGTCCTACGAACCCGGTAACGCAGAGCGCGTAGAGGTTGGTCGTGTGACCACCGCAAGTGACGGCATCGCCCGTGTTGAGGGTCTTCCCTCGGTCATGGCGAACGAGCTGCTTCGCTTCGAAGATGGCACGCTGGGCCTGGCCCAGAACCTTGACGTCCGCGAGATCGGTGTCATTATCCTCGGTGACTTCACCGGTATTGAAGAAGGCCAGGAAGTTCACCGTACCGGTGAGATCCTGTCCGTTCCGGTTGGCGACGCCTTCCTGGGACGCGTTGTCGACCCCCTGGGCCAGCCCATCGATGACCTCGGCGAGATCAAGGCCGAAGCCACCCGTGCACTGGAACTTCAGGCTCCGGGCGTTACCGAACGCAAGTCGGTTCACGAACCGATGCAGACCGGCCTCAAGGCTATCGACGCCATGATCCCGATCGGCCGCGGCCAGCGTCAGCTGATCATTGGTGACCGCCAGACCGGCAAGACTGCCATCGCTGTGGACACCATCATCAACCAGAAGGCCAACTGGGCTTCGGGAGATGTCACCAAGCAGGTTCGTTGCGTTTACGTTGGTGTTGGCCAGAAGGCTTCCACCATTGCAGCCGTCCGTCAGACCCTCGAGGACCACGGCGCACTGGAGTACACCACCATCGTGGCGTCTCCGGCATCTGACCCCGCTGGCTTCAAGTACTTGGCACCGTATGCAGGTTCGGCCATCGGCCAGCACTGGATGTACGGCGGCAAGCACGTTCTGGTGATCTTCGATGACCTGTCCAAGCAGGCCGAAGCCTACCGCGCCGTATCACTGCTGCTCCGTCGTCCGCCGGGACGCGAAGCATACCCGGGCGACGTTTTCTACTTGCACTCCCGCCTGCTGGAGCGTTGTGCCAAGCTCTCCGACGAGCTCGGTGCGGGTTCGATGACCGGTCTTCCGATCGTCGAAACCAAGGCAAACGACGTCTCCGCTTACATTCCGACCAACGTGATCTCCATTACCGATGGTCAGATCTTCCTCCAGTCGGATCTCTTCAACGCCAACCAGCGTCCCGCTGTTGACGTTGGTGTGTCTGTCTCCCGCGTTGGTGGCGCTGCACAGGTCAAGTCCATGAAGAAGGTCTCCGGTACCTTGAAGCTGGACTTGGCTCAGTACCGCGACATGCAGGCATTCGCCATGTTCGCCTCTGACCTGGATGCTGCATCCCGTCAGCAGCTGACCCGCGGTGCACGCCTGATGGAACTGCTGAAGCAGGGCCAGTACTCACCGTTCCCCGTTGAGAACCAGGTTGTTTCCATCTGGGCCGGCACCAACGGTTACTTGGACGACGTTCCGGTTGAGGACATCAGCCGCTTCGAGTCCGAGTTCCTGGAGCACCTCACGCACAAGTCCTCCATCCTGACCACGCTGGCTCAGACCAACGTCCTGGATGACGACACCGCTGCAGCCTTGAAGGAAGCCATTGTTTCCTTCAAGAAGGGCTTCTTCGGCGAGGGCGACAACCACTTGGTTGGCGCTGGCCACGAGGAGCACGCAGCGATCTCCGGCGGCGACGTCGACCAGGAAAAGATCGTCAAGCAGAAGCGCTAGTTCCGATCACC
The DNA here is from genome assembly GCF_044756605.1 of Paenarthrobacter sp. NPDC091711. Classification (NCBI taxonomy): domain Bacteria; kingdom Bacillati; phylum Actinomycetota; class Actinomycetes; order Micrococcales; family Micrococcaceae; genus Paenarthrobacter; species Paenarthrobacter sp. NPDC091711. The sequence continues at coordinate 224,423 of NZ_JBIVTF010000004.1, forward strand.
TGCTCTGCCGGGGTCCGAAAGGGCCCCGGCAGGGCAGCACATCGGGAACTTAGGAAAGGATAAGTATGGGAGCCCAGATTCGGGTCTACCGTCAGAAGATCAGCTCGACGACGTCGATGCGCAAGATCTTCAAGGCGATGGAACTGATCGCTACCTCGCGCATCGGTAAGGCCCGCGCCCGCGTAGCAGCTTCACTGCCTTACGCGAACGCGATTACCCGCGCCGTTTCTGCTGTCGCAACTCAGAGCGAAATCGACCACCCGCTGACCACCGAGCCGGAGCAGATCCGCCGCGCCGCAGTCCTGATCATTACATCGGACCGCGGCCTTGCAGGATCCTACTCCGCGAGCGTGCTCAAGCAGGCTGAAGGTCTCACCGAGCTTCTTCACGCAGAAGGCAAGGAAGTCAAGGCGTACCTGGTTGGCCGCAAGGCGCAGGCGTACTTCGATTTCCGCAACCGGTCCTACGCCCGCGTATGGACTGGTGGCACGGACGCACCGGAATTCGAAACCGCGCAGGAAGTCGGAGCTGCACTTCTTGAAGACTTCTCCAATGACTTCGAAGAGGGCGGCGTGGACGAAATCCACGTTGTTTACACCCGCTTCAAGTCCATGGTGACGCAGGAGCCCACGGTTATCCGTTTGCTCCCGCTGGAGGTCGTCGAAGAGGAAGCAGCCTCGGAATCCGAGCTGTTGCCGTTGTACGAGTTTGAACCGGAAACAGAGCAGGTGCTCGACGCACTGCTTCCGCGTTACATCGAGTCCCGCATCTTCGCAGCCATGCTGCAGGCCGCAGCTTCCGAGCTCGCAGCCCGCCAGCGCGCTATGAAGTCGGCCGGTGACAACGCTACCGATTTGATCAAGAAGTACACGCGCCTTCGCAACACGGCCCGCCAGGCCGAGATTACGCAGGAGCTTTCCGAAATCGTGGCCGGCGCAGACGCCCTCGCGTCCTAGCCTGCATCGGATTCGGCACGAAGCCGCACCTGCACCAAACAGATAAACTTAAATCCACGCCATCTACTGAGTGAAGTGAGAGAGATGACTGCCACTGCTACCGAACACGTAGCTACGGCCGGTGCCACCGGCCGCATTGCCCGTGTTATTGGTCCGGTTGTCGACGTCGAATTCCCGGCTGACGCAATCCCCTCGATTTACAACGCTCTGACCACTGAGATTACTCTCAACGGCCAGACGAAGACCATCACGTTCGAGACCTCCCAGCACCTGGGTGACAACCTCGTTCGCGCCATCTCCCTGCAGGCGACCGACGGCCTGGTCCGCGGCACCACCGTGCGGGACTCCGGTTCCCCCATCTCCGTGCCTGTCGGCGACGGCGTCAAGGGCCACATCTTCAACGTTCTCGGCAAGCCGCTGGACGTCGACGAGTCCGAGATCAAGGCGGACGCCTACTGGCCGATCCACCGCAAGGCTCCGTCCTTCGCTTCCCTCGAGGGCTCCACGGAGATGCTCGAGACCGGCATCAAGGTCATCGACCTTCTCACCCCGTACATCAAGGGTGGAAAGATCGGCCTGTTCGGCGGCGCCGGCGTTGGCAAGACCGTTCTGATCCAGGAAATGATCACCCGTGTTGCCCGCAACTTCGGTGGTACTTCCGTATTCGCCGGTGTTGGCGAGCGTACCCGTGAAGGTAACGACCTCTGGGTTGAAATGGAAGAGGCAGGTGTTCTTAAGGACACCGCCCTTGTGTTCGGCCAGATGGATGAGCCGCCGGGAACGCGTCTTCGCGTGGCGCTGTCTGCCCTGACCATGGCGGAGTACTTCCGCGATGTTCAGAACCAGGACGTGTTGCTCTTCATCGACAACATCTTCCGCTTCACGCAGGCAGGTTCGGAAGTTTCCACCCTGCTCGGCCGTATGCCGTCTGCTGTGGGCTACCAGCCGAACCTTGCCGACGAGATGGGTCTGCTCCAGGAGCGCATCACCTCCACCAAGGGTCACTCCATCACGTCGATGCAGGCCATCTACGTGCCGGCTGATGACTACACCGACCCGGCTCCGGCAACGACGTTCGCACACCTCGACGCGACCACGGAACTTTCCCGTGAAATCGCCTCCCGTGGTTTGTACCCGGCTGTTGACCCGCTGACGTCCACGTCCCGTATTCTGGATCCCCAGTACATCGGCAAGGATCACTACAACACGGCTGTCCGTGTTAAGCAGATCCTGCAGAAGAACAAGGAACTCCAGGACATCATCGCCATCCTCGGTGTCGACGAACTGTCTGAAGAGGACAAGATCGTCGTGTCGCGTGCACGTCGTATCCAGCAGTTCCTCTCCCAGAACACCTACACCGCCAAGCAGTTCACCGGCGTCGAGGGCTCCACCGTGTCCATCAAGGACACTGTTGAAGGCTTCACCGCCATCTGTGACGGCGAGCTTGACCACATCGCAGAGCAGGCGTTCTTCAACGTCGGCGGCCTGGATGACGTCGAGCGTCAGTGGGCTAAGATCCAGGAACAGACCAAGTAGTATGGCTGAGCTCGAGGTTGAGATTGTCGCAGCGGACCACTTCGTGTGGTCCGGTGCGGCCAAGATGGTGAAGGCCCGCACCAGTGATGGTGAAATCGGAATCCTGCCGGGCCACGCGCCCCTTCTGGCCATCATGGCCGCGGGCGAGCTGGCAATCCAGCCGGTTTCCGGTGATCGCATTGCAGTGGTTGTTGACGGCGGATTCTTCTCCGTCGACAACGATCGCGTGGTGATTGTTGCTGACAACGCCAAATTGGGCGAAGCGGCTACAGCGGGGATCCGATAGCACGACCTTGATGGACGATTCCCTTATTCCGTTCATCGCCCTGGCAACAGCGTTTACGTTGCTGATCATTTCACTGTGCCTTTTCGGGGTGCGCCGCTTCAATCTGCGGCGCGCCCTGGGCACGGTCGACGCCTCCATTTGCATGGCTGGAAACAGCTGGCAGATGGGGGTTTGTCGTTATCAGGACAACGAACTCGAGTGGTTCCGCCTGATGTCTCTGAGCGTCATCCCCAAGCACAAGTTCACGCGCAGTTCCCTTGAATTGCTGGGGCGCCGCCAGCCCACGGAAGATGAGCTCGTACGGATTCAGCCTGGCGTCGTGGTGGTTGAACTGCAATATGAAGGCAAGAAGTTCATGCTGGCCATGAACTTCGATGCCTATGCTGGTTTGTCGTCCTGGCTCGAAGCCGGGCCGGTCATCGGCGTCGGAACCTGGCGTTAGGCGCCATGGATTTTCTTTCGGACGTCAGTCTCGTTGATGGGCCGTTCCTCTGGTTCAGCATCGTCTGTGGTGCGGCCGGGGGGGCCTACCTCTTATGGCGGCGACGACGTTCCTGGCTGTTGCTCGTCCCCGCCAGCTTGCTGGTGGCGATAGGTGTAGTGGCGCTGGTTCATTGGATCCTTGTGGATCTGATGGCCACCTTCTCGGAGAACCTGCCGTTTCAGACTGTCGCCTGGGCGGTCCCGGCTGTGGCCGCCCTTTTCCTGTGCGTTGCACGGTTCCCCCGAAATTCCTGGCGCGGACGTTCTTTCAGCGTAGCGGCGATGCTCGGCGTTCTGCTGTTGAGCGTGGTCCAGATAAATCTGTACTTCGGGCTGAACAACACGGTCTCGGACCTGCTGGGCACTGCGGTGGCGCGCATACAACCCCTCGAAGCAAGCCTCAAACGCACTCCGGATGCAAAGCCCGGCCCCGCCCTGTCAGCATGGAAGCCCCCGGAGTCCATGCCCCGAAACGGCATTCTGCGCAAAGCTGACATTCCCGGTAGGGCGTCCGGCTTCGTCGCACGCGAGGCATACATCTACTTGCCCCCCGCCTATCAGACGGCAGAGCGTCCCAACTTGCCCGTGCTTGTCCTCTTCGCAGGCCAACCAGGCGGTCCTGCGGACTGGCTGACTGGTGGCCAGCTCCGTTCCCTGCTGGACCAATTCGCTGAAACGAACCACGGGATCGCCCCTGTCACAGTAGTTGTGGATCCCAATGGCTCAGCCAATGCCAACACCATGTGCATGGATAGCAACATAGCTTCCGTGGATACCTATCTTTCGAAGGATGTACCAGCCTGGATCACGGAGACGCTGAGTGTCTCGAATGATCACAAGCAGTGGGCCGTAGGCGGCTTCTCCTTTGGCGGCACCTGCGCCATGCAGATGGGAACCTCCCACCCGGACCTGTTCGCGTCCATTCTTCCCTTTGCCGCCGAGAGGGAACCTGCCCTGGCTAAAGACAGAAGCAAGACGATCTCGGACTCGTTTGATGGTGATGTTGAGGCCTTCGAGTCCAGGACGCCTTTGGTGCTGATGCAACAACGCGATTTTTCCGGAAGTGGCGTGTATTTGGTTTCAGGTGAGGCCGATCATGAGTTCACCGACTACATGCATGAACTCGCTGACGCTGCAAGAAACGCCGGCTTTGAAACCGAAGAACATTCCATTCCCCAGGCAGGGCACTCGTGGGACGCAGTGATACGTGGCATGCCCGGGGGACTGGACTTCCTGGCCGCCCGCTGGGAGTTGCCGCGGTGAGCCTTGACCTGAAAGGCGTTATTCAGCCAGCATTGGGGCAAGCGGGCCGGCATCTGCGTTCGACGCCGTTCACACTGGCTGTACTCGCCCTATTTGTGGGTCTGTCCTTGGTGTCCGGAAGTCTCCTGACGGGTCCGGCACAGCCGTGGCTTGCTTTTGCAAGTGTGTCGCTGGAGGGGCTGCGATCCGGGGAATGGTGGTCAATCTGGACGTCGCTGTTCTTTACCACCAATCCGTTGGCGTATGCCACGGCCATTCTCATGATTCTGTTCCTCCTGGGCCTGGCAGAGCGACACTTGGGCTCCCTCAAGGCTGCAGGGGTGTTCTTCGGCGGTCAGTTCGCCTGCGTATCAGCGTTTCTCCTCGTGACCCAAGTTGCGCAGTATCTCGGTGACGGTTGGCTTTCAGGGATGGCTGACATCCGCCTGATCGGACCTTATGGTGCCGTCCTCGCCAGCGTTTTGGCCGCCAGCGCGCTGATGCCCACCTTGTGGCAGCGGCGCCTGCGGACCGTGGTGCTCGCCATTTCCTTGCTGCTGGTGCTGTATGTAGGGCACGCAGAGACTGTGGTGGGCTTCTTGGGCGCGCTGATTGGCTTGCTCACCGGCTGGTGGATGCAAAGCAGCCAAGGCCATCTCCACCTACACAGGTCAACCAGCAGGGAAATCCGCAACCTACTTTCGCTGACCATGGCAATTTTCGCTGTGGGCCCCATTGTCACGGCTGCGGCCAAGAGCCCATCCGGACCATTGGCTCTGTTGCGGGATGTCATCCTCAACCCACTGCCCACCTTGAGCCAATTGGAGAGCAACTGCGGGGGAACCATCGACGTTGCCTGCCTTGAGATCGCCCGTCAAGGCTACACAGGGCCGTTCGGATTGGCGCTGGCTGTTGTCCCCGTCGTCTTGCTCCTGATTTGTGCCGACGGAATGAGGCGGGGACGCCGGCTGGCGTTGGGAATCGCAATCGGCGTGCAGTTGGTGGTGGTGGTGTTGTCCACGGTCTACCTTGGGCTTTTTGCCGGTATTCCGCGGCCGGCCGGGCGCCCACATGTGGGCATGCTTAATTCGGCCGTGGTTCACATTATTCCGCTGGTCTTGGTTCCTTTGGCCTTGGCACTGTTGCTGTTCGCGTACCGGGGCCATTTCCGGGTGGAGACTTCTGATGGTCTGCGCCGGAAGGTTTTCTGGCTGGTCGGGCTGACCGGGGGAGGCCTGGGCCTGGCCTATACGGTGGTGTGGTTGGCCTCCGGCGGCTTGGTTCGCGACGGCGGCCTGCTGGGTTTGGCGGCTGAACTTGCCAGGCAGTATCTCCCCGTTCCCCTGCCTGGTGTCTACCGCAAGGTCTTCGCTGAGCGCGATGTTCTGGAAGTTTTCCTCTTTTCCTATTCGGGCACCTTGTTTTGGCTCGTAGCGTTGCTCGGTGTGTGGGTGCTGCTGATCCGCGGACATCACACTGGCGGACTTGACGGCCAGTCGCGTCAGGCGGCCCGTGCCCTGGTTAAGAGGGGTGGCGACTCACTCTCATGGATGGCGCTCTGGGAGCCGAATAAGTACTGGTTCGCTCCGGATGGCAACGGGGGAGTGGCCTACCAACAGCACAGCCACGTGGCATTGACGTTGGCCGGGCCTTTCGGAGCACGGCAGCACCATGAGCTCACCGCCAAAAGTTTCTTGGATTACTGCTCCCAACAGGCGTTGACACCGTGCCTCTACTCCTGCACGGACGAGCTATGGCCCATGCTTCACGCCCGCGGATTCCGCCGTGTCTCGGTGGCCCAGGAAACCCGGCTTCGAATCAGGGGCTTGGAATTCAGGGGCAAGGAGTGGCAGAACGTCAGAACGTCCCTGAACCGCGCCGCCAAGATGGGGATCACGGCGAACTGGGGCCGGTACTCCGAACTCTCCCACGGGGTGCGTGCCCAGGTGAGTGAAGTCTCGGAAGAGTGGGCGGCCCAAAAGAGGATCCCGGAGATGGGTTTCACCATGGGCGGACTGGACGAGTTGGATGATGAGGACGTCCTGTGCTGCGTTGCGGTGGATGGCACGGGCTTCGTCTTTGGCGTGACCAGTTGGCTGCCCGTTTATGAAGACGGCGCTGTTGTCAGTTGGACGCTGGACTTTATGAGGCGGCGAGGTGACGCTTTCCCGGGGGTCATGGAGTTCCTGATCGCTTCAGCGGTTTTGCACTTGCGGGATTCCGTGGAACTGATTTCCTTGTCCGGCTCGCCCTTGGCCCGGGAAGAGGGCGAAATAGACCAGCGTTCCAATGGCTTGGCCGGAATACTTCAGGTGGTGGGTCAGGCCTTGGAACCCGTTTACGGATTCCGGTCCCTGGCGTCCTTTAAGTCCAGATTCCAACCTGAGTACAGAACGCTATACATGTATTACCAAGACCCACTGCATCTTCCCGCAATAGGACGTGCGCTCAGCAGGGCGTACCTTCCGGGATTGTCAGTCCGGCATTCCGCGCGGCTGCTCCGGAGCCTGGTTGGTTGAATTGTCAACGCCAATTCGAAGGGCCCTTTTGGTATTTCTTCATGGTTAGTAATAGTCGTTGTTGAGAAGCCTTGGATGGCGGCGGGGATTTCTGGCTTTAAGACACGTTGACCCCGGCTCGAAAGCCGGGGTCAACGTTTTGTTGTCTCTGCAAAACGCAGGGATCAACGGGTAAGACTAGACGACCGTAACGCCGGTTGCCTGGGGGCCCTTGGCTCCCTGACCGATCTCGAACTGAACGCGCTGGTTCTCATCGAGGGTCTTGAAGCCACCGGTCTGGATCTCGGAATAGTGAACGAAAACGTCGCCATCCGCGTCATCCGGGGTGATGAAGCCGAAACCCTTTTCGGCGTTGAACCACTTGACGGTTCCCAGTGCCATGTATATCTCCTCATTGTGGAACTTCAGTCCGATACACCTCGTACCGGTTTTGTTACTCCGCGAGAAGACCTGAATACCAACGAGGCCGGAGCCTGATTGATTCGCAGGAGCTTCACGCTCGCAACTGGTCTTGCGAGCATGAAAACCACCTACACAAAGACTGCTACAACACTTTCATGTGCTCTTCCGGAGGTCAACGGTCTTTTGGCCAATTCAGGAAAATTTTCGGTAAAAAGAAGGTAACGTCTGACAACTAGGACAACCACTGCCCATTGCGCATTACGCCCGTCAGTTCCAGATCCTGGTTAGTTACAACGACGTCGGCACGCAGTCCCCGGCGGAGCCCGCCAATTTCGTCGGAAAGACCAAGAACAGCCGCTGGTACCGCAGTGGCGGAACAAATCGCATCGGGAAGTTCGACGCCGGCTGCCACCGTTTTGCTGACGACTTCCAGAAGGGTGGAGGTGCCCCCGGCGATGGATCCGGTGGCATCGAGTGTGGCCACGCCGTCGCTGACGGTAACGGGGGACGGGCCGAGCATGTAGCTGCCATCGGACAATCCTGCGGCGGCCATGGAATCCGTTACCAGGACGATGTTTCCAGCCCCCACCAGCTGGAAGACGGTGGCCACTGTGCTCGGGTCCAGGTGGGTTCCGTCCCCAATGAGTTCAACAACTGCCTTTCCCTCCTGGGCCATGCGCAGGCACGCTGCCACGGGACCCGGAGCGCGATGATGCATGGGCGGCATCCCATTGAAGAGGTGCGTCACGGTGGGTAGTGAGCTGACGCCGTCGAACCCTGCTGACTCGAGTCCCTCGCGGGCCGCAGCCAGCGACGCCGCGGCTGTAGCGTCGTCGCAGTCTGTGTGGCCCAAAGAAGGGGTGACGCCATGGGAAGTCATCAGGTCCACCAACGCAGCTGCGCCCGGAAGCTCGGGGGCATAGGTCATGGTGGTCAGCTTGCCGGCGGCGGCACCCACCAGCTCGTCCATGAGCTCCAGGTCCGGTTCCAATAAGAAGTCTGGATTCTGGGCGCCGCATCGGGCGTGGGAAAGGAATGGGCCTTCAAGGTGAATGCCGGCTACGAGTCCCTCGTCCGCGAGCTTCACGTAGAGCTCGATACCTCGGAGGAGGTCTTCCCGGGGAGCGGTGACCATGCTTGCAAGGAACGTTGTAGTTCCTGATCGATGAAGGAAATCCGCGGCCTTGCGAGCCGAAGCTTCTTCGCCGCCAGGGAAGTCGCCGCCATTGCCGCCGTGGCAGTGCACGTCAACCAGGCCGGGGAACAGATAGCTCCCGCTGGGGATACCCAAGCGGACGGCGCTGTGAAAACCGTCGAACTCTTCGGGATCGAAGCCGCTGGCTGGCCCTGCATAGGCGATCCTGTCGCCGTCCACCGCAACCAGGCCGTCCTCCACCACCTCGCCGTCGCTGACAAGCGTTCCTTTGATGATTTGGTGGCTTGGCGCAGAGGAGGTGGGAAAGGGGGATGCGGCAGTCATGTTCTGATTCTAGTGGTCTGCCGCACACCCGCTGAGGGAAGCCCCTTAGAAGAGCCGTGACTCGCTGTCATCCACGCCGCGCATGGCGTCATAATCCAACGTGACGCAGTCAATACCGCGATCGTTGGCAAGCACCTTCGCCTGTGGCTTGATCTGCTGTGCTGCAAAAATCCCACGTACCGGTGCCAGCAGGGGATCCCGGTTGAGCAATTCGAGGTAGCGCGTGAGCTGCTCGACGCCGTCAATGTCGCCCCGGCGTTTCAGCTCAACAGCCACCGTGGCACCGTTCGAATCCCTGGCCAGGATGTCCACGGGGCCGATTGCGGTGAAGTACTCGCGGCGTATCAGGGAGTAGCCGGATCCCAGCAGCTCGATTTGCTCTGCAAGGAGCCGTTGCAGGTCCGCTTCCACGCCGTCCTTGATCAGGCCGGGATCGGTACCGAGATCGTGTGACGTGTCGTGGAGTTGCTCGTAAATATTGATGATGAGGCGGTCATCGGTTTTAGCGGACTGGACAGTCCACTGTTCCACCACACCTTCCTCCACTTCAGTCTCCTCCGGCGTGGTTACCCGGAGCGTGGCCGGTGGGCTCATCCAGTTCAGCGGCTTGTAGGAGCCACCGTCCGAATGCACCAGCACCGAGCCATCAGCCTTGACCAACAGCAGCCGGGTGGCGAGGGGGAGATGGGCCTTAAGGCGGCCAACGTAATCAACAGAACAACGGGCTATGACGAGTCGCACCCGCCCCACATTACCGTCTCACCCTCTACAACAGGTTGGCTGGGGCAGAATGGAAGCATGCCCCGCTCCAACCGTCCTCGTCGCAACGCGTCCAGCACACGCTCCGGCAACGCCGGCGGCAAATGGGCGGAACCGACGCCGGAGCTGGACCTGGAGCGGGCCCGCGGCGGAATCGCCAGGCGGGAAAGCGCGCCGGACGGTGACTGGATAGTTCGCACCATGACGGCCAAGAAGGCAGAAAAGCAGTACATCTGCCCCGGTTGTTCCACTGCGATCGTCCCGGGTATTGCCCACCTGGTGGTGTGGTCTGACAGCCATTTGTTTGGACAGGCCGCAGGGCTTGCCGAACGCAGGCACTGGCACACCAACTGCTGGACTGGCCGGACGTACAGATACCGCTGATTCGCTAGGCTTGGAACCATGACTTTCGATCCCGCCTCGTTCGTGTTCACCCCGCAGGATGCGCCCTCGGAGATCCGTGCTTCCACGGTCCTCCCCGCCCGCCGCGAGAATGTGGAGTTCACCACCGAAGACGGCAAGGTACTGCGGGGTGAGCTTGCTCTCCCGGAATCGGGGGAAATTACCGCCACATTGATTACGCTTCACCCTCTGCCGACGCATGGCGGGTTCATGGATTCGCACGTTTACCGGAAGGCCTCGTACAGGCTTCCGGCGCTGGCCGGAGTCGCCGTTCTGAGGTTTAATACGCGCGGCACACAATCACCGCGCGGCACCAGCGATGGGGAATTCGAAGAAGGTATTGGTGAGCGCTACGACGTCGAGGCCGCTGTGAGGTTCGCCGTTGAACGCGGCTTGCCGCACCGCTGGCTGTTGGGGTGGTCTTTCGGAACTGAACTGGCCCTGATGTACGGGGCGGTGGAGCCGGTAGCCTCGGAGATCGAAGGTGCCGTGTTGTTGTCGCCACCGTTGCACCGGGCCACGGACGTGCACCTCAAGGAGTGGGCCGAGTCCGGGAAACCGCTCACTGTGCTGGTGCCTGAGCACGACGATTATCTGCAGCCGGTGGAAGCAGCCCAGCGGTTCGCTGTGGTGCCTCAAGCCCGGATTGTCGGCGTCGATGGTGCCAAGCACCTCTGGGTTGGCGAAAAGTACGCAGCCCGAGTCTTGAATGAAATCGTCGACGACGTCACACCGGCGGGTGCCGGAGCGGACGGCCTGCCTCGGGAGTGGGCGGGGCGGGTAGCAACCAGCTAGCCCGGCAGCAACCAGCTGGCCCCGTGGCCGGTTTTTGTACAGATAATGCCCCTAAACATGATGCTTAGGGGCATTATCTGTACAAAAACCGAGAGAGGCTCAGTGCCGGTCTTGGCGGACGATGAAGACTTCCTTGATCAGCAGCATGATCGCTGCTGCCGTGGGGATGGCGATCAGCGCGCCAAGCACCCCGAGCAGGCTGCCGCCGGCAATGACCGAGATCACTGCCACCGCACCCGGTACCGCCACTGCCCGTTGCATGATGCGCGGCGAGATGAAGTATGCCTCGAACTGGAGGTAGGCGAAGTAGGCGATCGCGTAAATCACGGCCGTCTGCCAGCCTGCGGTGAGTGCTACCAGGATGACCACCACAGCGGCGATCATGCCGCCTACCAGCGGAATGAACGCAAGCAGGGCAACCACGAAGGCAAGCAGGACGCTGAAGGGGATGCCCAGGATGGTCATCAGGATGAAGGCGAAGATCGCATTCAGAAGTGCCACGCAGACCTGGCCGATGACGTAGTTGCCCACAGAATCCGTGATCGCTTCGGACAGCGCCTCAACACGTGGTCGGCGGGACCGGGGTGCGAGCCGGTAAGCCCACTTCTTCATGGATGGCAGGGCGGCCAGGAAGTAAAGGCTCAGAACCAGGACGATCAGTGAACCGAACAGGCCATTGGCCACCGTGGAACCAAAACCGACCACACCGCCGAAGATGCCGCCCATCGCTTCAGGGTCCTTGACGAATTTGTCCAGCTCAGTGGTAATGCGGTCCCGGACGCCAAATTGGCTGTCTGCGTTGCGGAAGAAATCCGAGTCGAGGAAGCTCCTGATCCATTCAGGGGCTTGGCGGACGATCTCCGAAACCTGCTCAACGATGGTGGGGATCAGTGTGGCAAAGAATCCAGCCACCGCGAGCACAAGCGCCGAGACGGAGATGAGGATGCCGGCGGGGCGGGGGACTTTACGGCCTTCAAGCCAACGCACCACGGGATCAAGTCCCAGAGCGATGAACAGTGCCGCCACGATCCACAAGATGAGTTGGGTGGTGTTGCTGGCAATGTAAAACACTGCCAGGGCAATGCCGACGCCCGCGGTACCCATGAATCCGACATATACAGGGTGCTGGGATGATATCCGCGGGCCGGGGGCGCCGAAGCCGTGGTCGTCCTCGGGCCGGAAGCCCTCGTTGCCCTCGTCGGATTCAGTTTCGGGGGGCATCTCAAAGCGCACCCGGTTCCGGGCTCCTGGGATGGGCTGACGGAGCCTTCGGCTGATGGCGGCCCACCGCCCGGTGTGAACGGGAACCGTCGCAGCGGTGCCTTCGGAGGCGGCAGTGCCCTCGGTAGGGGAATCCACCGCACCTGACCCGGGCTTATCGACGGGACGGGGCTCCATGTGGTCTTTCACGCGGTTTAGCTGCCTTTTCAGTGGTGGTACAGGGTGGACTTAGGCGTTGGAAGGCCCGGATATCATGATCATCGCCACACTATCAGGACGGCCGAATGGCGCCGGAGCGGCGCGGTGGCGGGCTTTTCGGGATGTTGGGGAGATCACCTCGATCTGACTCTCTGATAACAAAACGGTTACCCTTGAAGTTCAACGACCGCTGATGATAGGTGATCCTGTGCGTTTGAAGACTGCAGCCTTGCTGGTGCTGCTGGGCCTGCTGACGATGCTGGCCGGTATTGGCCAGCTGACTTTTTGGGCCCCCGCTGAAACCGTGACGGCTTCGGTTCCGAGCGATACCAAAGCTGCCCCGCTGACCGTGATCGACCAAAAGTTGATCGCACTCCACGACGGGCCGGTGAAGATCAAGATCCAGGGTGAGGGCAACTTCATTGTCGCCACTGGACGCCCGGACGACGTCGAAGCGTGGGTCGGTAAGACCGCCCACAACACGCTGACTGGCGTCTCCGCTGACCAGAAGTCGCTCGAAGTTTCCTCGGCAGACGGCGAGGCCACGGCGCCTTCCCCGGCTGGATCCGACTTGTGGGTCAGTACGGAGGACGCCAGCGGTGACCTTGACTACACGTGGAATCCTCCCGCTGACGGCGAGTGGTCCCTGCTGGTAGCCGGCGACGGTACCCAGCCCGCGCCGTCGTCGATTTCAATGACGTTCCCTAACAACGCCACCACCCCTTGGGCAGTGCCGCTGATTGTTCTGGGCATCATCATCATCCTGGTGGGAGCGGCGTTGCCGTTCATCGCCAAAGCGCTCGGTAATCGACGCAAAGACGGCGACGACCATGGGCCGCGTGATGGTGGAGAAACCACCTCCCTGCCCATCCAGCCGGCAACAACGCAGACGCCTGAGGTTAAGTCGCCCACGGGTGACGAAGGCCGGCGTCGTGGTGCCGGAACCGAAGGTCCTGCCCTCCGAATCACTGCTCTGGCCGCCACGCTGGCAGCAGTCATGGTGGGAGGGACGGCCATCGCTGCCCAAGCCACGACAACCCCCGAGGCAACGCCGACATCCTCTGCTGCAGCTCCTGCCGACGGCGGAACGCCGGTCATGCTGGAATCCCAGCTGCAGAGGATCCTTGAGCAGGTAGCCAGCACCGTGGACGCAGCTGATGCGGCCAAGGACGCGGCAAAGCTGGCTCCGCGCGTGGACAAAATGGAACTTCAGATCCGGACGCAGAATTACAAGATCCGCTCCACTGTGTCTGCCTACGAACCGCGTATGCCGGTCCGCGCCACCAAGCTTCAGAGCAGCGTTATCAGCACCAAACGCGACTGGCCCCGGACGGTTTTCGCCCTCACACAGGGCGAGGGGAACGTTGTGCCGCAGGTCCTGACACTCGTGCAGCTTTCACCCCGCGAAAACTACAAGCTGTGGGGCAGTGCGCCGCTTCAGCCCGGCACCAATTTCCCATCCTTCCCGGTTCCCCGCAAGGGAACAGAGCCTGTACCGGCCAATGACAGTACAGGGTTGGCCTACAGCGGTAACGAGGCTTTGGAAATCCTGAGTGAGATGCTCACCAACCCGGAGTCCCCCAACCGTAGCAAGCTGGCCGATGGGCAGTCTTCCCCGTACATCGCAGGGGCACTGGCATACCAGGCAGACACCGTAAAGAACGGAACCAGCGCCAACTTCAAGTTCACGCACACGCCGGTCACCAACCAGACCGTGGTGCTGAAGACTGCCGACGGCGGTGCCGTGGTTGTGGGGCGCCTGGACTTCGCTTTCGAGGGCACGCCCAAGGCCGCGGGCGACAAGCTTCTTCTTGAGGACGATTCAGCGGTCTTCGCGGGTGGGAAGGAAACCACCACGGGCATGGTTCTGAACTTCGCCGAATCCGTGGCCGTGTACATTCCGCCGGCAGGTTCTGCAGACCCCATGAAGCTCGTGGCAGCTACCCGCGGGCTGGTCGGAGCCAGCTTCAAGTAGGACACACCCATGGCAGGGCAGCGGCTAGAGTGGACGGTATGAGTTCGCCCGGATACCGACCCACTCCAGCCGCTGCCAGCCAGCTCAATCTTCGCGGTGCCGTTGACTTGTCGTCATTGCGCCGCCCGGCCGCCCCGCCCGCCCCCTCCGCTTCGGCGGACGGCGGATCGCCCGCCGGTGGCACCCCGCAAGGTGGCGAAAACGGCAAAGCGCCACTTCGAGTGGATGCCACCGAAGCAAATTTCCAGGATCTGGTGCAACTGTCTGCGCAGATCCCCGTGCTCTTCATCCTTTGGTCGAGCTACGCACCGGAGTCACCCGCCGTCCTCGATGCAGCCGAACGCGTTGTTGAGAGCTACGGCGGCCGCTTGGTGCTTGCGGCGGCCGACGTTGACACTTTCCCGCAGTTGGCGCAGGCCTTCCAGGTTCAGGCGGTTCCCACAGCGGTTGCTGTGGTGAAGGGGCAGCCCGTCCCGCTTTTCCAGGGACCTGCCGATGACGAGCAGATCCGTAACCTGGTGGAGGAACTTCTCAAGGTAGCTGCAGCCAACGGGGTCACCGGCAGCATGGGTGACGCTGCGACGGCGGGGGAGGACGCCGAGCCCGCACCGCTTCCGCCACTTCACCAGGCAGCCATTGACGCGATCGAGGCCGGCGACTACGCCGCTGCTGTTGCGGCCTACAAGCAGGCCCTTCTCGATCAGCCCGCAGACGCTGATGCGAAAGCCGGTCTGGCTCAGGTTGAGCTGATGGCACGGTTGGACAAGCTTTCCGCACCCGAGGCTGAGACCCTCCGCGACCTCGCAGCCAAAGAACCTGACAACCTCCAGGCCCAGTTGAGCGTTGCTGACCTGGACATCTCCGGCGGTCACATCGACGACGCCTTCAATCGCATCATCACTTTCATCGGAAGGAACTTCGGTCCCGAGCGGGAGACAGCGCGTGTCCGCCTCCTTGAGCTTTTCGAAGTTGTCGGGACGCAGGACGAGCGTGTGGCCAAGGCCCGCCAGGGGCTCGCGAGGGTCCTCTTCTAGTGCCGTCCGCGCTGTTCACGCCGCTCCAGCTGCGCTCACTCACCGTTCCACACCGTGGCTGGGTTTCGCCTATGTGCCAGTACAGCTGTCACCCGGAGACCGGAGAAGGCGTCCCTAACGACTGGCACTTGATGCACTTGGGGTCTTTTGCGGCCGGCGGTGCCGCGTTAATCCTGACTGAGGCAGCTGCGGTGAACGCCGCAGGCAGGATCAGCCCGCTGGACGCCGGCCTGTACTCCGATGAACAGGCTGCCGGGTGGGAGCGGATGGTGGCCTTTGTCCACCGGCATGGCGCCGTGGACGCCAAGATCGGGGCTCAACTCGCCCACGCGGGACGCAAGGCATCCACATACTGGCCGTTTTCCGATCGCTCCGGCTCTGTTCCGGAACATGACGGCGGTTGGGCCACCGTTGGACCAAGCAGCGATCCCTTTGACGGCTATGCTTCACCGGACGTGATGAGCGAAGAGGATATCCAGGGTGTGGTGCGCGACTTTGCCGCCGCTGCCGGCCGCGCTGTGGCCGCGGGTTTCGACACCGTGGAGATCCACGGCGCCCATGGGTACCTCCTGCACCAGTTCCAAAGCCCACTCATCAACACACGGACGGACGGCTGGGGTGGCAGCGAGGAAGGGCGCAACCGGCTGATGCTCGCGGTGGTGGATGCGGTCAGGGACGTCATTCCTGACGCCATGCCGCTTCTGCTCCGCATCTCCGCCTCGGACTGGGCCGAGGGCGGTGTTGACGTGGAGGCCTCGGTGCGCCTGGCCCGCGCCGCTGCTGAACGTGGGGTTGACCTGGTGGACGTCTCCAGCGGCGGTGCAGTGGCGCATCAACAGATCAGGGCGGTGCCCGGCTACCAGGCTGGGTTCGCCCAACAAGTAAAGAACGACGCCGGAGTCCTCACCGGAGCGGTGGGCTTGCTGACGAGCCCCACGCAGGCG
This sequence comes from Paenarthrobacter sp. NPDC091711, assembly GCF_044756605.1. Taxonomy (NCBI): domain Bacteria; kingdom Bacillati; phylum Actinomycetota; class Actinomycetes; order Micrococcales; family Micrococcaceae; genus Paenarthrobacter; species Paenarthrobacter sp. NPDC091711. The sequence continues at coordinate 240,655 of NZ_JBIVTF010000004.1, forward strand.
GAGGACATTGTGGCCAACGGAAGAGCCGATGCCGTTTTCATGGCCCGTGCCGCATTACGGGATCCACACTGGTGGCTCAGGGCCGCCTACGAATTAGGCCATGATATTTCGTGGGTTCCGCAGTACCAGCGGGCCGTTCCCCGCCACGGCTTCTAGGACCTCCTCAGGTTTACCCTGGCACGGTTAGGCTGGGTTCATGACGGAACCACGCCATGAACCCACGTCCACATCCGAGCCGCCACAGGCTTCTGCTCCACCACAAGCTGCCCCGCCACAGGCTGCCCCACCACTGGCTGCTTCGCCACAAGAGGCCGCCCTGCCGACGCCCCAGGACGCCCCTGCCGGCGCCGCAGCGTTGGCTGCCCTGTCCATTCGCGGCCTGGCCAAACGGTTCGGCGAGAAGATCGCCGTCGACGGCGTGAGCCTGGAGGTTCCCGCGGGCTCCTTCTACGGGATGGTCGGTCCTAATGGTGCTGGCAAGACCACCACGTTGTCCATGGCCACCGGCCTGCTGCGGCCCGATTTCGGCACGGCCTTGATCCATGGGGTGGACGTGTGGGCGCGGCCGCTGGAGGCCAAGAAGCTCATGGGCGTCCTGCCTGATGGGGTGCGTCTGTTTGACCGGCTGACCGGCGAACAGTTGGTTACCTATTCCGGTCTGCTCCGCGGCATGGACCGTGAAGTGGTGGGTGCCAGGGTCCCTGAACTGTTGGCTGCCCTTGATCTTCAGGCGGACGCCGGCACGTTGGTGGTTGACTACTCGGCAGGTATGACCAAGAAAATTGCCTTGGCCTCCGCCCTGATTCACGCACCCCGTCTGCTGGTCCTTGACGAGCCCTTCGAGTCCGTGGACCCTGTCTCTGCTGCCAATATCCGCGGAATCCTGGAGGGATACGTTGCCTCCGGCGGTACGGTCATTGTTTCGAGTCACGTCATGGACCTTGTTCAGCGCATGTGCAGCCACGTCGCAGTGGTGGCCGGCGGCCGTGTTTTGGCGGCGGGTTCCGTGGACGAAGTCCGGGATGGCTCGACGTTGGAGGAACGCTTCGTGCAGTTGGTGGGCGGCGGACACCGGACGGAGGGACTGGAATGGTTGCGCACCTTCTAAGCCTCAAGTGGCGCCTGCTCCTCAACGGGTTCAAGCGCAGCCCTTGGCAGTTGGTGGGCATGGCCCTGGGGCTACTTTATGCATTGGGATTGCTGGTCCTCCTTGTTGGAGGCCTCATAGCGCTGCGGTGGGCTGATCCGGAGATCGCCCACACTGTAGTGGTATTGGGTGGAGCGGCCGCTGTCCTGGGTTGGGCCATCATTCCGCTCGTTGCTTCGGCGGCGGACATGACCCTGGACCCCGCGCGTTTCACCACGTTCGCCATTCCGCCGGGACAGCTCCTGACGGGGCTCGCCATCGCAGGCTTCATCGGCATTCCCGGCCTGGCCACTTTGCTTGCTGCCTTGGGCACTGTGGGGACCTGGTGGCGTAGTTTTCCGGCAGTGGCAGGCGCCTTGTTGGGAGCTGTACTTGGTGCCGTTACCTGCATCGTCCTGTCGAAGGTGGTCACCACTGCGACGGCCGGCCTTGCGGCGTCGCGGCGCTTCAAAGACGTCAGCAGCATTATTGTGTTCATCCCGCTGGTGCTGCTGGGGCCCATCATGCTGGGCATTATTGACGGTGTTCGCGGAAGTGCTGATTACCTGCCCGGGCTGGCCCGGGCTGTTTCCTGGACGCCACTGGGTGCTGCATGGTCTCTGGGCGGAGATCTGGAATCCGGCAATGTGGCCGCCGCAGGGCTCAAATTCCTGATTTCCGCAGCGACCATTGCCGGCCTGCTCCTGTGCTGGCATGTTCTGCTGCAGCGGGCGTTGGTGACGCCCCCGTACTCCGGAGGGTCATCAAAGAAGGGCGGAAAACTTGGGCTGTTCGGTCTTCTCCCGGGAACTCCGGCAGGTGCAGTTGCTGCCCGTGCTTTGATCTATTGGATGAAGGATCCACGGTACGCGGCATCCCTGGTCATTGTTCCGCTGTTCCCCGTCCTCTTTTTCTTCAGCGGATCACAGAGCGGCAGCTACGGCCTGCTCATGATTCTGGGCCCGTTGACCGCCTTTGTGATGGCCTGGTCCATCTGCGCTGATGTCTCGTACGACAACACAGCTTTTGCGCTTCATCTCTCAGCGGGGGTCCGTGGCCTCGACGACCGCCTTGGCCGGGCGTTGGCGTGCTTGGCAATCTCACTCCCGGTGGTGCTGGTTTTCACCGTAGGGCCGCTTTTCGTTACCAGGGAGTGGCAGTGGCTCCCGAATCTTCTGGGTTTGTCACTGGGCACTCTCTTTACCGGCCTGGGTCTCTCATCGGTGATCTCGGCCCGATACAACATCGCCGTGCCTTTGCCGGGGGACAGCCCCTTCAAGAAGCCTCCGGGAAATGTTGCCCAGACGCTGGCAGTCCAGGCCGTTGGTATGGGAGTTCTGGCCCTTCTGCTCGTCCCGGAGCTTGCGCTGGTAGCAGTCCAAGCGTTCAGCGGCGGTCCGGAAGCTGGATGGACCAACCTGGCAGTTGGTCCAGTGTTGGGCCTCATACTGTTCGTGGTGGGCATCCGTCTCGGTGGAAAATGGCTGGACGCCCGGGGTCCGGAGATGTTCGCCCAGCTCAGCGTAAATCGATAATTGTGTAACAACCGTGTCCATAGGTGGGACATGGGATAACCTCGTAGTCAGATAGCTCAAAGACCACAACTAGAAAGGCCGTGACGATGGAAGTTGTCATTCTCCCTGGCACCAAACAGATCGGTGCACTTGCCGCCGATGCCATCGAATCGCTGGTCCGCCGTAAGCCCAATGCGGTGCTGGGCTTGGCAACGGGCTCGTCCCCGCTGCCCATTTACGACGAATTGGCCAGTCGCTACGAGGCCGGGGGATTGGACTTCAGCCAGGCGCATGGTTTCGCGTTGGATGAATACGTAGGGCTTGAAGCCGGGCATCCTGAGTCCTACCGCGAAGTCATCCGGCGCGAGTTCACCAACCGGGTGAATATCAAACCGGAGAACGTCCACGGACCCGACGGTGCGGCCGAGGACCTGGAGGCCGCATGCCAGGCTTATGAGGACGCCATCAAAGCTGTGGGCGGAGTGGACCTCCAGATCCTCGGGGTGGGGACAGACGGGCACATTGGCTTCAATGAGCCCGGGTCCTCGCTGGCATCCCGTACGCGCATCAAGACGCTGATCGAGCAGACCCGGAAGGACAACGCCCGTTTCTTCGACAGCATCGATGACGTTCCCCATCACGTGGTCACCCAAGGACTGGGAACCATCATGGACGCCCGCCATGTGGTGTTGGTCGCAACAGGCGCCCAGAAAGCCCAGGCTGTCCGGGACTTCGTAGAGGGGCCAGTAGCTGCCATCTGCGCTGCATCCATCCTTCAGATGCACCCGCACGCCACGATTTTGGTGGACGAGGCGGCCGCGTCTTCGCTGAAACTGGCCGATTATTATCGGCACACCTATGACAACAAGCCGGAGTGGCAGGGACTGTAGACGGTAAGATGTTTGGCATGACTACGCTTCCTCCGGATCCATTCGAAAACGACCCCATGCGAGAGCTTTCCGGAGCCGGAACGTCCACTGCCACCATTGAGCGCGAGGAAACGCGCCAGGAAGTGGAACCCGGCGACCGCGAGCGGTTTTCGCACTACGTCCGCAAGGAAAAGATCATGGAGTCGGCCCTGTCCGGCGAGCCCGTCATTGCCCTCTGTGGCAAGGTCTGGACGCCGGGACGCGATCCCAAGAAGTTCCCGGTTTGCCCGGAGTGCAAGGAGATTTACGAAGGACTCCGCCCCGGCAATGACGGTGGAAACAACGGCGGCCCGGGCAACTCCAAGTAGTGGGTGGGCAGAGAACACCGGCCCTATCTGATCATCACCGGCTCACGGCTTCCTTTGGTGTGCCCGGAAAGCAGGAGATCATCGTCGTTGCCATCAGGCCGGGGGAGTCAGCATGACAGAAACACTTTTTGGTGGACCGTCCCTGCCTCCGGCGTACCCGGAACGCGCCGCCTGGGGCACGGCACCCAAGCTCCGTGCCTGGCAGCAGGAGGCGCTTGACCTCTACATGACCCGCAATCCCAAGGACTTCCTCGCTGTGGCTACCCCTGGCGCTGGTAAGACCACGTTTGCGCTGCGCATTGCCACCACCCTGCTGGATAGCGGAGTGGTCAACAGGATCACCATCGTTGCGCCCACCGACCACCTGAAGCGGCAGTGGGCTGACGCAGCAGCAAAAGTGGGCATTGCGATTGATCCCAACTTCAAGAACTCCGATGGCCAGCACGGCCGTGGTTTCGTGGGCGTTGCAGTTACCTACGCGCAGGTAGCAAGCAAGCCCATGCTGCATCGTGCGAAGACCGAAGCAGCCCGCACCTTGGTGATCCTGGACGAAATCCACCACGGCGGCGAAGCGTTGTCGTGGGGAGACGGCCTGCGCGAGGCCTTTGATCCTGCCGCGCGGCGCCTGTCCTTGACGGGTACACCGTTCCGTTCGGACACCTCACCGATTCCCTTTGTTGAATACGCCGAGGACCGCGACGGCATCCGCCGTTCCAAAGCTGACTACACCTACGGTTACGGCAATGCGCTGCGGGACCACGTGGTGCGTCCCGTTCTGTTCATGGCCTACTCGGGCCAGATGCGCTGGCGGACCAGCGCTGGTGACGAAATGGCGGCGTCCTTGGGGGAGGCTGCTGTTACCAAGGACATCACCTCGCAGGCATGGCGGACGGCCCTGAACCCTACCGGGGAGTGGATCCCTGCGGTCCTGGCTGCCGCGGACAAACGTCTGGGCGAGGTCCGGCGGACCGTGCCGGACGCCGGTGGACTGGTGATCGCCACGGATCATGATGACGCACGTGCGTATGCCGGTCAGCTGAAGAAATTTACGGGCCAGTCGCCCACGGTGATTCTCTCGGATGACTCCAAGGCGTCCAGCAAGATCGAGGAATTCTCCGCGGGTGACCAGCGTTGGATGGTGGCTGTCCGCATGGTTTCTGAAGGCGTGGACGTTCCCCGCCTGTCCGTGGGTGTCTATGCAACGTCAACGTCCACGCCGCTGTTCTTCGCCCAAGCCGTGGGCCGCTTTGTGCGTGCCCGCAAGAGGGGCGAGACGGCGTCGGTCTTCCTCCCATCGGTTCCGCCCCTGATGATCCTGGCCAACACCATGGAGGCAGAGCGCGACCACGCCCTGGACCGCCCGGAGAAGGACGAGGACGGTCTCTTCAACCCTGAAGAGAACCTCATGGCGGAGGCCAACCGCGAGGACAAGGCCTCGGACGAGCTCACCAAGGGAAAGTTCGAGGCTTTGGACTCCCAGGCGTCCTTTGACCGCGTCCTTTTTGATGGCGGTGAGTTTGGTACCGGAGCCGATATCGGCTCTGATGAGGAACTGGACTTCCTCGGCATACCAGGACTTCTCGACGCCGAACAGGTAGGCACGCTGCTGCGTCAACGCCAGCACGAACAGCAGTCGCGCAAGAAGCGTCAGTCACCTTTGGCGGCGGCGGCGTCTCCGGCCATCCCTGACCACAGGATGCTCATGGATCTTCGCAATGAACTGGCCAAGAACGTGGCTGCGTGGTCCGCCAGGACCGGCACACCGCACGGAGTTGTTCATACAAAACTGCGTGAAGTGTGTGGTGGCCCGGCTGTCGCCCAGGCGAACGAGGAGCAGTTGCAGGCCCGCCTGCGCAAGCTTCAGGACTGGTTTATCGGCCGGAAGTAGCTGGATCAAGAGTCAGTGGAAACACGCAAGGGCGCCGCGGTTGCGGCGCCCTTGCGGTGTCTTCAGCCTCTTCGGTCTCAGTCGCGTTCGACGTCGACGCCGGCGGCTTCCATTTCGTCATAGGTATCACTGAGGTCTTCCGCGATGCCGGCGGTGAGTTCAGCAATAACCGTGGTGCTGTATCCGGCCTGGACAGCATCCAGCGCTGTGGCCTTCACGCAGTAGTCCGTGGCAAGTCCCACCACCACCACTTCCTCGACGTCGTGGCTTTGCAGCCAGTCGTCGAGCCCGATCGCGTCCTCATCGAGGACCTCGACAGTGGCCGTTCCTGCCTTGAGGTCGCCCGTGGGGACGTCGTCTTCGGGAGCCAAAACGCCTTCGAAGCCGGAGTAGGCGGCGGTGAATTGCCCTTTCCGGAAGTAGGCGTGAATGTACTCGGGATCCAGGTCTTCGTGGAGTTCGGCACCTTTGCTCCTGGCCCTGCAGTGCGGAGGCCAGGAATCCACCATGTCCGGGTCCTCTGAAAAGTGGTCGCCGGGCTCTATGTGCCAATCCTGGGTGGCCACGATGTGATCGAAGTGTTGCTGATTGGCATCCACGTACTCAGTGATGGCACTTGCTACAGCGGCACCGCCTTCAACGGCGAGCGTTCCGCCTTCGCAGAAGTCATTTTGAACATCGACGATGATTAGGGCCCTGGACATCAATTCTCCTCGTAGATGGTGGGGATGGCAGCCTCGCCTCGCTGGAGGCGGTTCACGACGGCGGGCAGCTCGGCCATGGTGGCCGCGTGCCGTTCGCGGGCCCGGATGACGCCTTCCGGTCCGGTCCACCCTGGCAGCACTTCGCCGTTCTTGACGAACTGGTGAAGCAGCTCGCGGTCGTTGCCGTCATCTTCGGGGCGGTGGCCGATTCCAACGACTTCCTGGGTGGCACGGCCACGCTCGTTGAGCTTCCGGAGAGCGTATTTGCGTCCACCGACGCTAGCTTTGTTCTTGGCGGCCTTGGCAACGGAAATGAACTCGCCGGCATCGTTGGTGCGGCTGACCAGCTTGTAGACCATGCTGGCTGTGGGAGCGCCCGATCCGGTGACCAGCGACGTACCCACTCCGTACGAGTCCACGGGAGCTGACTGCAGGGCCGCGATGGCGAATTCGTCGAGGTCCGAGGTGACCACAATGCGGGTGTTGACGTTCCCGAGTTCATCAAGCAACTGCCGGACCCACTGAGCCTGCGCAATGAGGTCTCCGGAATCCAGCCGGACAGCGCCGAGTTTGTCGCCGGCCAACTCGACGGCGGTACGCACCGCCGTCTCAACGTCGTAGGTATCCACCAACAGCGATGTGCCGGGGCCGAAGGTGGCGATCTGAGCCTCAAAGGCTTCACGCTCGGTGTCATGGAGGAGCGTAAAGGAGTGTGCGGCTGTGCCCACTGTTTTGATGCCGTAGCGTCGGCCGGCCTCGAGGTTGGAGGTGCTGGCGAAGCCGGCAATCACGGCGGCGCGGGCTGCCGCCGTCGCGGATTCCTCCTGGGTGCGCCGGGAGCCCATCTCGATGCAGGGGCGCGATCCGGCTGCCGAGGTCATTCTTGAGGCCGCGGAAGCGATGGCACTGTCGTGGTTGAGGACCGAGAGAACGAAGGTTTCCAGGATGCAGGCTTCGGCGAACGTTGATTCGACAATGAGGATGGGGGAGTTGGGGAAGTAAGCATCACCTTCGGCATAGCCCCAGATGTCGCCGCTGAATTTGTAGTCGGCCAGGTAGTCCAGGGTTTCCTGGTTGACCACCTTGTTCTGTTCGAGGAAGGCAAGTTCTGCTTCGCCGAACCGGAAGTCGGCTATGCCCTCCAGCAGGCGTCCCGTGCCGCCTACCACGCCATAGCGGCGGCCGTCCGGCAGCCGCCGTGCGAATGCTTCGAACACCGAGCGGCGGTGCGCGGCGCCGGAGTGCAAGGCTGCCTGAAGCATGGTCAGTTCGTAGTGGTCTGTGTACAAGGAAGTTGCGGGGTGGTCCCACGACGTGGCTCTACTCACGAATTCACTCTAGTGCGAGCCGCCATAGAATGGACAGATGAGCCCTAGCGTTGCGTACGGCACGGACATCGATGAGCGGACGAAAGCTGCAGAGCAGTCCTCCACCGATGTCCTGACAGCCCCTGATATCCCGTGGAACCTTGTGATCTGGAATGATCCCGTGAATCTGATGAGCTACGTGAGCTTTGTGTTCCAGAGTTACTTCGGCTACTCCGAGTCCAAAGCCCATAAGCTCATGATGGAGGTCCATAAGAAGGGCCGGTCCATTGTTGCCCACGGCAGCAAGGAACAAGTGGAGCAGCACGCCGTGGCCATGCACGGTTTTGGTTTGTGGGCCACAGTTGAGAAGGCCGCGAGCGGCAACGAAACACCCGGGAAGGGCGGCCGCCAGCGTGGCTAAGGCATTCAAGTACGGCCTCAAGGGCATCAGCGGATACCTGGAGCCTGCGGAGCGCGATCTCCTGCGCGGATTGCTGGACGACGTCATTTCCATGCTGGAGTCGGACGTGCGGGAGAACGAAGACCCCCTCGCTGCACTGATCGGCTTGGATATGGACGTCAAGCAGCCCAGCGACCGCGCCCTGCTGCGTCTGTTGCCTAACGTCATGAAGGACGACGACGACGGCTCGCTGGAGTTCCGCCAGCTCACCGAACGCTCTGTCCGGGAAAGCAAGATCGGCGCTTTGAGGGCTGCCGCTTTGGGCTTGGATAAGGACGAGCTGGTTCTCTCGCCCGAGGACGCCACCCGCTGGTCCATGGCGCTCAACGACGTCCGGCTTGTGCTGGCCGAACGCCTGGATATTCGCGATGAAGCCGATGCCGAGCACATCCACAGCATGCAGGACTGGAGTCAGGCCGAGGACGTGGAGAGTTACCTGGCCCTCGTCTACAACTTCACTACGTGGCTCCAGGAGTCTTTGGTTCAGGCGATGATGGCCGCAAGGCAGGGGAAATCCTGATCCTGGCGGCGGGTTGCCGCTGCTGCCCTCCAACAGATCCGGCTGACTTGTGACACATCAGACACATGGCGGAGAGCACAGGTAATGGCCGCACACCACGGGAAGCCTTATTCTCGAATAATTATGACTTCAGATTCGGGTTCACCAAGCGGCGTCCTGGGCAGTGATGCCCCCATCGGCAACGGGGAACACGGGGAGCTCGTAGGCGCACGTCCAATCGGGATTTTTGATTCAGGCGTGGGTGGACTGACTGTGGCGCGGTCCATTATCGATCAGCTCCCCAACGAATCCATCCTCTACGTTGGCGACACCGCTCACGGCCCCTACGGTCCACTCCCTATTGCAGAGGTTCGTGCCAACGCTCTGGGCGTCATGGACGAATTGGTGGATTCCGGGGTGAAGCTGTTGACCATTGCTTGCAACTCGGCTTCGGCCGCGGTGCTCCGGGATGCCAGGGAACGCTACACCGCCCGTTATGGCATCCCGGTCATTGAAGTGATCCAGCCGGCGGTAAGGCGCGCAGTCTCGGCTACCCGTTCGGGCAAGATCGGCGTCATCGGAACCTCCGCCACGGTGGGTTCCAGGGCTTATGAGGACACTTTTGCTGCCGCCCCGGACCTCACCATTACGTCCGTGGCCTGCCCGGCGTTCGTGGAATTTGTGGAAGCCGGAATCACCACCGGTCCCGAGCTCTTGGCTGCTGCCAATGAATACCTCGAGCCCCTCAAGGCCGCCGGAGTGGACACTGTTGTCCTGGGCTGCACCCACTACCCGCTGCTGACCGGTGTCATTTCGTTTGTCATGGGCGAGGACGTCACGCTGGTTTCCAGTGCCGAAGAGACTGCCAAGGACGTCTACCGCGCCTTGGCCAACCACGGCATCCAGCGGACGGAGACACGCGCACCGAGCCACGAATTCATAGCTACCGGTGACGCCACCCAGTTTGAGACCTTGGCCCGCCGCTTCCTGGGGCCTGAAGTCCTCTCCGTGAAGCATGTGGACCACGTCGCGGCCCAGTACCCCACGGGCAGCTTGGCTCGCATCACACCCGAGATGCTGGAAGCAGCACGGTCCGGATCCGGGCTGTCCCGCCGCTCTTACTTCGTCCAGCCTGAGGAACCCCTCAGCCGCGGCACCGGAACAACCATGGGACGTGACCTGTGAAGTTGACCATCGTGGGCTGCACAGGCTCTTTCCCCGGTCCCGGTTCGCCGGCGTCGTGTTACTTGGTGACTGCCCACGACGGTGAGCGCGAGTGGAAGATCGTGATGGACCTGGGCAGCGGAGCCTTGGGTGCCATTCAGCGCTATACGGACCTGGAAGACATCGACGCGATCTTCCTCACCCACCTTCATCCCGATCACTGCATGGACCTTTGTGGCCTTCATGTGGCGGTCCGCTGGAAGCCCGGCGGATGGGGCCGGGATCGCCTGCCGGTGTGGGGTCCTGCAGCTACCGCAGACAGGATGGCCACAGCGTATGGGCTGGACCTAGATCCCGGCATGCATGAGGAATTCGACTTCACCAATTGGACCGAACTCAAGCCGGTTACGGTGGGTCCTTTCACGGTGACTCCCTTCGCCGTTAACCACCCTGTCGAAGAGGCCTATGCCTTGCGTGTCACGGCCACCGAGCCGGGCAAGGACGGAGTTCCCGTGACCAAGATCCTCACCTACTCGGGGGATACCGATTCCTGCCAGGGACTCGAAGACGCTGCGAAGGGCTCGGACCTGTTCCTGTGCGAGGCGGCGTTTGAGGAAGGCCGGGATGACGGCATCAAGGATGTGCACCTCACTGGTAAGCGTGCAGGTGAGGCTGCCATGAATGCCGGTGCCAAGCGGCTTCTCCTGACGCACATCCCCGTGTGGACTTCGCAGACCAAAGTGTTGTCCGAGGCCAAGCCGGTCTTCGCCGGTGATGTTGCTGTTGCCGTCGCCGGAGTCCACTACACCATCTAGTTCCCCAGGGGGTGGTGGCTCCCGGCGTCGGATGGGTGCCGTCAGCTTGGCTAAGCTGGAACCATGACTTCTGAAGCTACAGCCACGCCCGTCATCCGCGCCGACGGCCGGACCCCGGACCAACTCCGACCCATCAGCATCACCCGCGGTTGGTCGAAGCAGGCCGAGGGCTCGGCGCTGATCGAGTTCGGCAACACCAGGGTTCTCTGCACTGCTTCGCTGACCGAGGGTGTGCCCCGCTGGCTGAAGGGCGAAGGCCGCGGTTGGGTCACGGCCGAATACGCAATGCTCCCGCGCGCCACCAACACCAGGTCGGACCGTGAGTCTGTCAAGGGCAAGATCGGTGGACGCACGCACGAGATCTCGCGCCTCATTGGCCGCTCGCTCCGGTCCATCATCGACACCAAGGCCTTGGGCGAAAACACGATCGTCCTGGACTGCGACGTTCTGCAGGCCGACGGCGGCACGCGCACCGCAGCGATCACCGGCGCCTACGTGGCGCTTGCCGAAGCCATCCGTTTTGCCCGTGAGAACAAGCTCATCGCCCGTAATGCGGAGCCCCTGGTAGACACCATTGCGGCAGTCTCGGTCGGCATCATCGATGGCGTCCCCATGCTGGACCTCCCATACGTGGAAGATGTTCGTGCGGAGACGGACATGAACGTTGTGGTGACCGGTTCGGGCAAGTTCGTCGAAGTTCAGGGCACGGCCGAAGGCGCTCCTTTCGACCGCGACGAGCTCAACGCCCTGCTTGATCTCGCCCTTCTCGGCACCACTCAGCTGTCCGCCATTCAGCGCGAGACGCTGGCGGAAGCCCCGTGAGCGACACGCAGGTCCCCAGCGACCCGCGCCTCGTCCTGGCGACCCACAACAAGGGCAAGCTGAAGGAACTCCGCGAATTGCTCAGGGGCCAGGTTCCAGGGCTCGATGTCGACACCCAGGTAGTGGACGCTTCTGCGGCAGGTGCCCCGGATGTTGCCGAAACCGGCGTCACGTTTGCTGAGAACTCACTCCTCAAAGCCCGGGCTGTTGCAGAGGCCACCGGCCTGATAGCCATTGCCGACGATTCCGGCCTTGCTGTGGATGTCCTGGGTGGAGCACCGGGCATCTTCTCTGCGCGATGGTCCGGCACGCACGGGAACGACACCGCCAACCTGAACCTGCTTCTTGCCCAGCTCTCCGATGTTCCGGATGCGTTCCGGGGAGCCGCATTCGTTTGCGCCGCAGCTTTGGCGGTGCCAGGTCCTGACGGCATTGCCCGGGAGACCGTGGAGTACGGCCAGCTGGAGGGGACGCTGTTGCGTGAGCCTCGCGGTGAAGGCGGCTTTGGATACGACCCCGTGCTGCAACCGGCCGGGATGGACCGCAGCTGTGCCGAGCTCAGCTCTGAGGAGAAGAACGCCATTAGCCACCGCGGACAGGCGTTCCGGGCGCTGCTTCCAGCCATCGTGTCGGCGTTGTCGGAGGCCCGTTCCACGTAGTTCTTGGGTATGCAAAAGGCACCCCGCCGGGCGGGGTGCCTTTTGTCGTTCTTGGGTGGGGGAGCCTTAGTGCTCGGTGTGCTTGCCGCCCTCGTGCTCCTCGATGAACTCTTCCACGGGGTCCGTGCCTTCGGCCGCAGCCTTCCGCTTTGCCACGAATCCACGGCCGATCTCAATGAAGATCGGGATGACTGAGATCAGGACGATGACGATGAAGATGATGTCGATGTTGTTACCGACCCATTCGAACTGGCCAAGCCACGCGCCGAGCAGGGTTACGCCGCCGCCCCAGAGGACTGCTCCAATGACGTTGAAGAGGAAGAACTTGCGCTTGTCCATCTGGGCAACGCCCACAATCACCGGCACGAACGTGCGGATGATGGGAACAAATCGCGCCAGGATCAAGGCCTTGCCGCCGTGCTTTTCGAAGAACGCGTGGGCGCTCTCCACGTTTTCCTTTTTGAATAGCCGTGAATCCGGCTTATTGAAGATCGCCGGGCCGGCTTTGGAGCCTATGAGATAGCCGGTTTGGTTGCCGATGATGGCAGCCACGATGATCATGGCGCACATGGCCCACAGGTTGAACTCGATGGCTCCGGTGGAGACCAGAAGTCCCGCCGTGAACAGCATGGAGTCACCCGGCAGGAAGAACCCCACGAGGAGCCCTGTTTCTGCGAACACAATGGCGCAGACCAGAAGGACCACCCATGGTCCCAACGGTGAATCGCGGAGGAAGACGTCGGGGTTCAGCCAGTCCGGCAGGAACGAAGCCATAGGCGGCTGTACCGGGCCCGCGCCCCCGAAAGTGGATACGGCAAGGTCGCTTATCGCAGAAAAGATCACCTATCAAGCCTACTTGACGGCCGTCGTCGTATTTTTCCTGGCATCCTCTTGACTCCTGCTTTGCTGGTTGTATGGTTAGTTACATGAGTAACGAACCAGTGAGGCGGTGATGCTCATGATCGACGACAGCAAGCCGATCTTCCTGCAGATCGCCGAACTCATAGAGAACGGAATTGTGGACGGCAGTATGGCCGAGGAATCCCAGGTGCCTTCCACCAATGAGTTCGCAGCTTTCCACCGCATCAACCCGGCAACCGCTGCCAAGGGCGTCAATGTGCTGGTGGATTCAGGAATTCTCTACAAACGCAGGGGGATAGGGATGTTCGTAGCTACAGGGGCACGCGCCCAACTGGTAGCCCGCCGCACCGAGGAGTTCTTCGAGCAGTACGTCAAGCCGCTGGCATTGGAGGCCCGGAAACTGGGCATCTCCGCAGAGCAGCTCAACACCATGATTGAACGCAGCTCCGGGCTCCACCCGGAACCCGGGACTGATAAGGAAAGGAGCGCGGCCCTGTGAACGACACCATCGTCGAGGCCCGTAACCTGATCAAGCACTACAAAGACCTGAATGCTCTGGACAACGTGAACCTGAGCCTCTCGGCCAACCGCATCTATGGATTGCTGGGGCGCAACGGAGCAGGCAAGACCACCCTGATGTCCATCTTGACGGCCCAGGCCTTCGCCACGTCCGGTGAGGCACTCGTCTTCGGAGCCAGCGCCTACGAGAACGATGCGGTGCTGTCCCGGATCTGCTTTATCCGCGAATCGCAGAAGTACCCGGATGACTTCCAGCCGCGGCACGCGTTCCGTTCCGCTGCGCTGTTCTACAAGAACTGGGACCAGGAGTTCGCCGACCGCCTGGCCGAGGACTTCCAGCTTCCCGTAAAGCGGAGGATCAAGAAGCTCTCGCGCGGGCAGCTGTCCGCTGTGGGGGTCATCATTGGCTTGGCCTCCCGGGCAGAGCTGACCTTCTTCGACGAGCCATATTTGGGACTCGACGCCGTTGCCCGGCAGTTGTTCTATGACCGCCTGGTGGAGGACTACGCTGAGCACCCGCGCACCATCATCCTTTCCTCACACCTGATCGATGAAGTAGCCAACCTGTTGGAGCACGTGGTGGTCATCGATCGGGGCAGGATCATCATGGACGCTGATGCCGAGGATATCCGTGGCTCCGCCGTGACGGTTTCCGGCTCTGCTGAAAAGGTGGACGCCTTCCTGGCCGGCCGGAAGATCCTGCACCGGGAAACGCTGGGGTCACTGGCATCAGTGACCGTCGATGAGGCACTGAGCAGCCGGGAACGTGCCGAAGCGCTGGAACTGGGCCTCGAATTGTCGCCCGTATCCCTGCAGCAATTGGTGGTGCGAAAGACCATGGCCGGCGTTGGCACCACATCCACCACTGGAGATTTCGCCGATGACACCTTGGAGGCAAGGCGATGAGCAGGACCATGGCAGTTGCCAGGATGCAACTGATCAATAAATGGACTTACATCGGATGGCCGCTGACCATCCTCGCGGCCGCATTCCTGATGTCGCTCGCCATCTTCGCCCTCATTCCCGTGAACGAAGGCAAATACGGCGGAGGCAGCCAGGCCCCCATGTGGTACTTCATGGTCCTGGGAATTCAAAGCATGACCCTGGTCTTCCCGTTCTCGCAGGGCCTGAGTATCAGCCGCAGGGCGTTCTACCTGGGAACCCTGGGACTCTTCTCCCTGATTGCCCTCGGTATGACCGGCATTTACCTGCTGGGCGGTGTGATCGAGGAGGCAACCAACGGGTGGGGCGTTTATGGGTACTTCTTCAAGATCCCCTGGGTGACTGATGGGCCCTGGTACTCCACCGCGGCGTTCTTCTTCGTAGTGATGATGTTCATGTTCATCATCGGATTCTGGTTCGCCACCATCTTCAAGCGCTGGGGGACCAGCGGCACCTTGGTATCCACGCTTGGAACGGCTGTGATCCTGATCGGCCTTGCCGCCCTGACCACCTTGCTCGAATGGTGGGGGCATGTTGGGAATTGGATGGTTCAGCAGACACCGCTGAGCATCAGCGGCTGGGCGGCGCTGCTATGCGTCGCTCTGGCTGCCGGATCCTATGCGACGCTGCGGCGGGCAACACCCTGATGTAGCGTTCGCCACAATACCGGCCGGAAGGGCCGCCCCGCCGCGTAAATCGGCTGTGGCGGCCTTTTCCGGCTGTAACCTTGTCCAGTGGCATTGGACTTTACGGCGATCGACTTTGAAACAGCCAACGGCTTCAGGGGGTCCCCGTGTTCGGTGGGCCTCAGCAAAGTCCGCAACGGAGTTGTAGTCGAGGAAGCCTCCTGGCTCATGCGCCCGCCCGAAAACCACGATCACTTCGAATTCCACAACACCCGCATCCACGGCATCCGTGCCGAAGACGTCGCCGGCCGCCCACGGTTCGGAGAGCTCTTCCCGGAAATCGGCGCATTCATTGGCGACGACGTACTCGCCGCCCATAACGCAGCCTTCGACCTCGGCGTTATTCGCTCAGGCCTGGAAGTCTCAGGCCTGGCCGGGCCGGCTTATGACTACGTGTGCACCGTGATGCTCTCCCGCCGCTGCTATTCGCTGGTATCCAACTCTTTGCCCTATGCGGCAGAGGAAGCCGGGGTTCCCCTGGTCAATCACCACGACGCCGCGGAAGACGCACGCGCCTGCGCCGGCATCCTGGTGGATATCGCCAGGCGGAACAACGCCAACAGCATCGCCGAGCTCTACCTTTCCCTCGGCCTTAGCCTGCCGAAGCAACCCGCCTTCGATCCCACGCAAGGTCTCTCCAAAGCCACCATGTCCGCACTCGCGGCCAGGGCCGGAATCGCCGCGGAAGGCACGCTCGAACGTGCACTGGGTGTGCCAGGTGCCTTCCAGACCTGGCCGGAGGAGGGACCCAACCCGTTGCCGAACCCGTCCGCGGAACCCGGACACCCGCTCTTCGGCCAGACCGTGGTGTTCACCGGCGACCTCGCTATTACCAGGCCGGAGGCAAAGTCACGGGCCGCGGACATGGGCGCACGTCCCGAAAGCCGGGTAACTGCACGGACTACTGTGCTGATCGTCGGTGATGGCTTTGTGGCGGGTGACCTTCGCGCAGGCCGGCTCACAGGCAAGGCCAAGCGGGTCCTGGAACTCCATGCCAAGGGCCAGCAAATCGAGGTTGTGTCCGAAGGGGAATTCCTGCAGATGGTGGGCGGCGCCTGAAGGGGCCTTCGGGTCATAGAGCGCAACAATGCTTCCGGTCAGTGGAGCAGCACTCCTAGCCTTGGTGCATGACCAAGCCCAGCCCTCTCCAAGCGCCGGCGCACCAGCCTGCGGACGTTTCCGGAAACGGCGGGCTGGATTGGCGGACTGTGTTCGCTTTCCCGAACCCCGTCAACGAATACGCCGCCCGGATCACAGCCGGGCTGGTGGTGGTGCTGGCGGTCGTCACCCTGTTGACCGGCTGGGCCTGGGGCTTGGTGGCGCTGGCAATCGGCTTCTGGCTCCGTGTGCTGTTCGGGCCACGGATCTCCCCGCTCGCACTTCTGTCAGTGAAGCTGTTGGCGTCCAGGATCGGCCACGCCAAGCTGGTTGCGGGTCCACCCAAGCGTTTCGCCCAGGGCATCGGTGCCGCCCTGACCACCGCCGCCGTCGTGCTGTTTTTCACCGGTCTCCAGCCAGCCGCCTGGGTCCTGCTGACGCTGCTGATCGTGGCGGCTTCGCTGGAAGCGTTTGTGGGCTTCTGCCTCGGCTGCGCCATCTTTGGGTTCCTGCTGCGCCGAGGCCTCATCCCCGAGGAAGTTTGCGAAGCATGCAACAACGTGACGCTGCGGCGGGCGTAACCCCTTTTTAGCCGGTGGTGACGGCAAGCAAGCGATCCGCCATGCCGCGTACCACCTCCGGGGCTTCCAAGGCCTCCAGCCAGTCGGCCGGCAAGCAGTCCTCGCCGTAGTAGGCGCCCAGGATGTTTCCGGCAATGGACCCGGTGGAGTCGCTGTCGCCACTGTGATTGATGGCCACGCTTATCGCGTTCCGGAAGTGCTCTGCCGGCGTGTCGCCACCGGTGGCCAGCACAGCGTACAGCCCGACGGCGAGTGCTTCCTCGGCGATCCACCCCTCGCCCAGCGAGGTGGTCAGTTCGTCCGGGTCCAAGGGGGAGCCCTCTAGGGACAGCTGCAGGGCTCCTTCCAGCCGCTGCGCAAGTTCGGGTGCTTTGGTGGGGACGCCGTTCACGTAGATGAGGGCCTCGGTGGCGGCATCGCGGATGCCGCTTCCGGCCACGATGTTGTGGATCAGCAGGCTAAAAGCTGCTGCACTGAGCCGCGCTGAAGGGTGTCCGTGCGTCAATGAAGCGGCGTCCGAGCTGAGCTTGTAGACCGCTTCGCGTGAAATGTGGGGGATGAGTCCGAACGGGGCTGAACGCATTACGGTGCCGCAACCTTTGGAATCGGCATTGACCGGACGGGCAACTGTTCCCATGTGGCCCGATGCCAAACCGCTGAGGCAGGCGTTACCGGGTGCGCGGCGGTGACGCAGGACATCCTGCGCGTCGATCCACCGCGGTTGCGGCACGGGTGCGGAGGAAGCAACAGCAACGTCCTGCGTGGCGAGCCAGCGCAGGTAGGCCAGCCACAGGCAGGCAATCTCGTCCGCCGCTACGCCGTCGTTCGCCCATTCGAGCGCTTCCACCAAGCCGTCGACGGTGTACAGCGTCATTTGCGTGTCGTCCGAGAAGTGACTGCCGCTGTCGAGCTGACCAAAGGACGTCAGGCCGGCAGAACCGTAGCGCGCGCGAATCGCGGCAAGGGACTCGAACTCCACCGCATAACCAAGGGAATCACCCAGCGCGCCGCCCAACAGTGACCCATGGACGCGGGACTCGAAGGAAGGAACGGCGGGGGACTTAGGCTCAACACTCATGCCAGTAACTTACCGTGCCTGCGAACCTCCGCTGATATGGTGGGGAAGCTGCCCGGCACTGACAAAACTTGGAGTGACATTTTGCGTGAACCTGCTTGGCGACGGACAGGCAAGACCCCCGATTACAGGTTTTCTCTCGCCAACGAACGTACCTTCCTCGCGTGGATCCGCACGTCCTTGGCCTTGCTCGCCGGCGCGGTCGCTGTTGACCAGCTGGCTCCGAACATCGCGCCCACGCCAGTACGCCTGGTCCTCTGTGTCCTGCTGGCTTTGGTAGGGGCGGGGCTGGCTGCCCTTTCATACCGCCGTTGGGGGCAGATGGAAGCCGCGATGCGCAACGATCAGGCGCTCCCGTTCTCCCGTGTCATGTTGTTCATGACCATTGTGGTGGCCGTGGCAGCCTTCGCCTTTGCGGTGCTGATTCTGGTGGCGCGGTAAAGGATGGAAGTCCGCGATCCCGGGTTGCAGCCCGAGCGCACCACGTTGGCATGGCGCCGGACGCTGATTTCCCTGGTAGTGGTGGACCTCTTTATTTGGCGGAGTTGGCTGACGTCCGAACCCTCCACCGGCAACCTCGTGGCCGGCCTTCCAGGGCTTGACTACCAAGGGATCTGCGCCCTCATGGCAGCCGCAGCCACCATCGTGCTGGCCTCTGTGGTGTGGGTCCGCTCACGCCAACTCCATGCAGGTAACGAGGCAGCGTCGGCCCGGCTCGTCCTGGTCAGCACGTTGGCTGTGGTGGGACTTGGTGCCACAGCCATCGCTGCCATAGCGCTGGGCGGATAAGCTCGGAGGTGGAATTCAGCCAGCGCCCAGACTCGGCTGACACAATGCTCAGTGGCTTTGAGCTTGCATCACTGACTGCAACGCCAGCGCCAAGCTCCAGCGTCCGCAGCGACGAAGCCGGTCATACCGGCATCCACACCAACCGTAAGGACTCATTCCACATGACCTCATCTGTACAGGCCACACCAGAAGCCCAGCCGGGACTCGTTGCCCGGCTGTCTGCTGAAGCGTTGGGATCGATGTTCGTTGTTGTCGTTGCGGTGGGAGTCGGGATCTTTTCAAATCCTGGTGCCGCCCCCTTGCCGCTAGCTCTTGCGACCGGCCTTGCAGTGACGGCAGCCATGCTGGCCTTCGGCTATGTGTCGGGAGGCCACTTCAACCCTGTGATCACCCTGGGCAATCTGATCGCCGGCCGAATCCGGGCCGTGGCGGCCTTGGGCTACCTGGCGGCGCAAATCATCGGCAGTGTGATTGGTGCTGCGTTGATCTACTTTGTGGTGAGCACGGTGCCGGTCCTCAAGGACGCCAGGGCCGCGTTCGACGTCGTTGCGCCGGGCTTTGGCGAACACGCCGCCGCGCAGACACAGCTGGCCGGAGTTCTGTTGGTGGAGGTCCTTGGTGCAGCTCTCATTGTGGCTGTGTTCCTTGGTGCGACAGCGGGCCGCCGTGCCGTACCTGCCATGGCGCCCTTTGCAGTGGGCTTGTCAATGGCTGTTCTTCTTCAGCTCGGACAGGTATTGGGAAACCTTCCCTTCAACCCTGCACGGGCAACAGCCCAAGCATTCTTCAGCTCGTCCTGGGCCATGGAGGGTCTGTGGCTCTTCTGGGTGGCCCCGCTGATGGGTGCCGCGCTCGCCGGCCTTGCCTTCCGTGGCTTCCAAGGCCTGTCAGCTCCTGCCGCGACTGAGGACTTTCAGGGCGGCAGCGACGGTATCAACGACTCCTTCGATGCCAACGACGAGCCGATTGAGGACACTGAAGTCAAGGGCACAGAGGTCAAGGAAACCGCCGTGAAACCCGACATCGCCTCTCCGCGAGCTGTGCCGGCCGCGCCGGCCAACGATGACGCCCGGGATTTCTTCGACGGTAAAAAAGGGAAATAACCTGACGGGATCGACGGCGGACGGCTCGCCTCCGCTTTATTGTCGGTGCCCCCGGTTAACTTGAGAACATGCGGTTACTTCACACTTCCGATTGGCACCTGGGCCGGTCATTCCACGGCGTTGGCATGCTTGATGCCCAACGGAACTTCGTGGACCAGCTGGTATCACTGGTGGAGTCGAAGTCCGTTGATGTCGTCCTGATAGCCGGCGACGTCTACGATCGCGCTCTGCCGGGACTGGATGTGGTTAAACTCCTCGATGACGCTCTGGTGCGCATCACGCAGGCGGGGGCCGGCGTGGTCTTGACCAGTGGCAACCACGACTCCGCCATTAGGTTGGGTTTTGCTTCCCGTTTGCTGGAACGCGGGGGAGTCCACCTCAGGACGCAGGTGGAGGAACTTGATGTTCCAGTGCTGTTTCCGCTGGAAGCAGATGGAGACGGTGCGGACCGCTCAGGGAACGGCCAGGTGGCTATCTATGGCATCCCCTATCTTGAACCCCGGCTCGTCGCGGAAAGGTTGGGCGCCGAGAACGCCAACCATTTTGATGTCACCCTGGCAGCGGTGGAGCGGATCCGGAAGGATGTTGAGAAACGCCGCGCATCAGGACCCGTTTATCCGGTTGTCCTTGCGCATACTTTTGCCAGTGGCGGCATCACCTCAGAGAGCGAACGGGATCTGAGCATCGGCGGGCTCGGCGCGGTTCCTCTGGATCTCTTTGAGGACTTCGCCTATACCGCGCTGGGTCACCTTCATGGGCGGCAGGAGCTGGCCCCCAATGTCCGCTATTCCGGTTCTCCCTTGGCTTATTCATTTTCAGAAGCCAAGCATTACAAAGGTGCGTGGCTCGTGGACCTTGGCGCGGACGGTGCCATGGATGTTGAGGAAGTTCTCTGGGAAGCCCCCAAAGCCCTGGCTACGTTGCGTGGGACGCTGGAGGATCTGCTGAGCGGCGAAGAGCATGCATGGGCAGAGAGCGCATATTGCCAGGTCACGCTAACGGACGCGCAACGTCCTGCGCAGGCCATGGAGAGGGTTCGCGCTCGTTTTCCGGAGACCTTGGTGCTCTCTTTCGATCCCCAAGGTGCTGAAGCGCGGACCGCCACCAGCTACAGCAATCGCCTTGCGGCAGCAGAAGATGACCTCGGAGTCTGCTGTGGCTTCCTGGAACATGTCAGGGACCGCGGCGCAAACCATGCTGAAGAGGCTGCACTGCGCGAAGCACTTGAAGCTGTCCGGGTCCAGGAGGCCGAGCTGTGAGAATTCATCGTTTGGAAATTGAAGCTTTCGGCCCGTTTGCAACGCCACAACATATTGACTTCGACCATTTGAGCGCACAGGGGCTTTTTCTCCTCAACGGCGCAACAGGCGCCGGTAAGACCAGCATTCTGGATGCCATCTGTTTTGCCCTGTACGGCTCCGTTCCCGGCACCCGTCAGGAAGGGAAGCGGCTACGAAGCGACCATGCGGCGCCCGGTGCGGAGCCGCGCGTAGTGTGTGAGTTCTCCGCGCGTGGCCGCCGTTTTGAAGTGACGCGATCACCGGCGTGGGACCGGCCCAGCGCCCGCGGCCGCAATGGATATACCACCCAACAGGCCAAGACCCTCCTCAGGGAACGCGTAGCCGGGAGCTGGGAAGAGAAATCATCCAGGAATGATGAGGTAGGTGCGGAGCTCTCGGACGTCCTGGGAATGGACCGGGAGCAATTCACCCGTGTGGTGATGCTGCCACAGGGCGATTTCGCGGCGTTCCTGAGGTCCAAGGCCAACGAACGGCTGGACCTCCTGCAGAAACTGTTTGGTACGCATCGATTCGAAACGGTTGAACGCCAGCTTCTTCAACTATCGGCCGATGCAACGCGTGCAGTTCAGGAGAACGCTTCAGAGCTCAAGCTGCTGCTGGACCGGGTTGTGTCGGAGAGGGATCACGTGGATCTTCCCGCGGCTGAAACCTCGGCCGATGCGTCTCCGGCCTCCGGGATGGATCCAGGACAGGAGCCGGAGGCCTGGCTGGCCGGTGTAGAGGCAGAAATACGGGCTGAATGGAAGCGTCGGCAGGACGAGGCAGCTGAGGCGGCGTCGTTGTCTACCCGCCTTCAGGAACGGTTCCAAGAGGCCCAGGAGAGGTCGCTGAGGCACGGGCGGCTCGGCGCTGCGATGCAGCGGCGGGTGCTGCTTGAACTGGCAGCGCCCCGGGCATTGGAGAACAAGGAGATGCTCGGAAAGCACCGGCGGGCCGCCGTTCTCAGTGGCCAACTGGAAGCAGTCGATGCGGCGGCACGCAAACTTGAAGCCGCCGCAGCCCGTGCTGACGGGATCCGCGGGAAACTGGTGGCTGCGGGCTTGGATGCTGCCCCTGCGGATGTGGCGCTGGAATCCGTAAAGGCCAGCTGCGCAGTTCTTGAGGCCCGGTTGCCGGATGAGCAGCGCTTGGAAGTGATCGCAGCCCGGCTGGTAACCGTGGACGGGGAAGTCTCTAAACATCAGGCAGCTGCCGCGGAGTCTTCCACCGTCCTGGAACAGTTGCGCCGGGACGTGTCCGCTGTGGAGTCAGAGATCCAGCCGCATGAGCCTTTGGCTGAGCAACTGACGGAACTGGAACGGGCGGCTGCTGATGCTGCCGAGTTGGTGGGGATTGTGGCCCGTCACGCAACTGCCGCCCGTGAGTTGGACGAGATGACCCGGAGGCATCTCCAGGCCAGGACCTCGTCCCAAGACCTCCGGCAGAAGTGGCTTGATGTTCGTGAGCTGCGTCTGGCCAACGCAGCAGGGGAGCTGGCAGCGGCGTTGGAGAGCGGAAAGCCGTGCGCCGTTTGCGGAAGCGAAGAGCATCCTCACCCCGCCGAAGCCGTGCAAACAGCACTCTCCCTCGCCCAGGAAGAGGAAGAAGCCAAGGAACGGTTTGAGGCCAGCGAAAAAGCCCTTGGGCTCCTCGCTGAGCAGGTTTCCTCCGCAGCGCAGGTGCTCGCCGGGCTGGTGGCCCAGGGTGGTTCAGTTGATGCTGCTGAAGCAGAGTCACAGCGGGCATCCGCCCGTGAAGCTGCCTCGGCGGCACGTCAGGCGGCAGCGGAGTTGGCAAAGCTTCGTGCCCGGCACGAGGCCCTCAGCAAGCGGATCGCACTGGTCCAGCAAGAGCACGCTGACTCCGTCAGCGCAGCGGCCCAGGCGTCATCGGCTGTGCAGTTGCTTCAGGAACAATGTGCTGCCCTTGAATCAGAACTTGCTGGATTGAAGGAAGGATTCCCCAGCCTTCGTGAGCGGTTGGAAGCGCTGATGGCTGAGCGCGGGCTTCTGCAAGCGGCCGTTGATGCAGACCGGGAACTGGACCAGGCGAAACAGGCCGGCGTGGACGCCGCCGTCTCCTTGGAAAAAGCCCTGCCGGAATCCGGTTTCGCATCGGGCGAGGAAGCCCGCCGGGAAATCCTCCCGCCGGCCGATGTTGTGGGCCTTGAAAAGGACCTGGCTGATTTCGATGCCGAATCGTCCCGTTTGGATGAACTGTTTGCCAGTGAGGATTTGATCCTCGCGGCCAAGGAAGCCAGCATTGGCGAACTCCCCTTGGCTCAGGACGAACTTGCCGAATCGAGGCTTCTTGCTTCCAATGCCGCGGATGATGCGCGGGCCAAGGCATTGTCGGCTGGCCTTGCCGGGAAGTCGGCGGATGCTGTTGCCCGGCTGGGGAAGGAGTACCGGACCTTGGCGAAAGCAGGAAGGGAACCTCTGAGCCGGGCGCACATGCTGGCTGAACTGGCCGATACCGTGCGTGGATCGGGAGATAACAACTACCGGATGAGCCTGAACACCTATGTCCTGGCAGCAAGGCTGGAACAGGTGGCCCTTGCCGCCTCCGAGCGGCTCGTGGCCATGAGTGATGGCAGATACACGTTGCAACATACGGACGCCAAGGCTGCCAGAGGTGCAAAGTCGGGCCTGGGTCTTGAAGTCGTGGACGAGTGGACTGGCCAGCGGCGGGACACGTCCACGCTCTCTGGCGGAGAGTCCTTCATGGCATCGTTGTCCTTGGCGTTAGGCCTCGCCGATGTGGTCCAGCAGGAGGCCGGCGGTGTGGATATCGAGACACTGTTTGTTGACGAAGGCTTCGGCAGCCTGGATGAGCAATCACTGGAGCAGGTGATGGACGCCCTGGAAGGACTGCGTGATGGCGGCCGGGTGGTTGGCCTGGTCAGTCACGTCGCGGAAATGAAGCAACGGATCACGAGCCAGCTTCAGGTGGTAAAGGGCAGAAACGGTTCCAGCGTGCGGATTGCCGAAGCTCTTCCTGTCTGAGGCGTATCCGATAGACTTAACCCGTTACACAGGGTCGCGCGCATCGGGAGGAGGGACGATGCGCATTCTTTAGCGAACCCGGATTAATGGAAAAAACTTCTGTAGCTTCAAACACTTTGTCGTCGGCCCCCGCACGCCCCTCTCGCTTGCCGGGTCGATTCGCGCGGCTTCCTGAATTGGCGGGGCCTGGTTTCCTGCCCTTGGGGCTGTTCGCCAGACTTCCCTTGGCCATGCTGACCGTGGGGACCCTGACCCTCATCACGGCCGTCAGTCACTCCTACGCAATCGGCGGCATGGCGGCCGGAGCGGTGGGCATCGGCTCGGCGTTGGGTGCTCCGGTCCTGGGCTCTTTGGCCGACCGGGCCGGGCAGCGGATCGTGCTCCTTGTGGCAGCGGTCATCAACACACTTGCCGTAGTGGGGCTCCTCGCTGCGGCCTACCTCACCCCCGGCTACGGTTCCGTGGGTGACGCGGTGGGTGTGCTCATTGCAGCTTTTCTCGCTGGCGCCAGCTGTCCGCAGGTAGGTCCCATGGCCCGTGTGCGGTGGATGGCGCTGACCACCCGGAACTTGTCCCCTTCCGCAGCCAGCGGCGGAAGAAGCGTCGCAGCCAATCGGGCTGACCTGGACACCGCATTGTCCTATGAAGGTACCGCGGACGAGGTCACCTTCGTGCTGGGTCCTGCCTTGGTGGGTGTCTTGGCCAGCATGGTGGCGCCATGGTTGCCGCTCGCTTTGGCCGCGGTCATGACCATCACCCTTGTTCCTGCCTTTGCGGTCCATCCAAGCCAGCAGGCGGTGGAACCGGCACCCCGGAAGCCGCGTACCGGCGTCGTGCCGTCCATCGGACAGGAGTCTTCAGGTGCGCAATCCACCCAGGTGGCTCCGCAGCGGCGTAACCGTTGGGCCGGAGCCGTGGTGGCCGTTCCGGTGGTTGCCATGGTGTGCATGGGTACCTTTTTCGGGGCCACGCAGAACGCGCTCAGTGCTTTCTCGGCGCAGTACGCCACGGCAGAAATCGCTGGACTCCTGTATGCGGTGATGGGCCTCAGTTCAGCTGTAGCGGCGTTGTCGGTAGCGTTTTGGCCGCAACGGTTCAGCCTGGCGTCCCGTTGGGTTGTCGCGGCGCTGGCGATGTCCGTTTTGTCGCTTCTGCTGCTTCTCCCTGCGGGCATTTGGCCCATGATTTTTGTCCTGCTGATATTGGGCATCCCCGTGGGGCCGGTGATGGTCACTGTCTTCAGCATCGGCGGCGTGGTGGCTCCAACCGGTCGCATGGCCACCGTGATGACGGCGCTCGCAAGTGGAATCGTGGCTGGAACAGCCTTGGGCTCCTACCTGGCCGGGCAGTTGGCTGAAACGCAGGGACCGGGTGCGGCGTTCGTCGTTTCGATGGCCGCTGCGGCCGGCCTGTTGCTGCTGGGTGTTCTCACGTCCTTGGTGATGAAGCGCCAACCTCAGGCCTAACGGAGCGCTCCGGCGAGGGACGAGGCCATGAGCTCCACCAACCGGAGGGATCGTTCGTCGTCGGGGTCGGCCAAATGCTGCATGCTGATGCCGTCGATCCCGGAAATGAACAAGCGCGTGATGTCCTCCAGGTTGTCGGGGACAGGTTCGCCGGCGGCTTCCGCGGCCGTGCGGAAAAGCTCCAGTGTTGAGTTAACCCAGCCGTCGTACATTGAACGGTTCATGAGCAGGGCCTGTGGTTGGTCTTCGGCCTCTACTCGGAAGCGCCGCAGCAGTAGTTCGAAGGTAGTGACCTGCTCGTGGGGGTTTTCCAGCATGCGGCTCCAGATCCGTCTGGCATGAGCCCCCACCATGTGACGCAATCCCATTCCGGGATCAGCCACCGGCTCCAGTGCCTTCGCGTAGTCCCTGCTGAGGAAGTTGTAGACCTCTTCGAGGAGCTCGTCCTTACTCCGGAAACAGTAGTGGAGCGCCGCAAGCGGGGCCTCGGCTTCACTGGCGATTCGTCGCGTGGTTGCAGAGGCGAGGCCGTCTTGGGCGATCACCCTTGCTGCGGCTTCAACGAATTGCAGCCGTCTTTCCTCAGCGGGAACCCTGGCCATCCATGCACCTTCTTCTCTTTCAGGCGGTCTCATCGATCGTAGGCGTTATCTGCCGTGACGTCGTTTTGGCCGTGCCGGGGAGGCGGAAAAGTCCTCTGTAAGAAATTTTACGCCAAAACCTAGTCAAGTGACCCAGTCAAGCGACATACTTCTTTCAGGAACGTTGTCTGCATCACATTCTGATGCGGTGAACTGAGGAGAACCGATGGAAGATTTCGCTGATCTGGTGATCATGAATGCCTCGGTCCACACCATGGACCCGGCAGCACCGCATCATGTGAGCGATGCCCTGGCCGTCAAAGGCGGCCGTGTGACTGCGCTGGGCCACGAGGATGTGAGCCAGTGGATCGGCGCCGCAACACACGTCATCGATGCCGCCGGTGGTGCCGTCATTCCAGGCATCAACGACGCCCACCTGCACTTTGTTTCAGCCGCCATGGCCGCCTATGGCTATGTGCGCCTGGAGCCGGCCGTGGCGCCTGACTGGGCGGCCGTCGTCGATGTCTTGGAGGCAGCCCCGGTGGGTGAGGACGGCTGGGTGCGTGCCCATGGCTGGGACGAAGCCCTGCTGGGCCCGGCGCAGGGATTCCTGCTCGAAGCCAGGCCCCACACGCCCGTGGTGGCGTTCGACAGCACAGGGCACCAGTTGTTGGCCAACAGGGAAGCGCTGAGAAGGGCCGGTGTTAACGCCGCAACACCTGACGTTCACGGAGGCGTTGTGGCGAGGACTTCCGACGGCAGCCCCACAGGCCTGCTCCAGGACGGGGCCATGGAACTTCTCTCGCGGGCAATGCCGCCGGTACCTGCATCCACCCTGCGACCGGCTCTGCTTGCCTTGCAGGAGCACCTGCATGCACTGGGTATCACTTCACTCACCGATCCTGGCCTCGGTCCGGCAAGTGCGGGACTCATGGATGGTGCAGGTTCGACGGCGGCACTGGAGTTGCTGGGCGACCTCGCCGAGGCGAACGAACTGACGCTCAGGGTCAACGTCCTGATGCTCTTCGCGGGAACCGGGGGAGCCAACGCAGAAGCGGTCACAGCAGGTCTGCGCAGTGGACTGCCCGCCACCTACCTGAGGCGCGGCATCAATCCGGAGCAGTTGCGGATCGCGGGCGTCAAGATCTTCGCCGATGGCATTCCGCGCAGCGGCACCGCGTGGATGAGTGAACCGTATGGCAAGGCCTGTACGCACGGGAGCCTGGTGATCCAAGGGGCCACCGACGCCCAGCGGGTTGCGGAGCTGCACAAAATCCTGGGGCTGATCAACGACGCCGGGTTGCAGGCAGGGGTCCATGCCACGGGGGATGCGGCCACCGCCGCAGCCGTTGAGGCGATCATCGCTGCGGATGACAGTGCCGGGGGCCGTGCGACGTCATCCGGGAACCGCCATTACATCATCCACGGGGCCTTCGGTGATCATGGGACGCTGCACACCATGGCCTCCCACGGCATTGGTTACAGCACCAACCCCCTCATCCGCCAAGAGGCCGGCGACATCATGCGCCAGGTCCTCGGTGAGGATCGTTTCTCCCGGCACCAGCCCCTGAAGTCAGCAGTGGGAGCCGGAGTTCATACCAACCTTGCCTCGGATGCTCCCGTCACCAGTACCGATTGGCGGCGCACCGTGGTGGCAGCCGTCCGCCGAGCCACTCGTTCCCAGCCGGGCAGTCCTCGGGATCCCGAACGGATGACGGGCCTGCAGGCGTTGGCCGCCATGACCACCAACGCTGCCTGGCAGGACCATGCGGAGCACTTCAAGGGTGCTTTGACGCCTGGGATGACCGCAGATTTGTGCTTGTTGTCGAACCCCTGGCCGGTGGACGAGGACATCGAAAAGCTCCTCGACACCGAGGTCAGGCTCACCCTCAGCGGTGGCCGGGTAGTTCACCAATCCGGGTAATTCACCCATCAACATAGTCCACCCCATCACCTACAACTTTTCCCTTCCAACCATTCGTGATTCAAGGAGCACCATGCGACGCACTATTCCCTTGGCCCTGGCCGCAGTTTTGTCCATGACGTTGGCCGCCTGCGGTGGCGGTTCCGGCCCGGCCGCCGCCCCCGCCGCAGACGGGACCACCACCCTGAAGGTGGGCACCATCGGCATCGGCTCGGACGCAGCTATCCGCCTTGCAGCTGACAAAGGGTACTTCAAGGAGCAGGGTCTCAACGTCGAGATTTCTGTCATTGCAAACCCGCCCGCCGGCATTGCAGCTGCCCAAAGCGGTCAGATTGATCTCAGCTACACTCCCTCCATCCCGCTGTTGAATGCGCTGAGCCAGAACGTGCCGCTGAAGATCGTAGCCGCGGCCGACGGCTACAAGGACGGTGCCAGCGAAGACGCTGACCTCAACCGCGTGGATGACACCGGACTGCTGGTGCAGCAGGCTTCGGCCATCACCAGGCCCAAGGACCTGGAAGGAAAAAGCGTCAGCGTCCCCGCACGTAAAGCACAGTTGGAGGTCACGGTCAGCAAACTCGTCAAGGACGACGGCGGCGACCCCGCCAAAGTGAACTGGATGGTCCTCGACCCGTCCTCGGCACTCCAATCACTCAATTCGGGACGAGTGGACGCCGCATCGCTCGTGGCCCCGTTCACGTCCAAGGCCGCCTCGGAAGGCAACAGGCTCCTGGCCTCGCCCGGTGTCGAGTTCTTTGAACAGGGCGCAATTGGCCTCTGGGTAGCGGGGTCTAACACGGTGAAGTCAAAGGAAAAGGCGCTGGAAGGGTTCAAGGCCGCCATCTACAAGGCCAACGCCTACGCCAACGGCAACATCGATGAAGCGCAGCAGCTCAGTGCCGAGATCACCAAGACTCCGCTGGACGTCGTCAAGTCCGGTGCTGTGAATTACTGGCCGGAAGATGTCCGCGTAGAAGACATTGAGCGCGCCAACAAGAACCTTGCGGAACTCGGCTTCCTGAGTGCACCTGTGAAGCTGCCGGCCGACGTAATTTTCGGAAAGTAGGCAGGAAGCGACATGGGAGATTCATCATGAAAGCATCCATTCGCCCATACGCCTTCAGCGCCTTGGGCATCGCCGGGGCCCTGGTCATCTGGCAGGTCCTCGCGGCGGCCAACGTCGCAGGCAACGCCCTGCCATCGGCCACCACCGTGTTCGCTACGCTCGCGACCATTCTGGGTACGGGCACATTCTGGTCGGCCCTCGGCGCCACGCTTGGCATCGCAGTGCTCGCGTTGGCCGTAGCGGCTGTGGGGGGAGTGGTTCTTGGGTTGCTGATAGGCAGCTTCGAATCGGTCCGGTACGCCACCTTGGCCGTGCTGGAATTCCTGAAACCGGTGCCGCCCATCGTCATCCTTCCCCTCGCGGTACTTGTGCTGGGTCCGACAGCGGAGATGGCGCTCTTCCTGGTGGTCTTCGGATGCTTGCTCCCCATCGTCATGCAGACCGTAGACGGGGTTCAGGGGACCGATCCGGTAGCACGCGATACTGCCCGCTCCTATGGCATGGGTGAGGGGGAAATTCTGGCACGGGTGGTTTTGCCCAGTGCCATGCCCTACATCGGTACGGCCATGCGGGTGGCAGCTCCCGCCGCGTTGGTGGTCACGGTGGTGGCAGGCCTCCTGGGCGGTGGCCCGGGCTTGGGCCAAAGCATTTACCAGGCACAAGCGGCAGGTGACTACGCCAGTCTTTACGGGTTGGTTATTGTCCTCGGCGTCCTGGGTCTGTTGTTCCAAGGTGCTACGCGGCTGGCCGAGCGCCGTGTCCTGCATTGGCATGAGTCCTACCGGGAAGTGAGGCCCCGATGAGAAGTGTCGCACTACGAAACTGGGTGATCGGCGCAGGCACTCCGGCGCTGCTGCTTGCGGCCTGGTGGTTCCTGTCCGCCAATTCCACCGATCCTTTCTTCCCTCCGCTGGAAACCATCCTCATCCGTTTCCAAGAGCTGTGGCTGTTTGACCACTTCCAATCCGATGTCCTTCTGAGTTTGGGAAACCTGTTCCTGGGCTACGCGATCGCAGCTGCGGCCGGGGTGGTACTCGGGTTCGTCACCGCGTTGGTCCCTCCAGTCCGGTGGATGATCGATCCGTTGATCCATTTCCTCCGCGGTATTCCTCCCGTGGCGTTGGTGCCGATCTTCATCTCCCTCATCGGCTTCGGAACCCAAATGCGCGTAACCAGCATTGCCCTGGCGGCATTGTTCCCCACCATGATCGCCACAGTGGATGGCATCCGGAGTGTCAGCAGCGATCTCATGGACGTTGCCCGGGTTTACCGGCTGAGCCGAAAGGAGAGGGTGCTCAATGTCCTCCTGCCAGCGGCGATGCCCCAGATCTTCTCCGGACTACAGGTGAGCCTTCAGGTGGCTTTCATCGTGATGATCGCCAGTGAAATGCTGGGCAGTTCGAAGGGCATCGGAGCCATGACCTTGCTGGCACAACAGAGCTTCATGACCGCTGACATGTGGGCCGGCATCCTGCTCCTGGGTGTTATCGGATTCCTGGTCAACATCCTGTTCAGCCAACTCAGGCGCAAGGTTTTGTCCTGGTACATCGGGTCCCGTCGCATGGCGCGTGCAGCATGAGCGCCCGGCAGGCCCCCGCCCTCCCCACCCGAAACAGAAAGTCCCTCATGGCACAGCAACCAGAAACCCGCATCAGTGCGACCACACCGCGGCTGGACGTGGCGCACCTCGCCAAGACCTATGGCAGCGGCGAGAAATCACACACCGTCATCGAAGACCTCACGTTCACCGTGGATGCCGGCGAGGTTGTGTGCATCGTCGGTCCATCCGGGGTAGGAAAGACCACACTCCTGAAATGCCTGGCCGGGCTTCATCCGGCAAGCAGTGGACGGGCAGCCATTGACGGGCGGACCATCAGCGGCCCGCCTCCGGAGATGGCTCTTGTCTTCCAGGACTACAACCGCTCGCTCATGCCCTGGCTTACCGTCCGGAAGAACCTGGTCCTTCCCCTGCGGCACCTCAAGTTGCCCGCGGCGGAACTGAAGGAACGCTGCGATAGCGCGCTGGCCGCCGTCGGACTTTCCCATGCCCACAACCAGTACCCCTGGCAGTTGTCCGGTGGCATGCAGCAACGCGTGGCGATCGCCCGGGCGCTGGCGTATCGGCCCGAGATCCTCATCATGGACGAGCCGTTCGCTTCAGTGGACGCCCAGACCCGGTTTGACCTGGAGGACCTGTGCTTGAAGATCCGGAAGGACTTCACCATGACTATTCTGGTGGTCACCCATGACATCGACGAGGCCGTCTACCTTGCGGACCGCATAGTGGTCCTTGGTTCCCGGCCTGCCCGCGTCCTCAAGGTGGTGGACGTGGACCTGCCGGCACCACGGGATCAAATCACCACCCGTTCCTTGCCGGAGTTCGCCCGGCAGCGAACCGACGTGTTGTCCCTCATCAAGAGGCCCGCATGACGGGGCAGCGACGGTCAGCCGCCAACCGCCGGCCCAATGTCCTGTTCATCATCGCGGATCAACTCCGGGCCGACCACCTGGGTTTTGCAGGGAATGCCACTGTCAAGACGCCCAACCTGGATGCGCTCGCGGCCAAGAGCGTTGTTTTCGAGAATGCGACGGTGGCCAACCCCACGTGCATGCCCAACCGTGCCAGCCTGATGACCGGCAGATGGCCTTCTGCGCACGGGACCCGCTGCAACGGCATCACCCTTGATCCGCTGACCCGGACTGTTCCCGGATCCCTGGCGGCGGGTGGATATCGGACGGTGGGTGTAGGGAAGCTGCACCACCAGAACATGGGCTGGGAGTTTGAACCGCACCAGGCCGAGGAGATCCGGGCCACCGACCCCATGCTGTTGGACGCCGTGGTCAGCGACGCCCGCCGTCACGGATTTTCCCCCGGGTGGGATCAGTGGGAGAACCGCGACGCTCACGATGCCCGTTTCATTGCGCTCCCCGCCGACTACTACGGCTACCAACATGTGGACCTCGTGATCGGCCATGGGGACCGGCCCGGCGGTCACTATGTGCACTGGGCCCGGGAACGCGGCGTCGACCCCGAAACGCTGGGAGGTCCGGGAAATTCGTCCAGTACGTACGCCGGCTGGGATCAGGTGTATCAGACGGCTATCCCGGCGGATGCGCATCCCACCAGCTACGTGAGCGAGAAAGCAATTGAACACCTGAAGGATGCCGCCGGGCAGGATCAGCCCTTCTTCATGTTTGTCTCCTTCCCGGATCCCCATCATCCGTTCTCGCCTCCGGCAGGCTATTCAGATCTTTACAACCCAGAGAACTTGCCGCTGCCGCTGGGCTTCGAGCAGGACCACTCTGCCTCGCCGCAGCATGTCCGGAACATGATGGAACACCGCGGTGAGCCGAACATGGACCCCACCATGACGTGGGCTGCTACGGAGGACCAGTACAGGTTCGCGGCTGCCGCCCAATATGGCCTGATCACCATGATGGACGAGCACATTGGACGGATTCTGGATGAGCTGGACCGCCAGGGACTGGCCGAGGACACCATTGTGGTGTTCACCAGCGATCACGGCGATCTTTTTGGGGATCACGGCCTCATGCTCAAGCATTTTGTCCACTACCGTGCCGTGACCAATGTTCCCTTGGTGGTGCATCTTCCCGGGGCGCAGCCGCGGCGAACGGGCGCCCTGGTTTCCAGCGCGGATGTGGCCCCGACACTCCTCGAACTGGCTGGCTCCCAGGGGTTCAGGGGCATTCAAGGACGCTCGCTCGTGCCCCTCCTGACGGGGGAAACCGAGCATCATCGGGACTCGCTCCTGGTGGAGGAAGAGCAACCCTTTGGGTTGGACGGACTGCCGGGACCTGTCCGGATGCGAACGGTCATCACCGCTGAGGGCAGGCTGACCCGCTATTTCGGCACCGGGATTGCCGAGCTCTACCATCACGGCGAAGACCCCGGGGAGCTGGTCAACCGCGCGGGCGATCCTGCCTACGCCGACTTGGAAGACCGGCTGTTGCGAACCATGCTCGAAGAGATGGCAGCCCTCACGGACCAGGGCACGGCCCCGACGGCGGCGGCTTAGCCAACGCTCGACGACGGCTTAACGCTCGACGACGGCCGCTGGGTTTGGTGGTCCAGCGAGCCGTCAGTGGCTGTTGCGGTAGCCGGTGGGGGAGTTCCCGAACGCCGCGCGGAAGATGCGGCTGAAATGTGCGGCATCGGTGAACCCCCACCGCGCTGCGATGGCTGTCACGGGTCGATCACTCAGCACCGGATCCCTGAGGTCCCGCCGGCACCGTTCGAGTCGGCGTTGCCGGATGGAGGAAGCCACCGTCGTCCCGATTTCCTGGAAGAGGTCG
The DNA here is from genome assembly GCF_044756605.1 of Paenarthrobacter sp. NPDC091711. Taxonomy (NCBI): domain Bacteria; kingdom Bacillati; phylum Actinomycetota; class Actinomycetes; order Micrococcales; family Micrococcaceae; genus Paenarthrobacter; species Paenarthrobacter sp. NPDC091711. Next base: position 274,140 of record NZ_JBIVTF010000004.1, read on the forward strand.
TGCAGATGCCGGGTCGAGATGTAGTGGGCAGCAGCAATGGTTCCGGGCGAGAGTTCGGGATCACCGAGGTTGGCCTCGATGTAGTCGTGGATCCGCCCCAGCAGCAGCAGATGCGGATCGCGGCCCGTCTCGATCAGCTGATCGAGTTCACCGTTGAAAAGTGTGGTGACCAGGTCCAACGCGTTGTGGACCAAGCGGAGCCCATTGGTGCCGGAAAGGGCCTCGAGGTTGTCGGCCAGCTTGACCAGGAAGGGGCTGATGAGTTCGCCCAGGCCCTCATCGCCCGGAATCCTTAAGGCCGTCACATGTCCCATGGCTTCGGCGGGCAGGTCCAGCAGGACGTGCGGGAACATGAGCACCAAAGTGCGGAAGTCGTCGTCGAACGTTAGTTGATAAGGGCGGGAGGTGTCGTAGATGGAGAGATCACCGGGGCGCAGCACGGCCTCGCGTTCGTCCTGAACCAGGCGGCCTGATCCTGCGAGCTGGATGCTGAGCTTGAAGAAGCGCCCTGTGGACTTGGCAATCAACTCCGGTGTGCGCAGGACAGTGTGCGGTCCGGCGGCAATTTCCACCACGGAGATCTGCCCCAGGACGCGTGCACGCATGACGCCGTGGAAGGTGGAGCCTTGGAAAGATGAACTCTTGGGACCCGTTGCCACAAGGGGCACGAATGAGCTGGAGATTGCTTTGCTCCACTCCTGGAACGACTCCGCCACGATGGTTTCCACGGTTGCGGGGCCCGTATCAGCCGCGACGGTCATCAAACTCCCTTTCAATGGCCCGCGGCGCCGCTGCCACTGGGCCGGGAATGCCGGTTGTGCGGACGTGAGCTTGCCCACGATTCTACACCGGGGCCCGCGTGCGTCCGTGCTTGCGTGCAGCGACAAACACCCTGCCGTGTGAGACAAGTCACGCAAGGGCCCTGCGGTGGAAGATTGCGGGATGACAGACACCGTGCCGCGCAATCTCCCGCGGCACCGAGGCAGGAGCACACTATGAGCGTGGACAACCCCGTCAAGGGCAGGACCGCCGGAGCCGCAGGCACCAAGAGGCGGCTCGGCGTACCGGCAGTAACCTTCATGATTATCGCGGCCTCGGCGCCGCTGACCGTGCTCGCGGGCGGCGTAACCACCACCTTCGCGGTCACCGGCGTCACCGGCGTGCCGCTGTCCTTCCTGATCCTGGGCGCAATCCTGGCGCTCTTCGCCGTCGGTTACGCCGCAATGAGCCGGTACGTCACCAACGCAGGGGCGTTCTACGCATACATCGCACAGGGCATCTCACGGCCGGCAGGCGTAGGGGCATCACTGATTGCCCTCATGGCCTACAACCTGATGCAGGTGGGAATTTACGGGTTGTTCGGTTTCACCGTCTCCTCACTGCTGTCCGCCCGGCTTGGCGTGAGCGTTCCCTGGTGGATTCCCGTGCTGGTGTGCATCGCAATTGTTGGCTGGCTGGGAGTGAACAGGGTGGACCTGTCCGCCAAGGTGCTGGGCGTGCTGGTTGCCCTCGAGTTCCTGGTGGTCATTGTGTACGACGTCATCAGCCTTACTGTGGCCCCTGAAGGCGTTACCGCAGCAACGTTCAGTCCCGAAAGCCTGTTCGTTCCCGGCATTGGAGCAGTTCTTTCCTTCGGTATTGCCGCCTTCATGGGCTTCGAATCCGCCGCTATTTACGGTGAAGAGTCCAAGGACCCCAAGCGCACCGTAGCCCGGGCCACCTTCGCTGCCGTCGCCATCATCGCTGTCTTCTACGCAGTCTCTGCCTGGGCCATGACCGTAGGAGCGGGGCCGTCCGCCGTGATCGAGGCGGCCACCACCAGCGGCCCGGACATGATCTTCGCGTTCCTGGGCACTCACGGCGGCGTGCTGCTCAGTGACATCGCCCAGATCCTCTTCGTCACCAGCCTCTTCGCCGCGCTCGTCAGCTTCCACAACGCAGTAGCCCGCTATTTCTTCTCCCTTGGCCGCGAGCGCGTCCTTCCGTCAGCACTGGCCAAGGTGCGGACCGAAAGCGGGGCGCCGTTCGCCGGTTCGCTGGCGCAGACGGTGATTGCCGTCGTCGTGACCATCGCTTTCGCCATCGCCGGCTCGGGTTCCGAACTCGGCGAACTCTACCCGGTCCTGACCATGTTCACCTGGCTTACCAACAGTGGTGCAATCGGCCTCGTGCTGCTGATGACAGTGGTCTCTGTGGCAGTGATCGGCTTCTTCCGCCGGGAAAAGCACGGCGCGAGCCTGTGGGTCAGGGTGATTGCCCCAGGCCTTGGATTCGCACTCCTGGCGGTGGTCTTCGTGCTCATCATGGCCAACTTCAATGTCCTGCTGGGACAGACTGAGTCGACGGCTGTCACGTTTGTCCTGCCGATGCTGGTCTTGTTGCCCGGAGTTGTTGGTGTCATTTGGGGTTTGCGGCTGCGGCGCTCGCAGCCGGCACTGTACGCCCGGATCGGCCATGGGGCGGACGACTGATAACCGTCCCAACCTGGATAACCGTCCCAACCTGAAGGAAGCCCCGGCGAGTGTCGCCGGGGCTTCCTTGTTTTCTTCAGTTCATGTTCTGCCCCGGTGGGCTACATCCCTGTAGCGGGGTCGAGTTCCGGGCTGTGCCGGCTGATGCTGATCAGGCGGCCGTGTGCACCGAACGTGAAGTGCACGGGTTCCGTGCCTGCCTCGTCCCATCCGAAGAGGCTGCCGTGGGACCTGATGGCGAGGGGATCGCGGTGGTCGGCGATGGTGACTGAACCGCACGGTATGACTTTCTCGCGCCAGGTGAACACGAATATTCCCGGGCGGACCTGAAAAACGGTGTTGGAGTCCGTGTCCGCCAATCCGCGCTCGGGGCCGGCGAGGCATTGCCAGGTGTACCAGGTGGGGCTGAGGTAGATGTGTTCGTAGGCGTGGGATTCGCTGTAGATCCATTCAACGCGGCGCCCAATGAGTGCGTGGCTTTCTGAAATTGCCGGCCCCGTGGCGTGGTGACCATCGAGCGTCCCCGGGCGGAAATCGTGCTGGACGGCGACGCTGGAGGCTGTTGCCCTGCCGAGTGCGGCGCCAATGTAGAGCGCCCTGCCGTGCAGCAGGTCCAGGACCAGGGAAACGGCCAGCTGGGGATCCTGCTGACTTTGCCATTGGGCGTAGTACAGGTCCTCGGCTACAAGGAAGGCCTCATAGGGGGCGGTTCCTGAATGACCGGCCGCAGCCCATTGGACTTCTTCGTCGTCGAAGCTGAACGTCATGGGGCCGCCGTCATTGCGGAGGGAGAACTGTTGTCCGGCCAGGTCTTGCACGGTGGCGGCTTTGTTGGCGTCGAAGCCGGGGGCCAGGCCGTCCAGTGGCAGCCAGTTGGAGGTGTCGAGGAGATTCAGGCTCATGGGTTCCTTCTCGGGCTCGAATGAAGGACCGGACGGGGCGTCCGGTCCTTCATTCGAGTATTCGCTTCGCCGCAGCCATCGTCTTGTGCTGTGGGGCACGCCACTTGACCTGGAAGGAAGGGTTCAGGCCAGTTGGCTTTCAATGCGGGCAGCACTGGCAGCGAGCGCTTTGCCGACGGCATCGGGGTCTTGGTCCGAGCGGATGTACACGACGGCGATGGCGGCCGGCCGTCCGCCTGGAACCTTGATGGGGGCTGCTATGGAGGATAGCCCGGCGATGACTTCGTCGTGGCTGGTGGCGTAGCCGAGGCGGCGCGCCTCGTGGGCTTCGGCGCGGTAGGGGTTGGGGGCTCCCAGCTGCTGCCAGCGTTCTTCGGTCATGGTTGATTGGATGGCGATCCCGGGAGCGCCGGTGCTGACCGGGTGGCGGCTGCCTGGGTGTTGGGCGAGCGCGGCGCCGGAGTGTCGTGGCTCCACGGTCACCAAGGTGACGCATTCCTGGTGGTCCCATACGGCGACGAAAGCGGTCATGTGCAGGGTGTTGGCAAGTTGGGTGAGTTCGGGAAGTGCCGCGGTCTGGAGGTTCCGTGAGACGCCACTGGCCAGGACCGCGAGTCCCGGGCCCGGTTGAACGCGTCCGGAGTCATCACGCACCAGCAGCGAATGGTCTTCGAGTGTCCGCAGGATTCGATACGCCACGGAGCGGTGAACGCCCAGGGCTTCGGTGAGTTCGGCGATGCTGAGGGGCCTTTCGGCGGCCGCGAGGATCTCCAGCGCGCGGATCCCGCGGGAAAGGGTTTGCGACGGCGGAACCTGGGTTGGCGCTTCAGGTGGGCCCTTGACGTCGCTGCGGGGATTCATGCGAACCATTCTATGGTGGCCCACACCTCAGGGGTCTGTGCTTTGGCTCACAGGTTGTAGTATTCTTTCCTAACTGACCGTTCTGTCGGTTAATGCAAATTACGTGCCGACCAGTCACTCTCACCCACATGGAGTTCCAATGACCGCAACTTCCACTGTCGACTCTCCGTCAGGACCCAGCAGCAAGCGCGAGGAGCGCAGGGTACTGGCCGGGACGTTGGTGGGCACCACCATTGAGTGGTACGACTTCTTCATCTTCGCCCAGCTGACGGCAACCCTGTTGGCGCCGTTGTTCCTGTCGCCGTTGGAGAAGTCCAACCCGGGAGTAGCCCAGCTTCTGTCCTTCGCCACGATAGGCATCAGCTTCCTGTTCAGGCCCCTCGGCGCAACCATCGCCGGACACCTCGGTGACCGTTTGGGCCGCAAGGCTGTGTTGGTGATGACGCTCGTGATGATGGGTGCTGCCACGGCCCTGATCGGCATACTTCCGACGTACGACACCATCGGTATCTGGGCTCCGGTGCTGTTGATCACCCTCCGGGTTGTCCAAGGCTTCTCCGCCGGCGGCGAGTGGGGCGGCGCTGCGCTCATGGCTGTGGAGCATGCTCCGCTCAAGAAGCGCGGGCTCTTTGGCGCGTACCCGCAGATCGGTGTTCCGATCGGCATGATCCTGGCCACCGGCCTCCTGTTCTTCCTCCAGTCCGGCATGTCCAAGGAAGACTTTGCGGCCTGGGGTTGGCGTGTTCCGTTCCTTCTTTCCGTGGTACTCATTGTGGTGGGCTACCTGATCCGGCGTGCTGTGGGGGAAAGCCCCGTCTTCAAGGAAATCGCGCAGCGCAAGGCAGCAAGCAAGGCGCCTTTGGGCGAGCTCTTCCGTAAGAACAAGAAGGAAGTCATCCTTGCGGCCATGATCTTCATCGCCAACAATGCTGCCGGGTACCTGCTGATCGCGTTCTTCATCTCCTACGCCACGAAGACGTTGAAGATGCCCACGCCCCAGGTTCTGCTGGCCACCACCGTTGCGTCCTTCGGCTGGCTGATCTTCACCATGGTGGGCGGCTGGCTGTCTGACAAGATCGGCAGAGTAAAGACATTCCTGATCGGCTACGGTCTGGTCTTTGCCTGGATGATTCCCATGTTCATCCTGATCGACTCCAAGGACATCCTGCTCTACGGAACCGCCCTGTTCGTCCTGACCATCGGCTTGGGCCTGTCCTACGGTCCCATGTCCGCCATGTACGCCGAGATGTTCCCGGCACAGGTTCGCTACTCGGGAATCTCCATTGGGTACGCCCTGGGTGCCATCCTGGGTGGCGCCTTCGCTCCGCTGATCGCCCAAGCACTCCTGGACACCACCAAGTGGTCGGGGTCGGTGGGGCTTTACATCATGGGCCTCTGCATTATCTCAGCGGTAGGCGTGATCCTCGCCAAGGAAACCCGCGGCCGTCCGCTGGGTTTCAGCGCCCACCACTAGTCCTCCACTAACAAGTGAACACGAAAGACGGGTGCGGTCCACATGGACCGCACCCGTCTTTTTCATCGTGGACATCAGCGGTTATTTGCGGCCGCTGGCACCCGCGCCGTCCAATTGACCTACGACGTCGGCGTCGGTCAACTGCTCGAAGTGCTCGTAAAAGGCGCCAACGGCATGGAATTTGCCCGGCGTGTGCAGGGCCATCACGAAGTCGCAGACCCGGGCCAGGGACGTTGAGGCTTCCAGCGATGCCACGGGCACCGCGGCTATCACCGTGGCGGCACCGCCGGCCCGGACCGCCTCTACGGCTGCCCGCATGGTGGCCCCCGTTGCCAGTCCGTCGTCGGCCAGCACCACTGTCTTTCCGCGAAGATCGTTCTCGATGCCAGGATAAGTTTTGGCGCGGCGGGTCAGTTCGGAACGTTCACGGCCTTCCACGGCATCCAACGCAGACTGGGAGATTCCGTGAGCGAGAATGAGTTCCTTCAGGGGCCTGTTGACCATCCGCAGGACGTCGCCCTGCGACCACGCCAGTGCCCCGAAAGCGGTCTCGTCGCGGCCGGGGATGCCCAGCTTGCGGACCAGTACGGCACCGAAAGGCAGGTATAACTCTGCAGCTGCTGCGGCGGCTACCGGGACTCCGCCACGGGCCAGGCCCAGGACAATGGTGTCAGGCCGTTCCCTCAGCTGGGGGAGTCCTTCAGCCAGGCGTCGACCGGCTTCCGCACGGTCCTTGAAACGCATGCCCATCTGCTCCACTTCCACGTAATTCGTTGCATGTCCAAGCCTACCGTCCACACCTTGCCCGGTGACGCCCCCGCTGAAAGCATGGCCTTGTGAACAAGCCCATCGGATATTGGATCAAGAGGCTCGACGCCGCATTGGAGGTCCAGCTGGAGGCTACCCTGGCGCGGATCAAGCTCACCCGGCGCCAATGGCACACCTTGGGAGCCCTTTCGGAGGGCGCCATGCTGCCCGAACAGCTGGAGGACATCCTCCAGCCGCTGTGGGGTGGCGATACCCGGATGCGCGAGCGGGAACTCGCCGCCCTGGTAGGGCATGGACTGATCACCATGATCGACCACCGGCTGGCACTCAGCGAGCGGGGACGGGAAAAGTATCACGAGGCCCAACGGCTGGTGGAAGACACGCGCCAGGACTTGTCCATGGGCATAGGCATTGATGAATACGCCATGGCCCTGAGTGTGCTGGAGCGCATGAGCCTTAACGCTGAGCGGCTGGCCCGCTGAGCGACTGGCCCCCTGAGAACTACACGCCGAGGAACTGAACGGCAGCTTCCTTGAAGGCCCGGCTTGTGATCACGTTGGTGTGAGTGCGCCCCGGGATCACCAGGGTCTCCACCATCCCGCCGCGTTTGCCGGCAATGGAGGCCAGTTCCGGCATGGTGGCTGCCCGTTCGTCCTTCTCGCCTGCTACGAGCAAGAGGGGCGTATGGGGGGCGGCCTCGGCGGGATCGAAAGGTTCTCCCTTGATCGCCTCGATGAGCGACAACATGGCGAACAAGTTGTTGCTGGGCAGCATCTGGGCCATCTTCAGCAGCCCGGCCGTGGACGCGTCCTCTATGGGTGTGCCGTCAGCCAGGTGACGTTGGGCGGCCGCGAGGTCGAAAGCTGCCAGCGGATCCGCCGAGCTCGGGCCGCCCAGGACGATGCGGTGCACCAGGTCCGGCTGGGTGGCACCAAATTCCCACGCCAGCCGCGAACCGAGGGAGTAACCAATGACGTCCAGTCCAGTGGACGGGTCGCCGTCGCGCAGGGGCCGGGCGCCGGCGTCGGTCGCTATTTGGAGCAGGTCGGCGCGGATGCGGCTGGGCGTGTACGAGTCCAGGTCCTCGGGGGAGTGGCTCCGGCCGTGACCGGGGAGGTCAACGGTGATTACCCGGCGGCCTGCGTCCTGCAGGGTGGTGATCCAGCCGCTGTCCACCCAGTTCAGTTTGGTCGATGACGAGAAGCCGTGGATCAGCAGGACAGGGCGCAGGCCGGCGTCGGTGGCCGGCTCATGGACTTCCACGAACAGCCCGGGGTCCGTGCCCTCTACTGTGTGCCTGTGCTGCTCCATGGTGTGCCTGCCGGTCATCATGTCAGTCCTCATCGAGTACGGCGCTCAGGCGGACCCGGCGCTTGGGTGCTTCGTCCTTCGGAACAGTGCCCACGATCCCGGCGGTGTCGTCCGGAACCTCGAACACAATCAGCGGCTCGCCAACGTTGATCGTGTCGCCGGGCGCACCGTGAATACGCACCACTTTACCCGCCTGCGGGCTGGGCAATTCGAGCGCTGATTTGGTGGTTTCGAGTTCCACAATCGCTTGGTTGCGTTCCACCTGCTGACCGGGCTCCACGAGCCAGTCCAGCACGGTTGCTTCAATGAGGCCCTCGCCGAGGTCGGGGAGCGGGAAGGAAATTTCAGCCACGGCGGTACTCCAGTACGCGTTGGATCCCAAAGAGGATGCGGTCGATGTTGGGGATGTATTCGTCCTCCAGGTCTCCGGAGGGATAAGGCACGTCGAAGCCGGTGACACGCTCCACCGGCGCCTTCAGTGTTGCGAAACAGCTCTGCGTAATGAGTTGGGCCACTTCGGCGCCCAGGCCTGAGGTCAGCGGCGCTTCGTGGACGACGACGGCGCGTCGCGTCTTGCCGACGGAGGTCGCCAATGCTTCGGCGTCAATCGGCTTCAGCCAGCGCAGGTCCAGGACCTCGACGTCGATGCCGTCTTCGGCTGCCAGTTCAGCAACCTGCAGGCATCGGGCCACCATGGCACCCCACGCCACGAGGGTGAGGTGGCGGCCTTCCCTGGCCACCCGGGCGCCGGTGAGGCTGCCGCCGTTGTCCGCATCGCCGTCGTGCACTGTGCCTGGAAGGGCGTTGGTGACATCCACCGGCCCCTTTTGCCAGTAGCGGGACTTCGGTTCCATGAAAATCACCGGGTCCGGCCGGGTGGCGGCGTATTTCAGCAGATGGTAGGCATCGTGCGGAGTGGACGGCGAAACCACCTTGAGCCCCGGGACGTGCGCGAAGAGCGCCTCCAGGCTCTCTCCGTGGTGTTCGGGTGCGCGGATACCCCCGAAGCTGGGCACACGCAGGGTGATGGGCATGGGCAGCGTGCCGCGGCTGCGGTAATTCATTCGGGCGATCTGGCAGACGATCTGGTTGATGGCGGGATAGGCGAAGCCATCGAACTGGACCTCGGGGATGGGGTGGAAGCCAGCCATGGCCAAGCCCACGGACATGCCGAGGATGCCGGACTCGGCAAGCGGGGTGTCAAAGACGCGTGCCTCACCATGCTTGGCCTGGAGTCCGTCGGTGATGCGGAAGACCCCACCCAGCCGGCCGCAGTCCTCGCCGAAGATGACACTTTTAGGGTTTTCGGCCAGGATTTCATCGAGTGCACGGTTGAGTGCTTGCTGCATGGACATCTGGCGAACGCCGGCGGCGGCAGTCTCAATACCCGGCGCGGCAGTAATGGTCTCAGACATGTTCGGACTCCTCGCGCCACGCGGTGGCCTGGGATTGAAGGGCGGGCGTTGGTTCCTGGAAGACCAGGCTGAACATTTCAGCGCCGGGCCGGGGACCCAGTTCTGCTATGCCCTCACGGACGGCTTCTTCCTCCTCTTCCGCCAGGCGCTGTGCCTCTGCGAAGAACGCTTCGTCGGCCACGCCGTCGGTCAGGAGCCGCTGCTTGAAACGCTCCAGCGGATCCTCACCGGCGTCGAGGCGTTCCTCGTCCAGGGTGCGGTAGCGGCCGGGGTCGTCGGCAGTGGAGTGCGGACCACGGCGGTAGGTCATTGCCTCGATCACCACAGGGCCGTTACCTGCACGGCAGTGGGCGAAAGCGGAGCGGGTGGCTTCGAAGACCGCTACCACGTCATTGCCGTCCACCTGCACGGAAGGAATTCCATAGCCTGCAGCCCGCGCCGCGACGGAGCCGCCGGCTACCTGGCGTTCTGTGGGGACCGAGATTGCCCAGCCGTTGTTCTGGATGAAGAAGACCACGGGGGACTTCATGACGGCGGCGAAGTTCATGGCCTCATGCACATCGCCTTGGGAGGAGGCGCCGTCTCCGAAGTAGGTCATGGCCACGCCAATTTCACCCGTTGCGTGGCCAGCCAGGGTTTGGCCGTGGGCCCAGCCAACAGCGTGCAGGACCGAACCTGCTACTACTGCCTGGATGGGGGCGAACCTGGATTCCAACGGGTTGTACATGCCGCCGTGCCAGGTGGCTTTGTGCGTGGACATGTATCCCACCATGTCCAAGCCCATGGCCCGGGCTACACCCATTTCACGGTAGGTGGGGAAGACGAAGTCGCGGGTCCGGTCCACGGCGTAGCCGCTGCCTACCTGCGCGGCCTCCTGCCCGAGCTCCGGCGCGTATCCCGGGATGATGCCCTGGCGCTGCCAGGCAACCGCTGAGGTGTCCAGGTGCCGGACGGCTGCCATCAGGGTGTATAGCTCACGAAGTTGATGGTGGGTGAGCGGGGCCGCGTCATCCTCGACGGCTCCCCGCACGGCTTTGGTAGTCATGGCTGTGACCCTAGTCACCCAACTGGGGTATGTGCAATCAGCTCAGTTCAAACGAAACACTTTGTACAATTTGGGCACAAAAAGAAGCCCCGCACGGTACAAACTGTGCGGGGCTTCTGGATGGTGATGAGCAGACGGTTACTCGACCGACGTGGGCTGCTTGGCAGCCTTGGACTTGGCGTTGATGAAGCAGCCAGCGGCGATGAACAGAATCAGGATGAACGTTCCGATCAGCTGTCCGGCGCTCTCAGGGTTGGCGAAGCCCACTACCAGGATGAGGCCCAGCAGGACGAGTCCCACGATGGTGAGGAACGGGAAGCCCTTCATGCGCAATGGCAGTTCGGTGCCTTCCTTGTCAGCCCTGCGGCGCAGGATGAACTGGGACACCAGTGCGGTACCCCAGACCACCAGGCACGTGGAGCCCACCAGGTTCAGGAGTGCCGGCAGGATTTTCTCCGGGAACAACAGCTCAAGGACTGTGGCGATGAAGCCGAAGGCAACCGAAATTCCGACGGCGGCCACGGGAACCTTGGAGCCGCTCAGGCGGGACAGGAAGCGAGGCGCTTCGCCGCGCTCAGAGAGGGAGAAGATCATGCGGGAGGCGCCGTACAGGTTGGCATTGAGGGCGGACAGCAGGGCGACAACGGCTACCAAGGTGATGGCAGCACCGGCGCCCGGGATGCCCGCGAGGTCCAGCACACCGGCAAACGGAGACTTTAGTCCCTCTGAGCCCACGGGGAGAACGGCTGCGATCACGAAGACAGAGCCGATGTAGAAGACCAGGATGCGCCAAACCACCGTACGGATGGCCTTGCCAACGCTGTGGGCGGGGTTCTCGGTTTCAGCGGCAGCGACGCTGACGATCTCTGTTCCACCGAAGGCGAAGATGACGACGAACAGGGCGGCGGCGATACCGCCGATGCCGTTGGGGGCGAAGTCGCCGAACGCGGAGAAGCCGGGCGACGGCACGTTCGGCAGCCAGCCGAAGAGCAGGGCTGCGCCAATGAGCAGGAAGATCACGATTGCAGCGACCTTGAGGATGGCGAACCAGAATTCGAACTCGCCGAAGTTGCGCACGCCTACCAGATTGATGCCTGTGAACACCACCATGAACACCAGTGCAAGGACCCATACGGGGATCACTGGCCAGATGGAAAACAGGAGCCCGGCCGCTCCAATGGCTTCGGCGGCAATCACCACTACCAGCTGCAACCACCACAGCCAGCCGATGGTGCCACCGGCGGTCTTGCCCATGGCTTTCTCCGCGTACACGGAGAAAGCGCCGCTGTTCGGGTTGGCGGCCGCCATCTCGCCGAGGGCCCACATGACCAGGATGATCAGGGTGCCGGCCACGAGATAAGAAATGAGCACCGCCGGTCCGGCAGCCTGAACGCCTGCTCCCGAGCCGAGGAAAAGGCCTGCGCCGATCGCGCTGCCCAGGCCCATCATGGTGAGCTGGCGTGGCTTGAGGGAGTGGCCGAGGCCGGATGTAGGGGCAGGAGCCGCGATGGACTTCGTTGTCATACGTGTCTACCTTCTATGGATTACATGCTGGTTTGGCGTGTTGGCCTCATGGGCTTGGCACGCGGGCGTCGACGACGCAGCAAGAGCCGTGGAATAATTCTCGCAGATTGTAAGATACATCACTTTTTGCTGTAGCGATGTGATGGGTACGGATCCCCGGGGACAGGAACTTTGATGCTGGTCGATGCGCTTGATGCAAAAATTGTACGTTTCTTCACGGATTCGCCGCGATCTTCCGTGCTGGAGGCCTCCCGCGTGCTCAGGGTTGCCCGGGCTACGGTGCAGTCCCGGATCGATCGCATGATCGAGAACGGGGTCATCGGGTCCTGGGTTCCGCAACCTGATCCGGCCAATTTCGGCTTTCCTGTGGTGGCGTTCTGTTCCGTCACCATCACCCAGGAGATCGGCCATGACGCGATCATTGAAAGCCTGAGTGCCATCCCGGAAATTATCGAGGTCCACACGGTCACAGGTAATTCGGATCTGATGGTGAGGATTGCGGCGCGGTCCAACCCGGATATGCAGCGAGTCCTTGACGCCATGATCGCCACCAAGTCTGTGGTCCGGTGCTCTTCGGTCATCGTCCTGAACAGTCACATCCAGGGGCGCACGCTGCCGCTGATGGAAGCCGCTGCGAAGCCAGTGTGACGTAAAGCATTTTGCCAAGCGCCCGTTGAGTCGTACCATTAGTTCTAGTCAAGATGACTTTAACTAACGCTCCAACTTCACTGGAGAGCGTTCCGGACGGCGACGAAGCGAGGTGAACGCCGTGAACACCAACTCAGCCAACGTTGCCGAGCGGCGGCTCGCACCGCCGTCGTTGGCTATTTCAACGGTGATTTTCGCGCTCCGCCCCAGCGAGACCTCCGGGCGACCCACACTGTGGCTGCCTCTGGTCCGGCGCATCCGTGAACCCTACAAGGAAATGTGGGCGCTTCCCGGCGGCCCCCTGGCCCATGACGAGTCCCTCCAGGACGCGGCCTCACGGAACCTCCGCGAAACCACCGGCCTGACGCCCCACTACCTCGAGCAGCTCTACGCTTTCGGCGGCCTCCACAGGTCACCCACCCAGCGGGTGGTCTCCATCGTGTACTGGGCCCTGGTACAACCCACCGAGGCTGCCCTCGCTGACGAATCAGAGAATGTGCGCTGGTTCAGGGCGGACAGGCTCGGCGAACTTGCCTTCGACCACAACGCAATCGTGGACTACGCCCTGTGGCGGCTCCGCAACAAGATGGCCTACGGGTCCATCGCCTACCACCTGCTGGGCGAGTTCTTCACCCTCGCCCAGGTCCGCGAAGTCTACGAGGCCGTGCTGGATCGCCAGCTCGATCCCGCCAACTTCCGCAGGCACGTCAAGGCGACACCGGAAATCGAAGAAACCGGTGAATACCTTCAAGGCGGGAAACACCGCCCGCCACGCCTCTACCGCTTCACCGGCACGCCCGGCCTCGGGCCAGATAACAGGAGTACACCATGAGCAGCGTCAACACTGCCGTCCAGCTGATCACTCGCGAAGAAGCCGAGAAGGGCCTCTCCCGCGCAGGGTCCACGTGCAGCCCGGCCCTGGCCAGGGGCCCTTGGGAATACGACCTTGCCGAATCCCTCGCCGGGGAACCCGCCTATGGCCCGGGTGCCTCCATCGACGACGTCGCTCCCAAAGCAACTCCGCGCCAGGGCCAGCTGCCCGAAGAGTACAAAAAGGCCACCGACGCCGAACTGGACGCCCGCATCCGCGCGGCCAAAGCGACACTCGGGGACCGCGCCGTCATTCTGGGTCACTTCTACCAACGCGATGAAGTCATCCAATACGCGGACTTCGTAGGCGACTCCTTCCAGCTCGCCAATGCTGCCCTGACCAAGCCCGACGCCGAAGCGATCATCTTCTGCGGCGTCCACTTCATGGCTGAGACAGCGGACATCCTCTCCACGCCGGAACAGGCCGTCATCCTGCCGAACCTCGCCGCAGGATGCTCCATGGCGGACATGGCAGATGAAGACTCCGTGGAGGAATGCTGGGAGCAGCTTGAAGAAATCTTCGGCACGGAACCGGATGCCTCCGGACGGGCACCGGTCATCCCCGTCACCTACATGAACTCTTCGGCGGCGCTGAAGGCGTTCTGTGGGCGGAACGGCGGGATTGTCTGCACCTCCTCCAACGCCAAAGTGGTGCTGGAATGGGCCTTCGAACGCGGGCAGCGGGTCCTCTTCTTCCCCGATCAGCACCTGGGCCGGAACACCGCCAAGGCACTGGGCGTCCCGCTTGAGCAGATGCCCATGTGGAACCCCCGCAAGGAACTCGGCGGAAACGACGAACAAACACTGCAGGACTCCCGAGTCATCCTCTGGCACGGCTTCTGCTCAGTCCACAAGCGCTTCAACGTGGGCCAGATCGAGAAAGCCCGGCAAGACTTCCCGGGCGTCAACGTGATTGTCCACCCCGAATGCCCCATGGAGGTAGTGGACGCCGCGGACTCCGCAGGATCCACCGACTTCATCAAGAAGGCCATCGCCGCCGCCACCGAACCCACCACGTTCGCCATCGGCACCGAGATCAACATGGTGAACCGGCTCGCCGCCGAAAACCCGCAGCACACCATCTTCTGCCTCGACCCCGTCATCTGCCCGTGCTCCACCATGTACCGCATCCACCCCGGCTACCTCGCCTGGGTCCTGGAGGAACTCGTGGAAGGACGCATCGTCAACCGCATCACCGTTGACGACTCCGTGCAGGACAACGCCAAGATTGCGCTGGAACGCATGCTGGCAGCCAAGCCTGCCTAAGCAACCGGCACCACCAAGCCGGCATCACTATCCGGGCATAACACCCGACTAGCCGAATTGAGCCCCACATGACTACAGAGAGCCTTACTGGCGGGCAGGCACCCCAACGGCTGGTCGTCGTCGGAAGCGGCATAGCAGGGCTGTACTCAGCCCTGCTGGCTGCCGAAGCCGGCGCGGAAGTGGTGCTGTTGACCAAAGGCGCACTCGCGGACAGCAACACCTACTACGCCCAAGGCGGGATCTCCGCTGTGTTGGACGATCCAGCCCCCGGCGATACCGTGGCAGCCCACATCGCGGACACGCTCAGAGCCGGGGCCGGCCACTGCAACGAAGAAGCGGTACGGGTGTTGTGCACCGAGGCGCGGCTGGACATCGCAGGGCTGGGGCGTTTCGGCGTCCGCTTCGACCTCGACGGCGACGGTGATCCCGCACTGGGTCTTGAAGCCGCCCACTCAGCTCCCCGCATCCTGCACGCCGGCGGCGACGCCACAGGAGCCGGGGTGGCGGCCGCACTGATCAGGACCGTCCTGGACTTCCAGGCCGCAGGAAAGATCCAGGTGATCGGGCACGCCCACGTAACATCGCTCTCCCTGGGCGGAGAGCAGGGCGGCCGTGTGGTGGGGGCCAATTTCCTTCACGAAGGGCGCCACCTCGGCGTCCACGGTGACTCCGTCCTGCTCGCCACCGGCGGAGCCGGACAACTCTTCGCGCAAACCACCAATCCGGCTGTGGCAACAGCAGATGGCTTGGCGCTCGCATGGCGTGCGGGTGCCGCCGTCGCCGACCTTGAGTTCTTCCAATTCCACCCCACCTGCATGGTGCTTCCTGAGGAAGCCCGCGAAGCCGAGGGCAACAATGACCCCCTGCTGATCTCCGAAGCAGTGCGGGGCGAAGGCGCCATCCTGGTAGACGCCACCGGTCACCGCTTCATGCCCGACTACCACCCGGATGCCGAACTCGCACCCAGGGACGTCGTCTCACGCACCATCGCCCTGCACCTGGCAAAACTCGGGGACCCCAACGGCCACGTATTCCTCGACGCCACCGTGATCGAAGAACAGCGGGGCCGGGGCTTCCTGGCCAAGCGCTTCCCCACCCTCAGCAAACGCACCCGCCAAGCCGGAGTTGACTGGACAACAGAGCTCGTCCCCGTCGCGCCGGCCGCCCACTACTGGATGGGCGGCGTGGTGACCGACCTCCACGGACGCACCTCCGTTCCCGGGCTCCTGGCTGCCGGCGAAGTGGCTTGTACCGGGGTGCAAGGCGCCAACCGCTTGGCGAGCAACTCCCTCCTCGAAGGCCTCGTGTTCGGGCGGCGAGCCGTTGAAGCGTTCCTCTACGGTGACCGCGGCGCCACAGGCCCCTTGGCGCCTGCGCTCGCGCCTCGTACCGGCGATCGCCTCGCTAGCTCGGCGGCTGGTTCGGGCCCTCACGCGACAACGGCGCTGTCGGGGCCTCCGGCGCCGCTGGAAGAGGACTTGTCGACTAATCCGGGCGGTTGGGCGTTGGTGTTGGATCCGGTGCCTGCTCCTGTTTCCTGGGAGTTTGAGTCTTTGCCTGGACCGGGGGCTCGGGAGGTTTCTTTGGCGGATGCGGGGGTGTTTTCGCGGGGGACTTTGCGGCGTTTGATGACTGCCAAGGCCGGGGTTTTGCGTGATGGCGTGCTGATTCGTGAGGCCGGGGTGGCGTTGGCTGCCTGGGCAGAGGACGTGCTTCCACTGAATGTGCCTGATTCCTTGGATATCCGGGAGCATGAGGACTCCAACCTCTTGTTGGCGGCGCAGTTGCTCGTACATGCTGCCCGGGAACGGCGGGAGTCCTTGGGGGCGCATTACCGCAGCGACAGCCTGACGGAACCAACCGCCGTCGAAGATTTTGACAAGCGTTACACCATGAGCCGGAAAGTGAGCCTCGTCCATGACTAACCTGACCCTCCCCGCAGCCCCCGTCCGGGACATCCTGGAACGGGCGTTCGCGGAGGACGCACCCAGCGGCGACATCACCTCGCAGCTGCTGATTCCCGCAGACGCCCGTGCAATTGCGGTGCTGAACGCGCGCGTCCCGGGTGTTTTCAGCGGCGGTACAGTTTTCCGCGATGCCATGAAGCTCGTGGACCCGGACACTGAGGTTGAGTTGTTGCTCGCCGACGGTGAAGAGTTCGACGCCGGAACCCACCTCGCGCGGGTCAGCGGCAGCGCCCGCTCGGTGCTGCTTGCCGAAAGGGTAGGCCTGAACCTGGTGCAACGGATGAGTGCCATTGCTACCAAGACCGCGGAGTTCGTGAGCTTGGTTGAAGGCACGCATGCGCGCATCACCGACACCCGCAAAACCACGCCCGGCCTTCGTGTTCTGGAACGCTACGCGGTTCGCTGCGGTGGGGGAGCGAACCACCGCTACAGCCTCTCAGACGCCGTCCTGGCCAAGGACAACCACCTGGCCGTCATGACCGGAGGCGACTCCAGCAAGCTGACCGAGCTGTTGATTGCCGCCAAAGCCCAGCTTGGCCACACGACGCACTTCGAAGTTGAAGTGGACCGTGCCGAGCAGATCGAACCGGTCCTCGCGGCAGGCGTGGACACCATCATGCTTGACAATTTCTCCATGGACGAGCTCCGGGCCGGGGTTAAGCAGGTGGACGGCCGGGCCATCGTGGAAGCCAGTGGCAATGTGAACATCAACACCGTCACCGAGATTGCTTCGGCGGGCGTGGACGTCATCTCCATAGGAGGCCTGACCCATAGCGTGAGCGCCCTCGATCTCGGGCTCGACGTTGTTCTAGAGACTGCCTGACCACCCCATGATCTTCCTCGACGCCGCCGCCACCACTCCGGTACGCCGTGAGGCCCTTGAAGCCATGTGGCCTTACCTGAGTGGCGAGTTCGGCAACCCCTCCAGCCACCACAGCCTGGGCGAAACGGCAGCCGCTGCGCTTGCAGAAGCCCGTTCCGGCGTCGCGAAGGTCCTCAAATGCCGAGCCGGTGAGGTGACGTTCACCTCCGGTGGCACCGAAGCGGACAACCTGGCCGTCAAAGGCATTGCGCTGGCCCGGCTGGCGGCTGATCCTTCGCTGAACCGTGTAGTGATCAGTGCGATCGAGCATCCCGCAGTGGAAGAATCAGCCCGCTACCTGGAGCGAGTGCACGGATTCGCCGTGGACGTTCTCCCCGTGGACGGGGAAGGCTTGGTCTCCGTTGATGGCCTGCGAATGGTGATAGGACCCCAAACCGCCCTGGTGAGCGTGATGTACGCGAACAACGAGGTGGGAACTGTCCAGCCCATTGCAGCCTTGGCCGCAGTGGCCCGGGACCACGGAGTGCCGTTCCACACGGACGCAGTGCAAGCCGCTGGATGGTTGCCGCTGGACGTCAAGGCGCTGGGTGTGGACGCCATGAGTATTTCCGGACACAAACTTGGGGCTCCCAAAGGATCCGGTGTCCTGTTCACCAAGGGCCGTCTTCGGGTGGAGCCCCTGGTGCACGGTGGCGGCCAGGAGAGGGCAAAGCGCTCCGGCACAGAGAACGTGGCCGGGGCTGTTGCGCTGTCCACGGCGCTCACGCTCTCCGACGCTGAACAGCCCCATCAAGCAGCCCGTGTTTCGGATCTCAGGGATCAGTTCATCCAGCGGATCATCGCCACCGTACCTGATGCCCTGCTGACAGGACACCGAGTTCAACGCCTGCCCTCGGTGGCGTCTTTCTGCTTCCCCGGAACCAGCGGCGAGTCTGTGCTGCTTGAGCTGGAGCGGCTCGGCGTGGTGTGTTCCAGTGGCTCGGCCTGCGCGGCGGGATCCGACGCGCCCTCGCCTGTCCTGGTGGCCCTTGGTATCGCCCCTGAAACGGCCCAAACGGCGGTGCGTTTCAGCTTCACCTCAACTGTCACCGACGCCGAACTGGAGCAGGCAGCCGCCGCCGTGGAAACCGCCGTCGGACGCGTGCGGAACCTGGCTGCCCCGCAACAGCGGGACTAGCCACCAGTTACACGTGCCGTGCGCGCCGGAAGATCCAATGCCGTAGCAGGGTAAACCGGACCGCCGTGGCCACGAAGCCGGACAGTGTGGTGGTCCACAGCTCCTCGGTGACGGTGGCTTCGGGCCGCAGAAGATGCAACACACCCAAGCTACCGCCGGTAATGATCAGCGCGATGGCGATCACGATCACTCCGCTAAGGTGGTCCTGCGCCCGCTTCTTACGGCCCGTGATTTTGAAGGTCAGCCGCCGGTTCAGGGCCGTGTTCATCAACGACGTCACAATGAGGGCAACAGCGTTGGCGAGCTGAGGATCGATCCATGGACGCAGCAAGGCGTAAATCGCGAGCGAACTCGCGGTGCAGACGACTCCAACGCCCGTGAAGCGGATCAATTGCCGCACTACCGGGTACTTGAGGACGCCGCGGTGCCGTTTGCGTGAGGGCTTCCGGGGCGGAGACGGGCGCAGCTCAGTGGCGTCCGCGGCTGTCTCCATGCCCTTAAGCCTGACACATTACCCGGGCAGTTCCTCCCATGAAGCGCCAGTGACGGGGTTGTGAAGTTCGCCGATGCCTTCCACCCGGCACACCACTGTGTCTCCGGGCTGGATGCGTGCGCACTCTGCGGGGAACCCCGTGAGCACCAGGTCGCCGGGCTGCAGCGTCATGAAGGAGGTCAGGTACACCAGGATCTCGTCCACCTTCCAGCCGAGGTCTGCGGAACTCGCCGTTTTCAGTTCGGTGCCGTTGTGGATGATCCCGATGGAGAGGTCCGCATCATCCAGGTCCGTGACCATCCAGGGGCCCGCGGGGGTGAACGTGTCCTGGCTCTTGGCGCTGATCCACAGCTCGTCGGTTTTCTGGAGGTCGCGCGCTGAGACATCATTGCCGATGGTGTAGCCCAGAATTGCCGACCGCGCCGTTTCGAGCGTCAAGCCCCGGGCAGGACGGCCGACGACGACGGTCAGTTCCGCTTCCGGATCCACGTAACCGACGGTGGAGCTGAGTTGGATGGCCTCCCCGGGGCCGATCACGCTGGACGCCGCCTTGTGGAAGGCCTGGGGCGGCAGGTCCCGGCCAGGTTGCCCGGTGTTGTGCGCCATGCCGAAGACGTTCACAGGTACTGACGGCGCCAGGAAAGTAAAAGTCTCTTGGCCGACCACCGCCCCGAGCTCCCACCCCTCCCTGGCGGGGCTGTTGGCATTGGCCCTCGACGCCGGGAAAGGGGACTCCACCACGGTCCACCGCTTGCCGTCCACTGAGTCGAAATCGGGGGAGTCGTTGGCCACAAAGAAATGCTCGGCAGGAGACTGGCGGGCTGAGGTTAGGGCTGCGTCAGACGATGCCGGGACAGGCCGGACACGGGCAATGCGACGGGAAAGAGGCGAAGTCATGATGACATCCTACGTCCTCCCTGGGTGATGCTCTGTGATGTGAGGCCCGCTTTACGTCCCGCGACACGTTCTTCGCGCGCAGGGCGGGCCTCACAACGCATCAGGTGAGAGGCGCGGATCCGAAAGCGACGCTGAAGCGGTCACACCACAGCACCACGGATGTCAGCCCTGCGATGTCCGTTCCGGCCGGAACGAGGTAGTTGTGATTGCCGTGCGTGGCTTTGACAGCCCCGAGGTCGACGTATCGGCCAGACCGGTACTTGAACCAGTCGCCCCCGGCCGGAAGGCTGCTCAACCAGACTTTGACGTCCGGGCCGTCACTGCTGGCCAGGTCCTCGAGCCGCAGCAGATGGCTGCCATCAGGGAGTTTCACCAACCGGGCAGTACCAGTGGTCTCATGTTCCTGGGATAGGAAAGTGCCAGAACTGAGAATCACCGGTGTCACTGGAGCTGCTGGTGGGGGAGTCGCTGTTGCGGGAGCCGGTGCGCTCGCGGAACCGGGCGTGGCCGGCAGGGCTTCGTAGACGCTGCTACTGGTAAAGATGCGCCAGGGCTGAAACAGGGCGGCCCCCACAACCACCATTGAAAGGACCGCTACCCCTGCAACAGCCGCAAGGATTTTGTGGGTCCGGATCACGCTAATCAGCCAGTGCGCACTACGCAGGCTGTTCAGGCTCCGCGGTGTATTCATGCTCCAAGGCTAGGCTTCACAGGAGCGTCGCGGGGGTTCCATTACTTACAGGATGGTGACGCCTTAGTCCACCCGTCGTGCAGGTAGAACCCCTGTGGAGGAAGAACACAGGGCCGGGGCTTAGAATCCGTTCCATGCGTCTGGCGATCATCGGGTTGGTCCTCCTCGTGGCTGGTGGGATCACCGTGGCCACGGGTGTCCTGCCCTGGCAGGAAGTGGCGGTCCTCGTAGAACGGGTGGCACCCATACTGGGCTTTGTGGTTGCCATGACCGTGGTGACCGAGCTCGTCAGTGAAGCCGGCGCTTTCCAGTGGATTGCCCGGCACGTGCGCGGTTGGGGGCGTGGCCGCAGCGTCCTGCTGTGGTTGCTGTTGTCCCTGTTTGCCACGTTGAGCACGGTTTTCCTGTCGTTGGATACGACGGCGGTGCTCCTCACGCCTGTAGTGGTTACCGTCGCCCGTCAAGCGGGCCTCCCCGTCCTGCCGTTCGCCTTGACCACTGTCTGGCTGGCCAATACGGCCAGTTTGCTGCTTCCCATCTCCAACCTGACCAACCTCTTGGCCCAACACAATCTGGGCGGCATCAGTCCCGCACAGTTCGCTCAGTTGATGTGGGCGCCGTCATTAGCCGCCGTTCTGGTTCCCCTGGCCTTCATTGCCGTGGTCTTCCGGCGCGAACTGCGCAAGACCTACGCCCTGGATTCCGCCCGTCCAGCGCAAGTACCCTCATCCAGGGCAGGAACTGACAAGGTTCTGCTCGGGGCCAGTGCCGTTGTCCTGGTATTGCTCATTCCGGCACTGGTATCCGGCGCGGCAATCTGGATTCCCGCCACCGCGGCAGCCGTGATCCTGGCGGTCGCATTCGCCATCCGACGCCCCAAAGTACTCAAGGTGACGCTGATTCCCTGGTCGCTGTTGCTGTTCACCTGTGGACTTTTCCTGGTGGTTGAGGCAACCCAATACCTGGGTGCTTCGCTTCTGCTTGGACAGGTGGCTGGTGAAGGAGGCGGGTTTGTTGAACTGCTGAGGTTGGCCATGACGGGAGCACTCGGCTCAAACGTCGTCAACAACCTGCCGGCGTATCTCCTGGCCGAGCCGCTGGCCGGAAGTCCGGTGCGAATGGCAGCGCTGTTGGTAGGAGTGAACGCAGGGCCGTTGATTACGCCGTGGGCCTCGCTGGCCACCCTGTTGTGGCATGACAGGCTGGTGCGGATGAACGTGCTGATCACGTGGAAGGGATATGCGGTCTTCGGCCTGATAGTGGCTCCGCTGACAATAGTGGCGGCCATAGCAGCTCTCGTGGCTGTTGGCCCCGGAGGGTTGTTTGGCTAGCCCAGATAGAGTTCGCCCACGGGCACCTCGGCAGCCAGACGGTTGGCTGGTCCGGCCAGCGGGCATGCCCAGGCTTCGTTGTAGGCGCACGACGGGTTGTAGGCAAAGTTGAAGTCCAGGACGAACTCTTGTTCGGCGCCGGATCCTCGCGTTCCGTGAAATGAGCCTTTGACCGTGTCCAGCAGATACCGGCCTGCTCCGTAGCTTCCGCCGTTCTTGCCGGCCGTCGCATCCCGGAAGGGCACAAAGATGCCGCCGCCGTAGCTCCGTAGCCGCCATGCAGCCAACGAACCCAGCCCGGGCAACTCAAAGGTGCCGATCCTGGTGAAGGGCACTACGCCGTCGGTCCCCGTTTCGACGTTCATCTCCTGTCCGCTTCCCTCGGGCGACAGGGCAGCGTACCTCCGGAAGGAGGGGTCATAGTCAGCAGTTCGAAGTCCGGAAAATGAGCCCTTCATATCGGCCGTCAGCGCTGAAGCAGGATGCGTGGCGAACATCAGGTCCCGTTCCTGCCGCCAGAACACATGGGCGTCGAACGGGTTGGTGGCTGCGAGTTGACGCACCTTGTCGTAGAGAGCGAACGTCCGCAAGCGCCAGTCGGCAATATCAACTGCTGACATGGCGGGGATGTTGTCCTCGAAGTAATCCTGCTGATCGGGAGCCATACCCTCAGCCTAGTCCTGTGCGTGTCGCGGGACTGCCGCCGATAGGCTGTGGTCATGAAGGGCATCCTGAACCTGCGCTGCGGTCCGATGCGGCTCGCCGCGCTGGCGCTGACGGTCACCGTCCTCGCCGGCACAGCGGCCTGCTCCGCTGAGTACAAGGGTCCGCAAGTCACCCCCACGGCCGGCTCCCAGCCCAACAGTTCGGAATCGGGAACGGGAACACCGGAAAGCACGACGCCGGCAACTGGCTCCGCGGCAGGCTCGCCGTCCGCAGCACCCGGCGAAACAACAGGCGCCGGCGGTAGCAGTTCGGCCAGCCCCGGGCCGTCCCCGGTGGCGACGGCAGTGCCTTGGAAGACGTACACGGACGCCGCCAAAACCGTCAGCTTCGAGCTGCCGCAGGAGTGGATAGCCCAGTCGGTGACGCCGGAGGCGGGGGCATTGGCCCACGCTGTGAAGGTGGAGGTCAAGGATGCTGAGGGGCGGTACATCGCCACGCTCCACACCGGATTGCCGACGGCAGCGCCTGTTTCCTGCCCCGCCGGGCAGGCGCGCCCCTATGTGGTGATCAGCAGCGTGCCCTTGGACATCCCGCACTCGGATGGCCAGGACACCATTGATCCGCGGGTGGTTTTCCGCGTGGTCCAGGGCTACAAATTCTTTGGGTCCTACGGCATCACCAACATGGTGGCGGGTGTGGACGGGCAGTCCTGTGAACTGCGGAACCGGGTTCAGGGCCCTGCAGGAAAGGGGGATATCTCCTTTGGGGATGTTCCGGCGATCCACGCCTTTGCCGCTGATGAGAAGGTGGCCCCGGCCAAGGCTTTCGATACCTTGGACCTGGCTGCGAAGTATGCGGTCCATGGTTCTGAATTCGCCAATGTCCAGCGGATGCTACTGTCTCTGAAGGTCAATCTGTAGCCCTGCGATTGGCTGATCCACACACACGGCAGCGATGGGGGCTGTCCGCCGCAACCCACCTCGGAGATCAATGGAACGCAATGTTGCTGCCTCGCTCGTTTTCAAGACCGCAGCCAACACCAAGGTGGCCATGGCCATAGCCGTGGCCACTAATCGTGGTTACCAGTCAGTGACGGAAAACCTGTCCATCACCAGTGACGGTGCCGAGGTTCCTTTTGCCGAACTCACCGACCACCATGGAGGCCGCTTTCATTACCTGGAGTTCACCGAGCCAAGCGAGGTGACAGTGGAGTACCGGGCAACAGTTCATGGCTTGGGAGAGCCGGACACGGCCAGTCCGATGGAACTCATCAGATATGTCAGGCCCAGCCGGTATGCGGAATCGGACAGGTTGCTGCCCACCTCCTACGCCGAGTTCGGAAACCTCCACGGTGCAGAGCTGCTGCATGCTGTCCGCAATTGGGTCAACGGGGAACTGCGCTACGTCAGCGGATCCTCCCGGGGGACTGACGGCGCAGTGGAAACCCTGCTTCACCGGAAAGGTGTGTGCCGGGACTTCGCCCACCTTGCCATTGCCCTCTTGCGGTCCAAGGATGTTCCTGCGCGGCTGGCGGCAGTGTATGCCCCCGGGCTGAGCCCCATGGATTTCCATGCTGTTGCCGAGGCATACATCAACGGCGCCTGGCACATCATTGACCCCACCGGACTGGCACCCCGCGAGTCCATGCTCCGCATCACTGCAGGGCGGGACTCCTCGGATACTGCGTTCCTGTCTACCGTGGGCGGCAGCTTGACCCTGAAGACACTCAGGGTCAGTGCGGTGGTTAACGGCGAGCTCCCGGTGGAGGACCCCCGGGAGCTCATCAGCTTGCGTTAGTGTGCGGCCACCGAGGCGCGGAGTTTCTCCGTCAGCCGCAGAAGCTCCTTCTGCTCCTCGGCCGTGAGTGCGGGCGCCACCAAGTTGGCAATGTCCCGCACATGTTCGCGGCCGATGGTTTTTTGGAGGTCACTGCCGGCCTCGGTGAGTGAGAGCAGGACTCCGCGGCCGTCGTCGGGAGCTGTTGTTCGTTCCACCAAACCGCGCTTCTCCAAACGGTCCACCAAGCGGCTCAGGCTGGACTGGCTCAGCAGCACCTTGTCATTGATCTCGTTCAGGCGAAGCTGGCCCGACGGGCATTTGGACAACGTAAAGAGGACGTCGTACTCCTTGACCGGGAGCGTCTTGAACGCAGGTCCCGACTGAAGCTTCCGCATCACCGCCACCTGGGAGCGGAACAGAGACTCCCAGGTTTCGGCGGCGAGGCGAACGGCGGAGGACGCCGAGGGACTGGACATCAGGCGTCCTGCCCCGCAGCACCAGCGGTAGCGGTTTCGCTGACCTTGGCTTCCAAGGCGGCGGCAACGCGCGAGGCGTGCGTCGGTGCGTCCGGCACGTGCGCAGGCTTCATGGCGGCGTATTCCTTACGAAGTACGGGCAAGACTTCTTCGCCGAAGAGGTCCAACTGCTCCAAGACAGTCTTCAGCGGCAGGCCGGCATGGTCAATCAGGAATAGCTGCCGCTGGTAATCACCGAAAGCCTCGCGGAATGTCAGGGTTTTCTCGATGACTTCCTGCGGGCTGCCCACGGTCAGCGGAGTCTGCGAGGTGAAGTCCTCCAAGGACGGTCCGTGTCCGTAGACAGGTGCGTTGTCGAAGTACGGGCGGAATTCCTTCACGGCATCCTGGGAGTTCTTCCTCATGAAGAACTGACCGCCAAGGCCGACTATTGCCTGATCGGCCTTGCCGTGGCCGTAGTGCTCGTAGCGCTCACGGTACAGACCGATCAGCTGCTGGTAGTGCTCTTTGGGCCAGAAGATGTTGTTGGCGAAGAAACCGTCCCCGTAGTAGGCGGCGACTTCCGCGATCTGCGGCGTGCGGATGGAGCCGTGCCATACGAAGGGGGCGACGTCGTCGAGCGGCCGTGGCGTGGAGGTGAAGTTCTGCAGCGGCGTACGGAACTTGCCGGACCAGTTGACGGTGTCCTCATCCCACAGCTTGCGGAGGAGGCTGTAGTTCTCGATGGCGAGCTCTATGCCATCCTGGATGTTCTTTCCGAACCAGGGGTATACCGGCGCTGTGTTGCCACGGCCCAGGACCAGGTCCACGCGGCCATCCGAAAGGTGCTGGAGCATGGCGAAGTCTTCGGCGATCTTGACCGGATCATTGGTGGTGATCAGCGTGGTGGCAGTGGAGAGCGTGATGCGCTCGGTCTGGGCTGCGATGTAGGCCAGAGTAGTGGTGGGGGAGGAAGAGAAGAAGGGCCGGTTGTGGTGCTCGCCGAGGGCGTACACGTCCATGCCGATCTCTTCGACCTTCTTGGCGATGGCAACGGAGGCCTTGATGCGTTCGTTTTCCGTGGGCGTGCGGCCCGTGGTGGGGTCAGTGGTGATGTCGCTGACGCTGAATACGCCGATCTGCATGGTGTGCCTTTCTCCCTGCCCGAGGTCCCGGGCTCTGTAAACAGTGTACCTCAAACTAGATGCATTTGCATGTATCGATACCTGTAACAGGACAGGCCCGGGAATTGTTCCCGGGCCTGTCCATCAAGGGTGACTCTGTAGGAAAGCCGCTATTCTGCCGGATTATGGGCGGCGCGGCGGCCCGTAACCCGGGGAACCATGCCAGTGGTCCAGTCTTGGAAATCGTCCGATGCGGAACTGCCGCCGGATCCAGGGCCGGGAGAAGCCTGGGGCTTGTCCTGAAGCGCCTTCAGCAGATCCTTCTTCTCCCGGCGGCCTTCCACAAGTTTGTAGAGAACCGGCACCAGGACCAACGTCAGCGCAGTGGACGAAACCAGTCCGCCGATCACCACAATTGCCAAGGGTTGCGAAATGAACCCGCCTCCACCTGTGAGGCCCAGCGCCATGGGAGTCAGGGCGAACACGGTGGCCAGGGCCGTCATCAGGATGGGCCGGAGCCGCTGGCGGGCACCGTGGGTGATGGCGTCGGCAACGTTCATGCCCGGACTGCCGTCATGGGGCTTCCGGTACTGGTTGATGAGGTCGATCAGCACAATGGCGTTGGTGACCACGATTCCCACCAGCATCAGCATGCCGATCAGTGACGGCAGTCCCAACGGAACTCCGGTGACCAACAGCAGACCCACCGCACCCGTCGCCGCGAACGGTACGGAGACCAACAGGATGAGTGGCTGTATGAGTGACTTGAAGGCGGCCACCATAATCACATAGACGATCGCGATTGCCGCCAGTAGAGCCAGGCCAAGTTGCCGGAAGGACTCAGCCTGCTGCGTCGTGGCACCACCGATGGTGGCGGTCACCCCCGCGGGCAATTCCACTCCGGCCAGCCGCTCCTGCACGGCTGCGCTGACGCTGCCCAGATTGGATCCGGACGGCGTCACTGTCACCCTTGCCGTCCGCTGCCCATTGCTGCTGGTGATGGACACCGGGGTGTCAACCTGCTCGACGGCGGCAATTGACTCCAGTGCCACTCCGCCGCGGGCTGTGGGTAGCTGGAGCGCACGTACTGCGGCGATGCTGGTAAAGCGTGTACCTTCGCCGATCTGCACAGGGTAATCGTTGGTCTCAATCCGGACGGTACCGGCAGGAACGGGGCTGACCGTGGAGGCAAGGAAGGCTCCTACCTGCTCTTCAGTCAGGCCTGCCGCCACTGCCTTGGCCCGGTCGACGCGGACCTGGACCACCGACTGCTTGGAGGCCAGGTTAGTGGCCACTTCCGTACTGCCGGGAACGCCTTCCATGGCCTTGACCATGGCATCGCTTGCCGTCTGCAGGTCAGCGGAGTTCGCGGCCCTGATGGTGATGTCCACCGTTGAGGACGTGCCGAATCCGCCCTGCTGCGATCCCACCGTCACCTTCCCGGCAGCCCCTTCAAGCTTGGCGCGAACCTCATCCTGGAGTTTGCTTTGGTTCACTTTCTCATCGGTGACAATGGTGAACGTCGAGTTGGACGAACCGGTGGAGGTGAGTGCAGCGAAGCCGGTCTGAGCGTTTCCGGAAGTGACCTGCACGTCCTTGATGCCTTCAATGCCCTTGAGGGATTCCTCAACCTTGGAAGCTTCATCGCTGGTGGCCTGCAGGCTGGTGCCCGCCGGAAGGACTTGGCGCACTGTCATGCTGTTCTCGCCGGAGCGGCCCAAAAGATCAGTGGCAAGAAGAGGCGAGACGGCGATGGTGGCCACCAGAATCAATGCCGCGGCGGACAAGGTGATGACGGGATGTTTCTGCGTCTTGGCAAGAATCGGAAGGTAGCCGCGCTGGAGGCGGCTCCGTTGTTCGGCTTCCCGGGCCTTCTCGGCGGCTTCCTTGGCGGATGCCTGTGCCTCTGCGCCCTTTCCGGGTGAGGAAAGGAACCAATAGGCCAGGACCGGAACGATTGTCAGGGAAACCAGCAGTGATGACAACAGCGCGATGGTTACGGTCAAGGCGAAGGGCCGGAACAGCTCACCGGCGAGGTCACCCACGAAAGCGATGGGGAGGAACACGGCCACGGTAGTCAAGGTGGAAGCCGTGATGGCCCCGGCAACTTCCCTGATGGAAGTCAGGATGGCGGTCAGCTTATGTTCGCCGTAGCTCAGATGCCGCTTGATGTTCTCGATCACCACAATGGAATCGTCAACCACGCGCCCGATCGCAATGGTAAGGGCACCCAAGGTCAGGATGTTCAGCGAATAACCCGTGGCGGAGATGCCGATGAACGTGATCAGCAAGGACAGCGGGATGGAGACGGCCGTGACCAACGTGGAGCGGACGGACATCAGGAAAACCAGGATCACAGCCACCGCGAAGCCCAGGCCAAGAAGCCCCTCGGTGGTGAGATCCTTGATGGACTTCTCAATGAACGGAGCTTGGTCGAAGACCGGCGTGAAGGTCGCGTTATTGCCGAGTTCCGCTTCCATGGGCCCGACGGCGTCCCTGACGGCGTGCGAGATCGCCACCGTATCGCCCTCCGGCTTCTTGGTGACGGACAGGGCCAACGTGGGCTTACCGTTGGTACGCGTGATGGACGTGGCGGCGTCGTCCTCGATGCTGACATCGGCGACGGCGCCGATGGTGGCGGCATTCTTAGCGCCAGCCAAGGGGAGTCCCTTAATGATGTCCAACGAATCCACCGGGCTGCCGAGCTGGAGGGACAGAGTCTTGCCCTGATCCTCGATGGTGCCGACAGGAACCAAGGTGCCATTGTTCTTCAGGGCAGTGCTGATGGACTGGACAGAGGCGCCTGACGTTGCCAGATCCGCAGGGCGGGGCTGGATCAGGATGTGCTGGCTGGAGCCGCCGGTCACATCGGCACCACGAACGCCGTCGATCTTCTGCAGGCGCGGAACGCTGAGACGCAGGAGGTCAGCGTTAAGTTCGCTCAGCGGTTTGTCCGAGGAGACCGCCAAATAGACAATCGGGAAGTCGCTGATGTTGCCGGCGATTGACTGGGGTTCGACGTCGGCCGGCAGTACCCGCTTGGCATTCGAGATGGCCCGGTCAATCTGGTTGCGCGCCCGGTCCAGGTTGGAGCCGTACGTGAACACCATGGTGATCTGCGAAACGCCGTTGCGGGACGTCGACGTGGTGGACTCAAGCCCTTCGACGCTGTTCAGAGCTGTTTCCAGCGGCTGGCTCAACTGCTTGTCCACAACCTCCGGAGAAGCGCCCGGCATGGAGGTCACCACGGTGATCTGCGGGAACTCGATGGAGGGAATAAGTTCCTGCTTGAGCGAACCCATGGTGATCACGCCGAACACCGCCGCAAAGACGGTGATCAGCGCGATCAGGGCCCGGTTTCCCAGGGACAGTCTGGCCAAGCGGAACATTGCATTGACTCCTGCGGTCTACGTAACGATTCGGCTGAGGGAACCGGCCGCAGCCCCGGGTGTGGCCTAGCTTTGGATGGCGGTGGCCACTTCCAATTGAAGAGAGCTGGCGGTGCTTGCTTCCAGCTCGGCTGCAAGGTCGGCATTCTCATTGAGCTTGACGCCGTAGCCCGGCATCATGTCCTTGAGCTTGGACTGCCAACCCTTGAAGTTCTTCGGGAAGGACTTCTGCAACAGTTCGATCATGATGGGCACGGCGGTGGAAGCGCCCGGAGAAGCGCCCAGCAGCGCGCCGATTGAACCATCGCGGGAGGCAATGACTTCAGTGCCGAACTGCAGGACGCCACCCTTCTGTGGGTGCTTCTTGATGATCTGTACACGCTGGCCCGCCGTGATCAGTTCCCAATTGCCGCCGGAAGCTTCCGGATAGTACTCGCGCAGGGCCTCAACCTTGGCCTCGTGCCGCTTGGCAACCTCCTTGATGAGGTAGGCGGTGAGGTCCATGTTGTCCTTGGCCACAGCCAGCATGGGAATGATGTTCCCCGGGCGGATGGACAACGGAAGGTCCAGGTAGCTGGAGGTCTTCAGGAAGTTGGTGGAGAAACCGGCGTACGGGCCGAAGAGGAGGGAGCGCTTGCCGTCCACATAGCGGGTGTCCAGGTGCGGGACGGACATGGGCGGTGCGCCCACCGACGCCTGGCCGTAGACCTTTGCGCTGTGCTGGGAGGTGACGGCGTCGTCTGTACAGCGGAAGAACTGGCCTGAGACGGGGAAACCACCGTATCCCTTGCTTTCAGGAATGCCGGATGCCTGGAGCAGGTGAAGTGCACCGCCGCCGGCTCCTACGAAGACGAACTTCGCGTGGATGCGGCCGTGCTCGCCGGACCTGGGGTGCTTGATGGAAAGATCCCATCCGCCGCCTGCTGCACGGTGGATGTTGGTGACATCGTGTCCATAGTTGACCTCGGCGCCGCTGCTCTGCAGGTAGCCCGTCAGTTCACGGGTCAAGGCGCCGAAATCGACGTCGGTGCCTTCAGCCGCGCGGGTTGCTGCCACACGCTGCTTGCGGTCACGGCCCTTGACGATCAACGGGGCCCACTTGGCGATCTGGTCCTGGTCCTCGGTGTATTCCATGCTGCGGAACAGCGTGTTGGGCTTAAGGGCCTCGTACCGGGTCTTGAGGAAGTTCGCGTGGTCATCGCCAATGACGAAGCTCATGTGCGGAACGGTGTTGATGAAGCCCTTGGGAGACCCGATGACTTTGCTGTCCACAAGATGGGACCAGAACTGGCGGGACAGCTGGAACTGTTCGTTGATGTGCAGGGCCTTGGACGGGTCTACGGAACCGTCTTTTGCTGCGGGGGAGTAGTTAAGCTCACACAGCGCAGCATGGCCCGTGCCGGCGTTGTTCCAGGGTCCGGAACTCTCGAGCCCTGCTTCGTCGAGTCGTTCGAACAGGGAGATGGTCCAGGTGGGTTCAAGTTGCTTGATGAACGCACCAAGGGTGGCACTCATGATTCCACCGCCAATAAGGACGACGTCAGCATGTTGGGTCTTGGAAATGAAGGTCACGATCAATCTCCGTTAGCGGCGGCACTGGCTGTCACAGAATATCCCCGCGCAGACTCAATACTGAAATTACGGGGAATCGTCAAGGCTTTAGGCGGACGTTTGTGAAAACTTCGTTGAGGACCGGGGAAGCCGGGTAGCTTTCCACCTTGTTGGACAGCGCCAGCGCCGAGATGGGGAAGGCGATGGGCACTGCCGGTACCGACGCCGCGATTTCTGCGTTGATGGCCTGGTACTGGGCATTGCGGTCATCGCCGTCCGGCATGGCCCTTGCGCGTTCGATCTTGTGGAACACCTCTGAATCGGCGTATCCGAACTCGGCGCGGGTTTCGCCGAAGAGGGGTCCCAGGAAGTTGTCTGCGTCCGCGTAGGAGCCGTTCCAGCCGAGCAGATGCAGGCCCCGGTCCCCGGCAGACTGGACTCTTTGGAGGTAGCCATCCTCCCAGTCGATGGGAACTGGCTTGATGTTGAAGCCGACAGCGACGAGTTGGCGGCTGAGCTCGGCGTAGATCTTTTCCGGTGTGGGCATGTAAGCCCTTGTGGCGTTGAGCGGGTAGTAGAACTTCAGCTCTTCACCCTTGTAGCCGGCCTTCTTCAAAAGCTCCTTGGCTTTCTCCGGGTTGTATCCCAGGGAAGGAGCGTTGTTATTGAAGCCGCTGAGCTTGGGCGGCACGAACTGTGAGGCCTGCGCCGTGTTGTCGATGAAGAACTTGCGGATCAACGTCTCTTTGTCGATCGCCATCTCGATCGCTTGGCGCACTTCGGGCTTTTCAAGTGGTGCAACAGCCTGGTTGATCCCCAAGTACATCACCGAGAAGGGATCGCGCTGGATGATCTGCACACCCTTTTTGACCAATTGGTCAAACGTCCCTGAGGTCACCAGGTCATAGGCGTCGATCTTGCCGTCAAGAAGGGCCTGTTGGCGTGTTTCCGCGCGATCGTAGGGAACGAAGTTGATGGTTGCTATCTGGCCCCGGTTGCCCCAGTAGCCCTTGTAGCTGGACAAGGTGAGCTTTGTCTCGTCCCACGCGGTGAATTCGTACGGGCCAGTGCCCACAGGATGGCCGGCGTAGGTGGACATGGCCTGGCCGTTCCGTACCTGGTTGAGGACATTGGCTTTTTGTGCCTCCAAGGCAGCCGGGGAAGATATTGCGAAGGCCGGCAGAGTCAACGCTTGGAGGAATCCGGTGAAGGGGCGCGTCAGATTGATCTGGACGTCGCTGGCCGAGACCACCTTGCAGTCCTTGAAGATGGAGAACACTGGTTGGTCCGAGTAAGCCTTGAAGACACTTTGGAAGGAAATGCCGGGTGCCTGGTTCCGGAGTTCCTCTGGAAAGGTGAACCATCGGTTGAAGTTGGCGCATACTGCGGCTGCATCCAGAGGAGTGCCGTCGTGAAAGGTCACACCGGAGCGGAGCGTGAAGTCGTAGCTCAGCCCGTTGTTGCTGTCATTCCACTCCGTGGCGAGGAGGGGAGTCGTTTGCCCTGTTTCTCCATCCACCCCCACCAGACCTTCAAGGACCTGGCGGGTGACGCGGTAGGACTCGGAATCCGCGGTCATGGCGGGATCCAGGCCCAAAGGCATGGACGCTGTGCCGAAATTGAAGGTTGCCGTCGGTTCAACCGCGGGGGAGCTGCCGGTGGACGACGACGGTGCCGGGCCCGGGGTTCCGGTGCACCCTGCCAGCCCCAAAGCCAGGACGGCCGCTCCGAACTGCATGCCCAGGCGCCGCATTTTGCTGCTTGCCACTCGTGTCCCCTCAAGCCGGTTGGAAGTGCTGTGGCCGGCTTCGGCCAGACCGCATTCCAGTCTAGTTGAACGTCCTGAGTGCCCTTCCCAGCGCACTTTCAGGAGGTCCCCGGCTGCTTGAGGACAGAAATACCCCCGGCCTGCAGCCGGGGGTATTCATCTAACTGTGCGCAAGGGGGGACTTGAACCCCCACGCCCGAAGGCACAGGAACCTAAATCCTGCGTGTCTGCCAATTTCACCACTCGCGCTGGCAGGCAATCCGACCGCCTGAATGGACGGTGACTGCCATATACCGGCCTCCAGTGTACCCGCTACTTGTCCAGCTTGAGATCCCGCCGGAGCTTGGCCACGTGCCCGGTGGCGCGCACGTTGTATTGGGCAAGGGAAATCTTTCCATCGGGATCAACCACAAAGGTGGACCTGATCAATCCCATGTAGCTGCGCCCGTAGTTTTTCTTCTCGCCCCAGGCCCCATATGCCTCGGCGACGGCGTGGTCCTCGTCCGAGAGCAACCGGAAGCTCAGCTGTTCTTCTTCGTGGAACTTGGCGAGTGCCTTGACGGGATCGGGGGAGACGCCCACAACTTCGTATCCGGCAGCCTGCAGGGATCCCAGTGTGTCGCGGAAATCGCATGCTTCCTTGGTGCACCCGGGCGTGGAAGCAGCGGGGTAGAAATAGAGGATGGTTTTACGTTCGCGGAGGTCCGACAAGCTCACGCTTTTACCGGTTTCATCCTGAAGTGTGAAGTCCGGGGCGACGTCCCCCGGGATAAGTCGTTCAGCCAAAATGTTCTCCTTGCCAGTGTTCGCGATTTTCCAGTTTAGTGGGAGAAGCCGCGCCCTCACCCCTTCGACGCATATACTGTCGGCATGCCAGATATGGAGAGATGGCCCACCACCCGTTTGCTTTCGACAGCCGCGCGCTTGGTGGAAATCTCGTGGAACGAAAAATTGAAGTCCATCGGCCTTACCCACGCCGGTGTCATTGCCATGCAAGTGTTGGCTGCCAAGGGTGCCATCACCCAGGCAGCTTTGGCCGAAGTCGCGCGGGTCAAGGCCCAGACGATGGGTACCACGCTCGCAAGGCTTGAGCTGCACGGGCATGTCACCCGGCAACGCAGTGATTCAGACCGCCGAAGTCACGTGGTAACCCTTACTGACGCCGGCATTGAAGCTCTAGCTGAAGCAGTAAAGCTCGAACAGGATGTTTTGTCGCCCGTAGCCGTGGATACCGTCCGGCTGCGCGAGGAACTTCGGATTGTTGTCCGGGGCCTGGCCGGGTTGCCGGAGCCGGAGCAGGAAGCCCACGAGATCGACACCGACTTGCCCCAAGCCTGACCTCAGCATGTGGCCGGGGTTTCCTTCAGGAAGCCCCGGCATGGAAACGCTAAAGGCTCCGGATCGTATCTACGATCCGGAGCCTTTAGCTTTGTGGTGCACCCCCCGGGACTCGAACCCGGAACCCATTGATTAAGAGTCAATTGCTCTGCCAGTTGAGCTAGAGGTGCAGCTATTGTTTCGGCATATTCGAGGAATTCGCATTCCCCGTTGACCTCCGCAACGACAAATAACTCTACACCACTTTTTTGCGGCCACGGACCATAAAGGGCCATGCGTGATGAACGCCATGTGGTTGCTCTTCTAGGGCGGCATTAAAAAACAAGAAAGGCCTTGGAGTGAAATTCACTCCAAGGCCTTTTCCTTGGTGCACCCCCCGGGACTCGAACCCGGAACCCATTGATTAAGAGTCAATTGCTCTGCCAGTTGAGCTAGAGGTGCAGCTGTTGATTTCGATCTCACCCGGGAGCTTTTATTTCCCCGGCGATCTCCGCAACGACATGTAACTCTACACGACTTCCGCCGAAGTGTGAAATCCGCAGCTCTTCGCCTCTGGCTTCACGGCGTAACCCTCAGAATCAGCGCAAAATCAGGGTTTCTGTTGTTGCTGATGACCCACAGCGTGCCGTCGGGGGCGCGGGCCACGTCCCTCAGGCGCCCATATTGTCCTGTGAAGTAGGCCACAGGGGCGCCTGCGGTCTCCCCATCGAGGGGAACCGCCCACAAGCGTTGGCCGCGAAGCGCTCCTGTGTAGGCAACGCCATCCACAATTTCGAGCCCGCTGGGTGAGGCGTCCGACGTTGACGGCCAGACGACCTTCGCGTCGATCAGGCCGCTGCGTCCCGGCGCGCCGGTCACCGTGGGCCAACCGTAATTGCCTCCCGGAATGATCAGGTTCAATTCGTCATCCACGTCCGGGCCGAACTCGCTTGCCCAGAGCCGTCCGTCACTGTCCCAGGCAAGGCCCTGCACGTTCCGGTGCCCGTAGCTGTACACGGGATTGTTGCCGAAAGGATTTCCCGGCGCCGGACGCCCTTCCGGAGTGAGCCGAAGAATCTTGCCACCCAAGGCGTTCGTATCCTGCGGTTGTTCCCGGCGCTGGGAGTCACCGGTGCCTACATAGAGGAACCCATCCGGGCCAAACCTGATCCGGCCGCCGTTGTGCGTGGAGGCTTTGGGCATTCCGGAGAAGATCACCTCAGCCTCGCCCAAAGCAAGCGAGCCGCCTGTATCCCCGGTGAGTTTCATGCGGGCAATCCGGTTATCGCCGGGGGCTGTGAAGTATGCATACAGCCAGCGGTCCGTTGCGAAGTCGGGCGAGAGGGCCAAGCCCAACAGTCCGCCTTCCCCGCCGGGGTCGACGCCGGGCACCTCGCCTACGGTGGTGGTTTGCTCATTTCGGATGCTCTTGACCTGGGCGGAGTCGCGCTCGGACACCACAGCTGTGCCATCCGGCAGGAAGACCACCGACCACGGCAGCTGCAGTCCGGCGTCGAGCTTCCGGACGACTTCCGGAATCTGCGGCGACGCAGGCGCCGTTTGCACGGCTCCCGTGGAGGGGGACCCTGGCGCGGCTGGCCCTCCCTGGCTCGTTGATGCCCCAGGTGTTGCCGCCGTGCCGGGCGACGACGGACTACCGGTGCATCCGGTCAGGACAAGCATCACGGCGAGCAGGGTAAATGCAGGAGCACGCATCGGGTGCCCGGGCCGTTCCGAAGGGTGCCTGCCTGTGTCCATGACTGCTGCCTTCTTGACCGAACTTTCTTGACTGCTGGCTTCCTGCCGCTCGCTGGGACTCAGTGCCTGCTGCGGCGGGGTGGCCGGAAACCGGCAGCTTCGGCGTGCGCAGACGATTCGAACCACACATCAGCATCAGCCTCGTCATAGCCCGCAGTGTCTTCGTCGTGGTACGTCATGGCAGATGCGCTGGCCTTGACGGGATAGGCGTCCCCTGGCGCGCTGGAAGATCCCGTGCCATAAGGGTGCTCGACGGCAAGATGACCTGAACCCGCCGAATCTTCGGCCGCAGCGGACTCGGCGCCCGGAAGGGTGGGTGAATGGGCGTCGGTGTACTCGTGGTGATGGACCGGGGTGCCGC
This sequence comes from Paenarthrobacter sp. NPDC091711, assembly GCF_044756605.1. Taxonomy (NCBI): domain Bacteria; kingdom Bacillati; phylum Actinomycetota; class Actinomycetes; order Micrococcales; family Micrococcaceae; genus Paenarthrobacter; species Paenarthrobacter sp. NPDC091711. The sequence continues at coordinate 310,242 of NZ_JBIVTF010000004.1, forward strand.
TGGCATCGGTCCACGATGATTCCCACTCGGCCTTATCCGCTGCCGCATCCGTGCCTGATGATTCGCTGGCCACTGCCGGAGTGGACGTGGGCTCGGAGGTTGCCGCAGCGGAACCCGCGTCCCAGTCGTCAACATCGCCGGCGTCGGCTGCATGGACCTTTGCTTCAGTGTCCACTCGTGGCTCATCCACCACTGGTTCGTCGATCACAGGTTCGGCCACTGTGGGGGTTGCGATAACGGGTTCCGCAACGGTCAATCCTGGTGTTGAAGCCGGCTGAACATCAGAGGCGACTACTGCCGGTGCGTCGTCGACGGCGGTTCGTGGCTCTGCCTCCACATCAGCCGTGGCGGCGGAGGCGTCGTGGGTTCCTTCGGAAGCGGCGGGTGCTGAAGGGGTGGGTTCTTCGGCATCGGGTTCGTTGGCGTCAGGTTCGTCGACCTTCGGGCCGCTGCCCTCGGCGGCTGCCTTACCGAGGTTGGTCACACCCGCCAAACCTGCCACGCCTGCTGCAACCACACCGGCATCAGGCACAGAGGCAGAGTTGCTGGGGGCCGTCGCCGCCGGGGGAGTAGTGCCGGAAAGCGCTCCGGTGCGATCTTCGGCGGTGGTTTGGCTTGAGGTGGAATCGGTATTCCGCGTCTTGTTGCGGTTCATTAGCCACCAAACAATCGCGACGACCAAAACAATGACAATGACCCAAATTATCCAGTCCATGGTGGATGCCCTTCTGCTCACAGGGGTGCAGCTCGTGGTAATCCCGACGTTACGTGCCTGCTAATGGGCTGTCCAGCGTTTGACCTGCCGCTTCGCACGAAAATTATCAGCTTCCTGTCTATGTGGTGCCCGGGAATAATTCCGGTGCCGGTAATTTCTTCGAGTCGCTTAGTCTGGCTCCATGGACTTCAAAAGGCTGCAGATTCTGCGCGAATTGGCGGACCGGCAAAGTGTTGGCGCCACCGCCGAGGCCTTGAATGTCACGGCCTCGGCGGTTTCGCAGCAGCTCAAAACACTGCAGGCAGAGATCGGCGTGGTGCTGGTGGAGAAGGTGGGCCGCGGCGTTCAGCTGACCGAAGCGGGGTTGGCCATGGCGGCGGCGGCATCGGACATCGCTACGGCCATGGCCAGGGCGGAGTCCACTATTGACACCTACCGGAGTGGCTGGCAAACACGGGTCTCCGCGGCCTTCTTTCCCAGTGCCGCCGAAATGCTGCTTCCGGGTGTGCTGCACCGGGTTGCCTCCGTGGACGGGCTGAGTTTCGATGCTCACTTCGAGGACCCGGGAACCGCCCACTTCGCCCCGCTGGTGGCGGATTACGACATCGTGCTGGCGCACAGCGTGGACGGGCCGGAGGTTTTTGCCAGGAGGGGCCTAACGGTGGTGCCGCTTCTGGAGGAAGCGCTGGATGTTGCCATGCCCGCTGGTCATCCCCTGGCCGCCAAGGCCCGGCTCAGCCCCCAGGATGTTGTGGACTACCCGTGGATCGGCGTACCGGAGGGATTCCCTTTCGATACAGTGCTTCGCCAAATCGAACTCCACGCCGGCAGGCAAGCCTTGAGGGGGCAGCGGTACCCGGACCTGAGGGTGCTTGAGGCCTTGGTGGGAGCAGGGCACGGTATTTGCCTCCTGCCGCGGTATACGGCCCGGGCCAGCGCGCGGCGGGGGCTCGTTCTTCGGCCTCTCGATGAGGTCAAAGCAAGCAGAAGCATCGTGGCGTTGTCCCGGCAGGAGGTCGCCGCCCGAGGCACCATCGCCATCGTCCTGGACATGCTTAAGAGTGAGGCTGCGGCCATCGCCAAGGAACTCAACGAGTCATAGAGCGTTGGTAGTTGCCCGGTGGACATAGACTTTGGACCATGAGTGACACCACCCAGATTGCGACAGATAACACGCCGGACATCAAACCCCGCAGCCGGGTGGTGACCGACGGCATTCACGCTGCACCGGCCCGTGGCATGTTCCGCGCGGTGGGGATGGGCGACGACGACTTCGCCAAACCCCAAATTGGTGTCGCCAGTTCGTGGAACGAGATCACCCCCTGCAACCTTTCCCTGAACCGACTTGCCCAGGGCGCCAAGGAAGGCGTTCATGCCGGCGGCGGTTTCCCGATGCAGTTCGGCACCATCTCGGTCTCAGACGGCATTTCCATGGGCCACGAGGGCATGCACTTCTCCTTGGTCTCCCGTGAGGTGATCGCGGACTCCGTGGAAACCGTGATGCAGGCCGAGCGCATCGATGGCTCGGTGCTCCTGGCCGGCTGTGACAAGTCCCTCCCGGGCATGCTCATGGCTGCTGCCCGCCTGGATCTCGCATCGGTCTTCCTGTACGCAGGCTCCATCATGCCTGGCTGGGTCAAGCTTGAAGACGGCTCGGAGAAGGAAGTCACCCTCATTGATGCCTTCGAAGCGGTGGGTGCCTGTGCCGCCGGCAAAATGAGCATGGAAGACCTTACCCGTATCGAAAAGGCCATCTGTCCCGGCGAAGGCGCCTGTGGCGGGATGTACACGGCCAACACCATGGCTTGCATCGGTGAGGCCCTGGGCATGTCCCTCCCGGGTTCAGCCGCCCCGCCGTCGGCAGACCGTCGTCGTGATGATTTTGCCCGCAAGTCCGGCGAAGCGGTGGTAAACCTGCTGCGCCTGGGCATCACGGCCCGCGACATCATGACCAAAAAAGCCTTCGAGAACGCCATTGCCGTCACCATGGCGTTCGGTGGCTCCACCAACGCCGTGCTGCACCTGCTCGCGATCGCCCGCGAAGCCGAGGTTGAGCTGACGCTGGACGACTTCAACCGCATCGGCGACAAAATCCCGCACCTGGGGGACCTCAAGCCTTTCGGCCGCTACGTCATGACTGACGTCGACAAGATTGGCGGCGTGCCGGTCATCATGAAGGCACTGCTCGACGCCGGACTGCTGCACGGTGACTGCCTCACCGTTACCGGCAAGACCCTCGCTGAAAACCTTGCCTCGATCAACCCGCCGGACCTTGATGGCAAGATCCTCCGGGCCTTGGACAACCCGATACACAAGACCGGTGGCATCACCATCCTTCACGGTTCCATGGCCCCCGAAGGCGCAGTAGTGAAGAGCGCCGGCTTCGATGCGGACGTTTTTGAGGGAACGGCCCGGGTCTTCGAGCGCGAGCAGGGCGCACTCAGCGCGTTGGATAACGGGGAAATCAGCAAGGGCGACGTCGTGGTCATCCGCTATGAAGGCCCCAAGGGCGGCCCGGGCATGCGCGAAATGCTGGCCATTACCGGAGCTATTAAGGGCGCAGGCCTTGGCAAGGATGTGCTGCTGCTGACCGATGGCCGCTTCTCGGGTGGCACAACAGGTTTGTGCATTGGCCACGTTGCTCCTGAAGCCGTAGACGGCGGTCCTATTGCCTTCGTGAAGGACGGCGACCGCATTCGCGTGGACATCGCCGCACGTTCCTTCGACCTCCTGGTGGACGATGCCGAACTCGAAGCCCGCAAGGTGGGCTGGGAGCCACTGCCTGCCAAGTTCACCAAGGGCGTGTTGGCCAAGTACGCCAAGCTTGTTCACAGTGCCTCCACCGGGGCTTACTGCGGATAATTCCTGCCGGACGCCGGCTGTCACAAGACAGCCGGCGTCCGGCAGGCGGACATCACTGTCCAAATAGTGAGATACGATAGTCGTCAATTGACACGTATCTCACTTAGAGGGAACACTGAACGCATGATCACATTCGTTACCGTCGGCGTCGTCGTCCTTACCAAGCGCGTGGCTTAGCCCGACTGGTAACGAACCGTCACGCGCAAACCCCTCGAAGAGCCGGAAGGCTGAGGGGTTTTTTTATTCCCCGAAGCAAGACCCATCTAATGAAGATCCACTAAGGAAGAGTCCGATGAGCAAAGGATCGCCGATCAGCCCCTCGCTGATGGCTGCAAAGTCCGCTGGAGCCCACAAAGCTCCGGAAAAGATCGACCGTACGGCTGAGGCCGTCGTCGTCGACGCTGCTGCACCTCTCTCTCCTGTACTTGGGCCGAACACCGTTGTACCCCCAACGGTGATGTCCGGCTCGCAAGCAATTGTCCGCTCGCTCGAAGAACTCGGCGTGGACGATATTTTCGGTTTGCCCGGTGGCGCGATCCTGCCCACCTACGACCCCTTGATGGCTTCCAGCATGAATCACATCCTGGTCCGTCACGAACAGGGAGCCGGCCACGCCGCGCAAGGCTACGCCATGGTTACCGGACGGGTTGGCGTTTGCATCGCCACCTCGGGACCCGGTGCCACCAACCTCGTTACCGCCATCATGGACGCCCACATGGACTCCGTGCCGATGGTGGCCATCACTGGACAGGTTTCCAGTGGAGTCATCGGCACCGATGCCTTCCAGGAAGCGGACATCGTGGGAATCACGATGCCCATCACCAAGCACTCGTTCCTGGTCACTGACCCCAATGACATCCCGCACGTCATGGCAGAGGCTTTCCACTTGGCGTCCACGGGCCGTCCGGGCCCCGTTTTGGTGGACATCGCCAAGGACGCCCAGGTTGGCCAGATGACCTTCTCCTGGCCGCCGAAGGTGGATCTGCCCGGATATCGTCCCGTGGTGCGGGGCCATAACAAGCAGGTCCGTGAAGCTGCCAAGCTGATCGCTGCTTCCAGCAAGCCGGTCCTCTACGTGGGCGGTGGTGTGGTCAAGGGCCACGCCTCTGCAGAGCTCATGGAGCTCGCGTTGGCTACCGGCGCGCCCGTGGTCACCACCCTCATGGCCCGTGGTGCCTTCCCGGATTCGCACCCCCAGCACGTGGGCATGCCCGGCATGCACGGTTCCGTTTCCGCCGTCACTGCCCTGCAGCAGGCCGACCTCCTGATCACCCTCGGTGCCAGGTTCGATGACCGCGTTACCGGCGTGCTGAAGACCTTTGCCCCCTTCGCCAAAGTCATCCACGCAGACATCGACCCCGCGGAAATCTCCAAGAACCGCACTGCCGATGTCCCGATCGTTGGTTCGGTCAAGGAAATCATTCCGGAACTCACCGAGGCCGTGAAGACGCAATTTGAATTGAGTGGGACCCCGGACCTGGACGCCTGGTGGGCCTTCCTGGGCAACCTTCGCGACACCTACCCCCTGGGATGGACCGAGCCCGAAGACGGCCTCACCGCTCCCCAGCGCGTGATCAAGCGCATCGGCGAGCTCACGGGTCCGGAAGGAATCTACGTAGCCGGCGTTGGCCAGCACCAGATGTGGGCTGCGCAGTTCATCAAGTACGAGCGCCCCCACGCCTGGCTGAACTCCGGTGGCGCAGGAACCATGGGATACTCGGTTCCGGCAGCCATGGGCGCCAAGGTGGGTGAACCGGACCGTGTGGTCTGGGCCATCGACGGGGACGGCTGCTTCCAGATGACCAATCAGGAACTGGCCACCTGCGCCATCAACAACATCCCTATCAAGGTCGCCATCATCAACAACTCCTCGCTGGGCATGGTCCGCCAATGGCAGACACTGTTCTACGAGGGCCGTTACTCGAACACGGATCTGAACACAGGCCACGACACCGTCCGGATTCCGGACTTCGTGAAACTGGCTGATGCCTACGGTTGCGCAGCACTGCGTTGTGAGCGCGACGAAGACATTGACGCCACCATCCAGAAGGCGCTGGAAATCAATGACCGCCCGGTGGTCATCGACTTCGTTGTGAGCCCCAATTCGATGGTGTGGCCGATGGTGCCTTCGGGCGTTAGCAATGACCAGATCCAGGTTGCCCGCAACATGACCCCGGAATGGGAAGAGGAGGACTAGGCATGAGCCGTCACACACTGTCCGTTCTGGTCGAAGACAAGCCCGGCGTGCTGACCCGCGTGGCCAGTCTCTTCGCCCGGCGCGCGTTCAACATCAATTCCCTCGCTGTGGGACCCACCGAGGTTCCAGGCATGTCCCGCATGACGGTTGTCGTCGATGCCGACGGCGACCTCATTGAGCAGGTCACCAAGCAGCTCAACAAGTTGGTCAACGTGATCAAGATTGTGGAGCTGACTTCCGAATCTTCCGTACAACGTGACCACATCCTGGTCAAGGTACGTGCGGATGCCGCGACACGTCTGCAGGTTACCCAAGCTGCAGACCTGTTCCGTGCCGCAGTCGTCGATGTGTCCACAGACTCGTTGGTGATTGAGGCAACCGGTACCCCCGAGAAGCTCGCTGCGCTGCTGTCAGTGCTCGAGCCGTTCGGCATCCGTGAAATCGTGCAGTCCGGCACCTTGGCCGTTGGACGGGGATCCCGCTCCATGAGTGACAGGGCGCTCCGTTCGGCGTGAATCGCCATTGGTTGAGCCCAGTACCGCAGCACCACTATCAATATCTAAGAAAAACCACTCAAGAGGAGTTACGCAAGTGACTGAAATGTTCTATGACGACGACGCAGACCTGTCGATCATCCAGGGCCGCAAGGTAGCAATCGTTGGCTACGGCTCGCAGGGCCACGCCCACGCACTGAACCTCCGCGATTCCGGCGTCGAGGTTGTTATCGCGCTGAAGGACGGCTCAAAGTCGGCCGCCAAGGCAGAGGACGCAGGCTTCACTGTCAAGAACGTAGCTGACGCCGCCGAATGGGCCGACGTCATCATGATCCTGGCACCGGATCAGCACCAGCGCTCGATCTACAACGACTCCATCAAAGACAAGCTGACCGAGGGCAAGGCACTTGCGTTCGCACACGGCTTCAACATCCGCTTTGGCTACATCGAAGCTCCCGCCGGCGTTGACGTCATCCTGATCGCCCCGAAGGCTCCGGGTCACACTGTGCGCCGCGAATTCGAAGCCGGCCGCGGTATCCCGGACATCATCGCTGTAGAGCAGGACGCTACCGGTTCCGCTTGGGACCTGGCGAAGTCCTACGCCAAGGCAATCGGTGGAACCCGCGCCGGCGTCATCAAGACCACCTTCACCGAAGAGACCGAAACCGACCTCTTCGGCGAGCAGTCCGTCCTTTGCGGCGGCGTTTCCCAGCTGGTCCAGTACGGCTTCGAGACCCTGACCGAAGCCGGCTACCAGCCGCAGATCGCCTACTTCGAGGTCCTCCACGAGCTCAAGCTCATTGTTGACCTCATGTGGGAAGGTGGCATCGCCAAGCAGCGCTGGAGCGTTTCCGACACCGCAGAGTACGGCGACTACGTCTCCGGCCCGCGCGTCATCACCCCCGAGGTGAAGGAAAACATGAAGGCTGTCCTCGCGGACATCCAGAGCGGTGCTTTTGCCAAGCGCTTCATCGACGATCAGGACAACGGTGGCACCGAGTTCAAGGAGCTGCGCGCCAAGGCAGAGCAGCACCCCATCGAAGAGGTTGGCCGCGAACTGCGCTCCCTGTTCTCCTGGCAGCAGCAGGACGCTGACTACGTCGAAGGTTCCGCAGCCCGCTGATCCTTCGGTGCCGGCCTAACGGCTGCGCACTACGACGCCCGTCCGGTCATTACAGCCGGGCGGGCGTCGTCGCATATCAACCGCTATTTCTCCAGCGATTTGCACAGTCTCCTCCAGCGATTTGCACAGTCGCGTGGGCTGTGAACTTCTTCACAACCGCTGCCGGTGTGGCCGTAACATCCCTCCCCGGCACAGGAATCCCCGCCCGGATTCGATATTCTGGGCTGGTCCCGGCGCCGTGCCCCGGGCCACGCATCCGCTCCTTGTCCAGTTCTGTCCAAAGTTGTCCAAAGTAAGGTGCCTCCCCGTGTCAGCCAGCAAACCCGTCGTCCTCCTCGCCGAGGAACTTTCGCCCGCCACAGTTGAGGCATTGGGCCCGGACTTTGAAATCCGACAGACCGACGGCGCCGACCGTTCCCAGCTGCTGTCCGCCATTGCCGACGTCGATGCCATCCTGGTCCGCTCGGCTACCCAAGTGGATGCCGAAGCCATTGCCGCGGCAAAGAACCTCAAGGTCATCGCCCGTGCCGGCGTGGGCTTGGACAACGTGGACATCAAGTCCGCAACCCAGGCCGGCGTCATGGTGGTGAACGCCCCGACGTCCAACATCGTCTCAGCCGCAGAACTCACGGTTGGGCACATCCTGAGCCTCGCCCGCCACATTCCGCAGGCCAGCTCTGCGTTGAAGAACGGCGAGTGGAAGCGTTCCAAGTACACCGGAATCGAACTTTTTGAGAAGAAGATCGGCATCATCGGCCTGGGGCGCATTGGTGCTTTGGTGGCTGCACGCCTCCAGGGTTTCGACACTCAGATCCTGGCGTACGACCCCTACATCACGTCCGCCCGCGCAGCGCAGCTGGGCGTCAAGCTGGTCACCCTGGATGAGCTGCTGGAAAATTCGGACTTCATCACCATTCACATGCCTAAGACGCCTGAAACCGTGGGGATGCTCGGCGCCGATGCTTTCCGCAAGATGAAGGAAACGGCATACGTGGTCAACGTGGCCCGCGGTGGCCTCGTGGACGAGGAAGCACTCCACATTGCGCTGAAGGAAGGCCAGATTGCCGGAGCCGGCGTTGACGTCTTCGTCAAGGAGCCCAGTACGGATCTGCCGTTCTTCGAGTTCGACAACGTCATTGTGACCCCCCACCTGGGTGCATCCACTGACGAAGCACAGGAGAAGGCAGGCGTGTCCGTTGCCAAGTCCGTGCGCCTCGCCCTTGCCGGGGAGCTTGTACCGGACGCCGTGAACGTTGCCGGTGGGGTCATCGCTCCGGACGTACGCCCGGGTATCCCGCTGATCGAGAAGCTGGGGCGTATCTTCACTGCGCTGACCCACGCTTCCTTGACGCAGATCGACGTGGAGGTGGCCGGTGAAATTGCCGCCCTTGATGTCAAGGTGCTCGAGCTTGCCGCGCTGAAGGGTGTTTTCGCCGATGTGGTCACCGAGCAGGTCTCCTACGTCAATGCTCCCGTGATCGCCGAACAGCGTGGGATCAACACCCGCCTCATCACCACCCCGGACGCTGAGGACTACCGTAACGTCCTGACCATCCGTGGTGCGCTCAGCGATGGTTCCCAGATCTCCGTTGCCGGAACGCTGACGGGTCCCAAACAGGTTGAAAAGCTTGTAGGAGTCAACGGCTACGACGTCGAGATTCCCATCAGCGAACACCTGGTTGTTGTGGCCTACGCCGACCGTCCGGGCGTGATTGGCACCATCGGCCACATCCTGGGCATGAACAACATCAACATCGGTGGGATGCAGGTGGCACGCCAGACCGAAGGCGGCCAGGTTCTGGCGCTCCTGACCATCGACAGTTCCGTTCCGCAGCAGGTGCTGGAAGCCATTAAGGCCGGTATCGGCGCAGAGATGGTCCGTGAAGTGGACCTGGAGGACTAGCACTGATTCTCATCAGTTAGGTTCGCGTGCCGGCGACACACCTTGGCACGCAGGAGTGGCCGGTCTGCTTACAATGGCTGGGTCCGGGATTCGGACCCGGCAGCAGGCCGGCCACAACTTTTTGCACACACAGCCCGGTATTCCTCTGTGTCTTTTGAGGAATCACGGAGAATGTGTGCGCGCCCGCAATCAAGGTCTCAGGGAGCCCAATGAACGCCGTCCAAAGGTTCATCAGAAGCCGTGTGCTGCTGCTGACCGCGGCCATTTTGATCGTCGCCATGTGCTTATCCGTCCTCGTGCAGAGCCAGTCGCAGGCCGCTCTGAACAGGACAGTGGATGAGAACTCGCGGGGACTCTACGACATCCTGGTCCAGGCCAAGCCTGATCAGTCACAAGATGGCGACGGCGGTGCATTGATCCAGCCGGAAATCGCCAACGGCCAAGGCGGCATCAGCTTTGAACAGCTTGAGAAGATCCGGACCATGGGCCAAACGGCCGTGGCTGCGCCCATCAGCCTGGTCTCGCGTGTCTCGCAGAACCTTGAGGCGCCACGCCTCAATGCCATGGACTACCTGGGGTACAACGCAGGACTCGCCGGCGCAGTAACTGCGGGGGATCCCTCCGCCATGGATTCCAGCAAGTGGCCTGCAGCGGAATCCGTGCTGTCCGATTCCCCCAAGAAGTACCGTCTGACTGCCTCTGCCACGAGCTCTGACGGCGTGAACCAGCAGACGCTGTTCAAGACCAGTGCTGAAGGTACCTTGGGCAAGGGCCGCCTGATTCAGGAGCAGGCTGCGGGCGGCACCAACGTCCGGATCGCCGGTCCTGAGGGTGAGACCGGGGTCAAGTTCCCGGCCCCCGCACTGGGCTCGGAACACAATCTCTTCAATCTCTCCGTGGCGCTTCCCCTGGCGCCTGAGGTGACAGAATCCGTCGTCGCCGTTGATCCCGCCGCTGAGCGGGCGCTGCTGGGCTCCGCAGGAGATTTCCTTGCGCCGCTGGAGAAGGCTCCTCCGGCAGACGCTCGTGACGCCGGTGCCATTGGACGCCATTTTGAAAGCCTCTTCACCACTGGCCTCAGCATGGACCAGCTGGAAGAGGGCCCGGACTTCCTGGGCGTCAAGCTCAAGTACTGGGCGCCCCTGATGACCCAATACCAGCAGGCCAAGCGTGACGGCCTGCTGACTGATGATTCCCAAGCTATTCCGCTGATTGTTCGTTCCGGCACTTCCCTTGATCTTCAGTACTCGGTGAAGATCGAGGAACTTGACGCAAGCGGCAAGGTGGTCAAGGAGGTTGGCACCGCAACGCGGTCCTTGGACAAGGACTACCTCCCGTTCGTGTCCAAATCCCCGTTCGCCCTCGAATGGCCGGGATCCACTGACCACAGCCAACTGCTGGGCAGCACGGCTTCCTTCAGCCAGGGCTTGTACAACCCGGCCACCTGGAGCACCGCATTTGCTGCGGCTCCGAAGTATCAGGACGGCGATGAAGCCGCCAACGGAGCAACGGACAAGAGCGCCACGCCGGGGGACTGGGTAACGGTCAACCGCCTGCCTGAGAAGTCCTCCTTCGGCGCAGCCGTGGACCAGACCCAACGCAAACCGGTTGACGAGCGTTCATACCGCGAAGACCTGGAAACAGGTAAGAAGCCGGCAACGCCGCTGCCCATGGTGTACGGAACCTTTGACCCTGCCGCAGTTAAGGCTGCTGCCGGCGACGTCAACAAGCTCCCGCTGGGCGGCTATGATCCCACCCCCATGACCCTGAGCAAGGACGCTGAGGGCAAAGAGGTTGAGGGCACGGAATTGAAGCCCTCCCTCAGTGCTACGGGCCTGGTCAGCCAGTCCGCCGGTGCCATCACCGACTACTACGGCCTGGCAGCAGCGCGTGGCTACGACAGCAACGCCGACGTCATTGACGCCATCCGGGTCAAGGCCTCAGCAAGCGGCAACTGGAAGACCGCACAGCCCGAGGTGGAGAAACTTGCCACCCAGATCCGTGAGCTTGGCCTTGAGGCCACCGTGGTGGCCGGTTCCGCCCGTGAAGACGCCAACATCTTCGTCCCCGGCTACAGCAAGGACGACGCCGGCAAGGAGTCACCGCTGGGCACCGTCCAGCAGTCGTGGGTGCGCCAGGACGCCGCCGATGCCGTGTCCGGTTCCCTCACCGGAACCAACGTCACCTTGCTGTTCCTCACGCTTCTTGGTGCCACGCTCCTGACGGGTGCCTCCACCGTGAGCTATATCCGTCAGCGCAGGAGTGAAGCCGGAATCCTTCGTGCCATGGGTTGGACACAGAAACGCATCCGTTCCTGGGTGTTGGAAGAGTTCGCCGTGGGCGCCGCAGCCCTCGCTGCGGCCGGTGTGATTCTGAGCTTGCTGAGCTGGAACATAGCCACCGTGATCGTCTCGGTGACCATGCTTGTCATCTATAGCGGTGCTGCATTGCTGGCCGCCCAGCAGTTGCGTCACCGCGTGGTGATTGATCAGGAACCGCAGCACGACGAGCGCCTGGTGACAGTCGACTCGCCCCTGACATTCGCCAACAGGCAACTGACCACCAACCGCTTCAACTCGATTTCCCTTGCAGTGGCAGTGGGTGTGTTCGGAGCAGCGGTGGGTGCCCTCATTGCGCTCCTGATCGACATTCCCCGGGCAGCCGGCGCCAGTGCCTTGAGCGGTCTTGCCGCGGCAAGCATCGCCTTGCCGAGCGTCATCCTCGCCGTCTTCGGTGTGGTGGTTGGCCTGCTCCTGACTTTGGTCACCGGCCGTTTCGAACTCCATGCCAAACGGGAGTACCTCGGTACTTTGCGTGCCATGGGGTGGAACCCGGACATGCTGGGCCAGGTCCGCTTCTTTGAAAACGCACTTGTGGGCACGGTGGCACTTCCCCTGGGTGTCCTCGGCGCCCTGGGGCTGGGATTGCTCCTGGCTCCCTACGCGGCTCTTTGGGCCGGGCTGGCCGGTTTGCTGGCCGTAATTTGCTGGATTCCGATTGCAACGAAAGTAGTCAAATGACTGACAACCTCAACCCCGAGCGGACGGCCACCCCGGAATCCGCGGAAGAGTCATTGCAGACCCGCGCCAATACCATCGTGAGGGCCACGGATCACGCAACACCCTTGGAACTGAGCCGGGTCACCATTCACTACGGCGGCGACAAAGGCGGGGCCGAAGAAGTCGATGTGGTGGATGACTTCAACCTCACCCTCCATTCCGGTGAGATGCACTGTATCGCTGGTCGAAGCGGCTCCGGTAAGACCAGCATCCTGACGGTAAGTGCCGGGCTGACACTCCCGACGTCGGGCAAGGTCCTCTGGGAGGGCCAGCCCCTGGACAGCATGGGCGACGACGAGATCGCGGACCGCCGCCGGGCGCTGATCGGATACGTGGACCAAGGCGGCGCCTTGATCGACGGCATGAGCGCGCTGGAAAACGTCCTGCTCCCCGCTGTGCCGGATGGCGAAGTGGAACAGCGTACCGAGATGGCCAAGGACCTCTTGGACCTGGTGGGACTCGGGCGCCGCATGCGGCACCGTCCTGCGCAGCTTTCCGGTGGTGAACGGCAGCGCGTGGCTATTGCCCGTGCCCTGATCCTGGGAACGCGCGTATTGGTAGTGGACGAGCCCACGGCCAGCCTCGACCGCGCGGCAGCCAACCGGATCATCGGCATTCTGAAGGACACCACCAGCGATGGCATTGCCGTTCTGGTTGCCTCCCACGACCACGAGCTGGTGCGGCTCAGCGATACGCTGACCGAACTTAACTAAAGCTATTTCATCCCAAATAGAGGTAACTTCTTAGAGTGACGTCTCCAGAGAAATCCCCGTTCTACATCACCACCGCAATCAGCTACCCCAATGGCGTGCCGCACATTGGCCACGCTTACGAGGTCATTGCGACTGATGCCATGGCTCGCTTCAAGCGCCTTGATGGCCATGAAGTGTTCTTCATGACAGGAACGGACGAGCACGGACTCAAGATGCAGCAGTCGGCCGAGAAGGAAGGCATCACTGCCAAGCAGCTGGCTGACCGCAACTCGGCAGCCTTCAAGCAGATGAGCCAGGACTTGGGGATCTCCCACGACCGCTTCATCCGCACCACGGACCAGGACCACTACGCCGCTTCCCAAGCCATTTGGAAGAAGATGGAAGCCAACGGCGATATCTACCTGTCCAAATACGAGGGCTGGTACTCCGTCCGCGACGAGGCATACTACGTCGAGGACGACACCGTGGTGAAGGAGGACGGGCTTCGCTATTCCAAGGAGACGGACACCCTTGTCACTTGGACTGCCGAGGAGAGCTACTTCTTCCGGCTCTCCAACTATCAGGAGAAACTCCTCGCTCTGTATGAGGAGTACCCCGAGTTCGGGGCACCCCAATCCCGCTTCAATGAGGTCATCAGCTTCGTCCGTCGTGGTCTGGAAGACCTCTCCATCAGCCGCACCACCTTCGACTGGGGCGTTCCCGTCCCGGGCGATGAGAAGCACGTCATGTACGTCTGGGTTGACGCCCTGACCAACTACCTGACCGGTGTGGGTTACCCGGACATCGAGTCGGAATCGTTCAAGAAATTCTGGCCGGCGGACGTCCACGTCATTGGCAAGGATATTTCCCGCTTCCACGCGATTTACTGGCCGGCGTTCCTGATGAGCGCCGGGCTCGAGCTGCCCAAGCGCGTCATGATCCATGGCTTCCTCACCAACAACGGCGTGAAGATGTCCAAGTCATTGGGCAACGTGGTGGCTCCGCAGGACTTCGTGGCACAGTACGGCCTGGACCAGTGCCGCTACTTCTTCCTCCGCGAAGTTCCGTTCGGTGCGGACGGCAACTACAACCACGAAGCCATCGTGGGCCGCATGAACTCGGATCTTGCCAACAACTTCGGTAACCTTGCCCAGCGTTCGCTGTCCATGGTGGCGAAGAACTGCGAGGGCAAGGTTCCCGTGCCCGGCGCATTCACGGCAGAGGATGACGCTTTGCTGGCACAGGCCGGTGCGCTGCTGGAAACTGCCCGCGCAGCGTTCGACAAGCAAGAATTCAGCCGGGCCTTGGAAGCCATCTGGACTGTCCTCGGCGACACCAACGCGTATTTCGCCGAACAAGCTCCGTGGGTACTGCGCAAGACGGACATCGACCGCATGAACACGGTCCTTTACGTCACCCTGGAGGTTGTCCGGATCGTGGCGCTCCTCGCACAGCCGGTCATGCCGTCGTCGTCGGCCAAGTTCCTTGAGGTTCTCGGCCAGCCGGAGGGTGAGGCCCGCCAGTTCGCCGCAATCGCAACGCCTTTGGTAGCAGGGACAGCACTGCCGGCGCCTGCGCCGGTCTTCCCGCGGTACGAAGAACCCGCCGAGGCATAACCCTCGCTCACATCACAGCCGTAAACAAGAAACGCTCTCTCACTTCCTTCCGGTCTATCCGGGGAGGTGAGAGAGCGTTTCTGTTTAAGGGTGATTAGCTGATAGAGCGTCGGGGGCTTAGGCGGTAGCGAGCCCCTCGACGGGCGACAATCGTGCCGCCCGCCGGGCAGGAATCATCGATGCCAGGAGCCCGGCCACCACCGCGACGCCGAAGACTGCCGCCAACTGCAGCCACGGCACAGCCGGAACAACAGTGGCCACGCCGCCCAGGGTTGCCTGCGCTCCAAGCCATCCGTAAACGATGCCCATGCCGGCTCCCATGATCGCTGCCACGCCTGCGACAAGCACAGCCTCGATGGCCAGCATCCCGCGGAGTTGGCCTTTGGTCAGGCCAAGCGCCCGGAGGAGCGAGTTTTCCCGTGTCCGTTCAAAGACGGAAAGGGACAGGGTATTGGCCACACCGATCAGGGCAATAACCACGGCCACACCGAGCAGCCCCGTAACCACCAGCAGCAGGACGTCGATGATGCTGTTGAAGGTCACCCGCTCTATCGCAGCTCCGCTGACGGTGCGTTCCTGCACTCCCAACGCTGCGGCAACTTCTTTCTGGATGGCCTGAACCCGGTCTGCTGACACGGAGTCGTCCAATTTCACCCACACCATGGCAGGTGTTCCCGGCAGTGGGGCTGAGGAGATACTGGTGCTTTCCACGAAGCCCGGGACGTGGCGGGTCCGCAGAACCTTAGCGTCGAGCGATACGTTGCCGGACGCCGTCTTGATGGTGGCAGGGCCCTCAGGGGAGTCTTCAGGCAGGTAGACCGTTCCCGGAGCGGGCTTGAGGTGGTTGTCGCGGAGGACCGAGCCGGCATCTGTGGCGCTGAGGCTGTAAATCGTGCTGCCGCCATCGGGCGTGGTGGCATCAGTCAGCGTTCCCACCGGTTGGAGCAGCACCGCAGCGCTCACGCCGTCGAGGGCTTTGATTCGGCTGACACCATCGCCGGGGTCGCGTCCACCGTCCACGGCGGTCTGCGCGGAAAGGTCCACCGGATAGTTTTCGGCCAGGGTGTCGTTGAACGCCTGCCGGGAGGTGGCCGCGCCTGTCATCATCAAGGACACCAAGGTGACACCGATCAGCAGCGCAGCAGCGGTTGCCGAAGTGCGGGCGGGGTTGCGGGTGGCGTTGACAGCGGCGAGCTTGCCCGGAACACCGGCCGGAGCGGCCAAGCGCCCGGCCAGCGACACAACGGTGGGGATGAACAGAGTTGAGCAGAGCAGGATGCCAACGAACGAGGCCGCACCGCCCAGCAGTGCAAGGGGAAGCGACACCTTCATGCTGCCGTACACCAGCAGCGCAGAACCACCCGCCAGTGCGATGAGGCCCAGTACTAAGCGGAATCTGCCGCGACGGTTCCGCACGGATGCGTCATCGGCAGGCCGCAAGGCGGCAAGGGGTGCGACGGCGGTCGCGGCCTTGGCGGGCACCAGCGCCGCCACAACGGTCAGCAAGGTTCCGGCCACCAGGCCGGCAATGATGGCCGACGGCGGCACCGCCAACGTC
Source organism: Paenarthrobacter sp. NPDC091711 (assembly GCF_044756605.1). Taxonomy (NCBI): domain Bacteria; kingdom Bacillati; phylum Actinomycetota; class Actinomycetes; order Micrococcales; family Micrococcaceae; genus Paenarthrobacter; species Paenarthrobacter sp. NPDC091711. The sequence goes on from NZ_JBIVTF010000004.1 coordinate 326,461, forward strand.
GCGAAGGCTTGCTCGGGTTGGGATTTGGCCCAGGCAATCAGCCCGGTCATCAGGCCGGTGGCTGCAAGGACGCCCAGTACCGAGGAAACGAATCCCACCACGAGTGCCTCGAGCATGACAGATCCCCGGATCTGCGACCGCCCGGCACCCAGGCAGCGCAGGAGCGCCAGTTCCCTGGTCCGCTGCGCCACCAGGACTGAGAAGGTGTTGGCCACCACCAGGGTGGAGACCAGAATCGCGACGCCGGCGAAGGCAAGCAGGACAACCGTCAGCTGGTCCTGACCGGCGCTCAGCATGGCCACGGTGGAGGTGACCTTTTCTTGCGCAGTTTCCACCACGGGGTCAACCGCGCCCGCGGATTCCATGCGGTGCGCGATGTACTCCTTGGCCGCAGACACGTCTTCTCCGGGCTTCAGCGCGAATTGGAGGCCAGCGAAGCCGGCCCCCGCATCCTGGACCGCGTTCAGCACTGACTCGGAAGCAATCAACTGGGCAGCCGACGACGAGAAGGGATCGTTGGTGGACTGGATCAGGCCCGTAATGGTCACCTTGGCATTCTTGACCGGCCCGGCACCGTGCAACTCCAGAGTGCTGCCGACGGAGAGACCCAAGTGCGCGGCAGTTTTCACATCGACTGCTGCGTCCAAGGCGCGTGAAGGCATGGATCCCGAGGAGAGGACGGCACCTTCCAAGGAAGTGGGCGCCACATTGCGGAGACGGCCATACTGCTCTCCACCGCCGGCCTCGAACGTCACATACGTGGATCGTTCCGCATAGCTGTCTTCCACTGCAGGGGACGAAGCTGCAGCATCCACTGCAGCTTGGGTAAAAGCTTCACCGTTCTTGGACGTGGCAACGAGGTCGGCGTTCCGGTACGCCTCTCCGATGCTCGCACCCAGCGATGCGTTGGTGCTCGCGCCCACCATGAGCGTGGAAGAGAGGAACATGACAGACAGCATCACGGCCAGGCCGATGGCAACGAACCGCCGGAAATGCGTCGTCAATTGGGAAAGGGCAACACGCAACATGCCTCAGGCCCCCAGTTTGCCGAGGGCGGTCAGGACAGAGTCGGCGGTGGGGTTGTGGATCTCGCCCACCAGTCCGCCGTCGCTCATCAACACCACGCGGTCCGCATAGCTGGCAGCGACGGGATCGTGCGTCACCATGATGATGGTTTGGCCCATCTCCTGGCTGCTCCTGCGCAGGAGGGCCAGGACTTCTCCGCCGGCCTTCGAATCCAGGTTGCCGGTAGGTTCATCTCCGAACACGACGTCCGGCCGGGTCAGCAACGCCCGGGCAACAGCCACACGCTGCTGCTGGCCCCCGGAGAGCTCATGCGGGCGGTGCTTCAGGCGGTCCTTCAGCCCCAGGGTGCTGACCACGGTGTCCAGCCATCCGGCGTCGGCGGTGGTTCCAGCCAAGGCAAGCGGAAGCGTGATGTTCTGCTCGGCAGTCAAGGTCGGCACCAGGTTGAAGGCCTGGAAGACGAACCCGATCCGCTCCCGCCGGAGCGCCGTGAGTTGGCGGTCGTTGAGCCCCGTGAGTTCCGTGCCGCCCAAGACGATACGTCCTGAGTCGGCACTGTCCAGGCCGGCAAGGCAATGCATGAGCGTTGATTTGCCGGAACCGGAGGGTCCCATGATGGCAGTGAACTTTCCGGCGTCGAAGCTCACGGACACCTTGTTCAGGGCAGTGACGCTGGTATCGGCCCGCCCGTAGCTTTTGGTCAGCTCATGAGCCTCGACGGCCGGACGGGCAGTGGTGCCATTCGATCCTGCGGGCCGGCCGGATCCTGACGGGTGGGGGAGGGACGTGAAAGTTGTCATGTTTCCACGCTATGTTTCAGCCTTGCCCGGCGGGATCGGGCTGCGGGCCCATTGTCAGGAAGCCCTGCTCATACCGTGGTCTGAGTTTGGAGGCCGGCCGGTATGAGCAGCCTAGGTCCCGGGGGACACAATCCCAGTCTCATACGCGATCACCACTACCTGCACCCGGTCCCGTGCGCCGAGCTTCGCCAGGATATGGCCCACGTGGGTCTTCACCGTTGCCTCGGAAAGGAACAGCCCCGCCGCGATCTCGGGATTCGACTGGCCCTGCGCGATCAGCTGGAATACCTCGCGCTCGCGGGCCGTGAGGCGTTCCACTGCCGCGGCGTGCTCACTTTGCTCGGGAGTCTGTGTTCTGAGAAGCGGCGCCACGTGGTCCAGCAGGCGGCGCGTGGTGGACGGCGCGATCACGGCGTCCCCCCGGTAAACGGTGCGGATGGCCTCAAGGAGTTCCTCGGGTGGTGCATCCTTCAGGAGGAACCCGCTGGCACCTGCCTGGATTGCGGCAAGGGCGTACTCATCGAGGTCGAAGGTGGTCAGCACCACAATCTTGATCTCGGCCCGCTGGGAACCCGAGGGCTGGGCAGATGCTTGCTCCAGAATCCGCCGGGTTGCTTCGATGCCGTCCATCCCGGGCATGCGGACATCCATCAGGACCACATCGGCTGCGGTGGCGCTGAGTGCTTGGACAGCCTCAATTCCGTTGCCGGCCTCGGCAACCACTTCAAGGTCCGGCTGTGAATTGATCAACATGCCAAAACCCGAACGGACCAAGTGCTGGTCATCAACCAGGGCCACCCGGATGGGTGCAGGAACGTCAGACATGGGTTTAGGCCTCCGAGTAGGGGATGAAAGCGGACACACGGAAACCGCCGCCCTGTTCAGGGCCTGCGGCCAAGGAACCATCGTAGAGGGAGACGCGCTCACCCATTCCCCTCAGGCCGTTGCCGCCTCCTGCCGACGGCGGATCAGCGGCGGCGCCCCGGCCGTCGTCGACGATGTCCAGTTGCAGGCCGCGGGCCTGCCAGGTCAGCGTCACACTGGCCACAGCTTTAGGGCCAGCGTGTTTCATGACGTTGGTGAGGGCTTCCTGAATGATGCGGTAGGCCGTTAGTTCGGCGCCGGCGGGAAGCGCCCGGCGGGCTGCTCCGATCTGGTCGAAGGTGACCTGGAGCGTGGCCGCGCGGAAGCCCAGCAGGAGTTCGTCCAGGTCCGACAACCGCGGTTGCGGGCGGGTAGGGGACTCGTCGTCGGAGCGGAGGACGCCAAGCAGCCGCCGCATTTCACCCAGCGAGTCCCTGCCCGTGGCCGCGATGGTGGCCAGCGCTTCGGTGGCGAGCTCCGGTTTTGCCGCGGCCGCGTAGCGTGCGCCGTCCGCCTGGGTGATGATGACGGACAGCGAGTGGGCAACGATGTCGTGCATTTCCCGCGCGATGTGCGAGCGTTCGTCGGCCGCGGCCAGCTGGCGCTCCTGCTGCTGCTCCACCTCGAGCCTTCGGGTCCGGTCCTCCAGTGCCTGAAGTTGGAGCCGGCGCACCCTGGTGAGGTCGCCCAAGGTCCAGCTCACCAGCACCAGCATCCAAATCAACACCGTGTAGAGGGCCCCGATAGTGAGCCCCATAATGCCCGACTCGGCAGTGCTGGAGTACTCACGCGTCGTCAGCATAATGCCGCCCAGCATTCCGGCCACCAGGACTGTGCGGCTTGCCCACGCCGGGCCGTAAGCCGCGGTTGCGTAGATGACCAGGGGGACTGCGATCTGGCCGGCTACGGGCTCGGAACCCACCGCCCATTGGATCAGGCACACCAGGATCACGACGCCGGCCGCAACGGCCGGGCGCGTGCGTCGCCACGCCAGCGGAAGCAGCAGGCTGCAGGAAAGGACAAAAAGCCAAGGCCGTGAGGCCAGGAGATAGACCGGACCAAAAAGGAGTATCAGCAAGGACGTCGCCGTCATATCCACTTTGAAGCGGTTGATCCGGAACCATTCATATACTGCGTGCCTTCTGTCCACGCTACGACTCTATGCTCTTGGTCCGGAGGCGGGCATCATGCCGTGGTCTGAATCGGCACAACGTTGAGTGTTCGCAGAATGAGACGATTTTGACCAGCATGTGGATTGCTTGGCTAGATAGAGCTATGAGTGCAACGTCCATCAATCTCGCTGTCATCCCTGGCGACGGCATTGGCCCAGAGGTCATCGCCGAAGCCGTCAAGGTCCTCGAAAAGGCCGTCGCCGCCGAAGGCGTCGCCCTTGAACTGACCAACTACAAGCTCGGTGCCCAGCACTGGCTTGAGACCGGCGAGACGCTCCCGGACGAGGTTCTGGCAGACCTGCGTACCCGCGATGCCATCCTCTTTGGTGCAGTGGGCGCTGCGCCGGGCGACACCCGCATCCCGTCCGGCATCATTGAACGCGAGATGTTGCTGAAGCTCCGATTCAGCCTTGACCACTATGTGAACCTGCGCCCGTCCCGCCTCTATGGCACAGTCGGCAGCCCCTTGGCCAACCCCGGCACCATCGATTTCGTTGTGGTCCGGGAAGGTACCGAGGGCCCGTACGTGGGCAACGGTGGCACGCTGCGTGGCGGTACGCCGCACGAGGTCGCCACCGAAGTTTCGCTCAACACAGCCCACGGTGTGGAGCGCGTTGTCCGTGACGCCTTCCGCCGTGCCAGCGAGCGTCCCCGCAAGCACGTCACCCTTGTCCACAAGCACAACGTGCTCGTGTTTGCCGGGCACCTCTGGAAGCGGACTGTCGAGGCCGTGGCCCAGGAATTCCCCGAGGTCACCCACGACTACCTGCACATCGACGCGGCCACCATCTTCATGGTGACCGAGCCCTCCCGCTTTGATGTCATCGTCACCGACAACCTCTTCGGCGACATCCTCACCGACCTCGCTGCAGCCGTTACCGGCGGCATTGGCCTGGCGGCATCAGGCAACATCAACATGGACCGCACAGCACCGTCCATGTTTGAGCCCGTCCACGGCTCCGCTCCGGACATCGCCGGACAGCAGAAAGCCGATCCCACCGCGGCCATCCTCTCCGCAGTGCTTCTCCTGGACCACCTTGGCTACACCACGGCGGCCCGAAAGATCGAAGCGGCAGTAGTCGCCGACGTCGAGAGCCGCACCGGCGAGCCACGCAGCACAGCTGCCATTGGCGACGCTATTGCGGCCGCACTTTAGGCCCAATACGCAGGCGTAAGCTTGTCTTGAATTATTTACCTGCTTCCCTGGTCCATCGCTGAACCACACCCTTTTTGGGCCCGGTTCGCCCTGCCAGGTAGCTGACTGTGGAGGAAACATGACTCAGACTGCCCATGGCGTCGAATTCAGCCAGCAGCTTTCGGAAACACCGAAATCTGCTGAGGAGCGTGCAGCCGTCCTGGCGAACCCGGGATTTGGCGACTACTTCACCGACCACACCGCCGTCGTCGACTACAAAGTTGACGCCGATGGCAATGGCGGTTGGCAGAACGCCCGGATCGAGCCCTACGGACCCATTTCCCTGGACCCCTCGGCTGCGGTCCTGCACTACGGCCAGGAGATCTTCGAAGGACTCAAGGCCTACCGCCACGCCGACGGATCCGTATGGACCTTCCGGCCCGAAGCCAACGCCGCACGCCTGAACAAGTCGGCACGCCGCCTGGCCCTTCCTGAGCTGCCCGAGGAGTACTTCCTGGGCGCCATCCGGGAACTGGTACAGGCAGATAGGGAATGGGTTCCGTCCGGCGACGGCGAAGCCCTGTACCTGCGTCCGTTCATGATTGCCACCGAGGCATTCCTCGGAGTTCGGGCTGCCCGCGAAGTTTCCTTCCGGGTTATCGCTTCACCCGCCGGCAACTACTTCGGGGGCGAGCTCAAACCCGTCTCCATCTGGATCTCCCGCGAATACGCCCGTGCGGGCCGCGGCGGAACGGGTGCGGCCAAGTGCGGCGGCAACTACGCTGCTTCGCTGATCGCACAGCAGGAAGCCGAAGCAAACGGCTGCAAGCAGGTGCTTTTCCTGGACCACTTCAACGACGACGCCGTGGAAGAACTGGGCGGCATGAACGTCTTCTTCGTCATGAAGGACGGTTCCCTGGTCACTCCCGCGCTCAGCGGCACCATCCTGGAAGGCGTGACGCGCATGTCCGTCATCCAGGTGGCCAAGGACATGGGCCGTCAGGTCACCGAGCGCAAAATCACCCTGGACGAGTGGCGCGACGGCGTCGCTTCCGGCGAGATCACCGAGGTCTTCGCTTGTGGCACCGCAGCAGTCATCACGCCGATCGGTGTGCTCAAGGATGCCACCGAGTTCATCGGCGCCGAGGATGCCAAGGCGGGCGAAACCACCATGGCCATCCGTGAGCAGCTCCTGGGCATCCAGACCGGCACCGTCGAGGACACCCACGGCTGGCTGACCCGCTTGGTCTAAACCCCGTAACTCACCACACGACGGCGGCCCTCCACTTGGTTTCAAGCGGAGGGGCCGCCGTTCTGCTTCCCCGGACGCTCGATCACATCCCTCGGGTTTGCGCCGAACCCTCTCGCAGTTCCCTCGGGTTTGCGTCGGACCCTCTCGCAGTTCCTTCGGGGCGTTCTAACGCTGTCGAGCCTGGGAAGGGTGCGGGATGTGAGAGAGGGCGCGGGATGTGAGAGAGGGTTGGTGGGAAGGCGCGGGATGTGAGAGAGCGTGGGTTCAGTGCCAAGATGGGACTGTGACTTCAGAATCAATGGGGACTTCGGGTAATTCATCCGCTGGCCACTCCTCTTCCTTGCAGCGCAGCAGCGAGCTCACCCGCTTCCGGTTGGCTCCGAACCCGGGCCCGATGAGCCTGGACGGCACCAACTCTTACGTCATTGGCGCCCCGGGTTCGCCCTACGTCGCGGTGGTGGACCCCGGCCCTGACGACGAAAACCACTTGGCTGCGCTGGCATCGGCTGGTGTTGTGGACGTGGTCCTCATTACTCACCGGCATGCGGACCATACCGAGGCTTCAGCGCGTTTCCACCAGATCACCGGGGCGCCGGTCCGCGCTGCGTTGCCGGAGCATTGCCACGGTGGTGAGCCGCTCCAGGATGGGGAAGTGCTGATTGCCGGTGGCGTGGAGATCCGCGTGGTGGGAACCCCGGGCCACACGTCCGACTCCCTCTGCTTCCATCTCCCTCATGACGGCCCCACCGGATCCGTCCTGACCGGCGATACCATCCTGGGCCGTGGAACCACTGTGCTGGATTACCCGGATGGTCGGCTGGGGGATTACCTGGCAAGCTTGGACCGGCTCGAAGCGCTGGGGCCGGCAACCCTCCTCCCCGCCCACGGTCCGGTGCTGCCCGCCTTGGATCAGAAGTGCCGCGAGTACCGGGACCACCGTGAGCAGCGGCTTGACCAGATCAGGGCGGCGCTGAAAAACCTGGGACAGGATGCATCAATACCAGCTGTCACCGATGCCGTTTATCCCGACGTCGACCCTTCCGTCAGGTGGGCGGCCGAGACTTCCGTCGCCGCCCAGTTGGATTACCTCCGAAGCTAGGCCCGGACTGTAGGCTTGAGCCCATGCGTATCGCCCGGTTTGTAGTTGATTCTGATCCCCTTTACGGCGTTGTTGAAGGCGAGCCCGGCAGTGAGGAAATCACTGTCATCAACGGCGACCCCTTCTTCAATGGCGTTGAACGTACCCACGTGAAGCACAAGCTCGAGGACGTGCGGCTCCTCGCTCCGATCATTCCCCGTAGCAAGGTCATTGGCGTCGGCCGGAACTTCGCCGAGCACGCTGCAGAACTTGGCAACGAGGTTCCCCAGCAGCCGCTGCTGTTCCTGAAGCCCAACACCTCCGTGATCGGCCCGAACGATCCCATCATCCTTCCCTCGTTCTCAGAGGAGGTCTCCTTCGAGGCTGAGCTGTGCGTAGTGATCGGCCGGATCTGCAAGGACGTTCCCGAGGACCGCGTGGACGACGTCATCTTCGGCTACACCTGCGGCAACGACCTCACCGCCCGCGACGTTCAGAAGACGGACCTTCAGTGGGCGCGGGCCAAGGGTTTCGACACGTCCGCGCCTCTGGGCCCGTGGATCGAAACCGATCTCGACCACGAGGACCTGGCCATCCAAGGCCGCCTCAACGGCGAACTCCGCCAGGATGGCAGCACCAACCAGATGATCCGTGGCGTACGCGAGCTTGTCTCGATCGTTTCGCACGCATTCACGCTGCTTCCAGGCGATGTCATCATGACCGGCACCCCTGCCGGTGTGGGCCTGGTCAATGAGGGCGACCGTTTTGAAGTGGAGATCGAAGGCATCGGCCGTCTCTCCAACCCGGTGGTTCGCCGCTAGGCTCCCAGCCAGTCGTTGAAGACCGACGGCGGCTCTTGCCTTTCGCGCGGAAGGCAAGAGCCGCCGTCGGGCGTTTCCAGCCGGGAAACCGAAGCGTCGCCAAGCGGTAAAGTTGGAACCACTATGACTACTGCTTCTGCGTCGAACGCTGCCTCCAGCGCCATCCCTGCCGTCAACGCCGAGACTCCGGTCCGCGTCCGTTTTTGCCCGTCGCCCACGGGAACACCGCACGTTGGCCTGATCCGCACTGCCCTGTTCAACTGGGCGTATGCACGCCACACCGGCGGCAAGCTGATCTTCCGCATCGAGGACACAGACTCGGCCCGCGACAGCGAAGAGAGCTACCACCAGTTGCTGGATGCCCTGAAATGGCTCGGCATCAACTGGGATGAGGGCGTGGAAATTGGCGGACCGCACGAGCCGTACCGGCAGTCGCAGCGCGGCGATATCTACCAGGATGTCATCGCCAAGCTCAAAGCCGGAGGACACGTCTACGAGTCCTACTCAACGCCTGACGAGATCGAAGCACGCCACAAGGCGGCGGGCCGCGACCCCAAGCTGGGCTATGACGGATTCGACCGGCACCTGACGGATGCACAGCTGGCACAATTCAAAGCCGAGGGTCGCGAGGCCGTCCTTCGCCTCCGCATGCCGGACGAGGACCTGACCTTCAATGACCTGGTCCGCGGCGAGATCACCTTCAAGGCCGGTTCGGTTCCCGACTTTGCTGTTGTGCGCGCCAACGGTGCTCCGCTTTACACGCTGGTGAACCCTGTGGACGACGCTCTTATGGGCATCACCCACGTCCTTCGCGGCGAGGATTTGCTGAGCTCCACTCCGCGTCAGATTGCGCTGTACCGCGCCCTCTACGCGATCGGCGTGGCCGAGTACATGCCGGAGTTCGGCCACCTGCCCTATGTCATGGGCCAGGGGAACAAGAAGCTTTCCAAGCGCGACCCCGAGTCCAGCCTGTTCCTGCACCGTGAACGTGGATTCATCCCCGAGGGTCTGCTCAACTACCTCTCGCTCCTTGGCTGGTCACTGAGCGCGGACGAGGACATCTTCACCGTGGAGCAGCTCGTAGCCAACTTCGATATCCACGACGTCCTGGGCAACCCGGCCCGTTTCGACATCAAGAAGGCTGAAGCCATCAATGGAACCCACGTGCGGATGCTTGCGCCGGAGGACTTCAAGGAACGCTTGGTTCCTTACCTCCGGGCTGCTGGTTTCGTTGGTGAAATCCTGACGCCGCGGCAAGAAGAGATCCTCGCAGAGGCTGCTCCTCTGGTACAGGAACGCATCACTCTCTTGGGAGAAGCTCCGGAGATGCTGGCCTTCTTGTTCAAGGCCGATGACGCCATTGACGTTGCCGACGATGCCCGCAAGGGACTTCCGCAGAACCTGGAGGAAGTACTCGATGCTGCCCTGGCAGCGCTGGAACCGATCGGTGAGTGGACGGCTGAGAATATCCAGGCCGCGCTCAAGCAGGCTTTGGTTGAGGATCTTGGCATCAAGCCACGGGCAGCTTTCGGTCCGGTGCGTACGGCCATCTCAGGACGCCGCATTTCTCCGCCCTTGTTTGAGTCGATGGTGATCCTTGGCAAGGATTCCTCGCTCGCCCGTGTCCGCGCCTTCCGAGGCTAGCAGCAGAAGCAGTCATGGCCATCTCACGTTCCTTCGGCACCGTCCGTGGTGTCCTCTTCGACATTGACGACACCTTGGTGGACCTTGAGTACGCCATGACAACGGCACTCCGCGATGTCAGCGAGCATCTCCTGCCCGGCCTGGACCAGGCCGGGTGGGTGAAGTTCGGCCGCATCTTCACACACGAGACCACGCACTTCTACGACCGCTATCTGGCCGGGGAGCTGACTTTCAATGAGCAGCGGCTCCTGCGGGGCAGGGCTGCTTTGGGACACTTTGGCGTGGAGCTTCAGGAGGGCGAAGAATCCCAAGCCTGGGTGGCCGAGTACCATCAACGCCAGACGGCGTATGTGCGGGCTTTTGACGACGTTGAAGGCGTACTCGACGCCCTCGATGCCGCAGGAATTCCCTACGGCGCCGTGAGCAACAACGTGCATGATTACCAGCGGGCCAAGCTGGACGGTGCAGGCCTGTCGAGGATCAAGATCCTCGTGGGTACGGACACCGTAGGTGTGCCAAAACCGGACCCGGCGATTTACCTCGAAGGCGTGCGCCTGTTGGGCACAGGGCCGGCGGAGACCTTGTATGTTGGCGACAACAGGCTGCTTGATGCTGACGGTGCAACGGCAGCAGGGCTGATTGGCGTATGGCTGAACAGGACCGGGGAAGTGGTGGAAGAGTTCACCGGACGCCAAGTGGACTCGCTGTCGCGGCTGCTGGTGACGGCTCCTACCGCTGCGTAAGAATCATGTGATGCAGGTAACGGCTTTCCGATTTGTGCAGGTGGCGAGACTCCGGTAGAGTCATTACTCGTGCTGAGGGGCACGGAGGGAAAAGCTGAGGGAAACCAAAGCGTTGAACTCCGGTCCGAAAGTCACTTTGGGATATGGTGTAATTGGCAACACTACGGTTTCTGGTACCGTCATTCTAGGTTCGAGTCCTGGTATCCCAGCTCTGAAAATCCGCGTCAACACGCTGGAAAATCAGATGTTTCAGATCGCTGAGTCGATTTGGAGCGAAGCTGAAAGTATGAAATACTCATTCAGCTTGATCGCCGGAAACGGTGATAAAAAGTGCAAGGCCCCATCGTATAGCGGCCTAGTACGCCGCCCTCTCACGGCGGTAACGCGGGTTCGAATCCCGCTGGGGTCACCAACAAATCCCCCGGAACCACGGTTCCGGGGGATTTCTTTTTTCTCCGGTTTTGTCCTCAATGCTTGCGGCGCCCCTGTCACGGGGATTGGACTGGCATGATGATGCTGTGACCGCTAATGATGATGAGAGAACACCCCGGGCCAGCCAAGCAGCCCTTGGTGCGGCAGCCGCCGTCGAGACCTTGGAAGCGGCCCGCGCGGAACTTGCGGCCACAACCCTTCCGCTCGCCGTACCGGAAGTCCGGGAAGCCCGTCAGTGGATTCGAGAGTCACTGGCACAGCTGGACGACTACGTGATTCCCCGCTACCGGAGCCTGGACGCTCCGCTGCTGGCGGTTGTCGGCGGATCCACTGGTGCAGGGAAGTCCACCCTGGTCAATGCGTTGATCGGCTACCCGGTCACGCGTGCCGGCGCCATCAGGCCCACCACGCGCCAGCCCATCCTCCTCCACCATCCCCTGGACGCGGAGTGGTTTGACGGCCATCGGATTCTTCCGGGCCTGGACAGGATCCGGGGCACGGTCTCAGACAGCCCTTTGCCGGCGCATCAGGCAGGAGCCACCCCCGATGCGCAGGCCATTACGTCCTTGGTCCTGGTGGGACACGAGGCTGTTCCCCAGGGAATAGCGCTCCTGGATGCACCCGACATCGACTCGATCTCTGATGACAACCGCAGGCTAGCCGGCCAGCTGCTTGCCGCCGCTGACCTTTGGGTGTTTGTCACCACCGCAAACCGCTACGCCGACGCCGTACCCTGGCGGCTGCTCCTGGACGCGGCGTCCAGGGATATCACCGTAGCCGTGGTCCTGGACCGTGTGCCGGCTGCCGCGGAAGAGGAAGTCAGGACTGACCTCCAGGCAATGCTGGACCGGCAGGGTTTGGCCGAGGCGAAACTCTTCGTTGTTCCTGAAAGTGCCCTCAACGAACTGGGGATGCTTCCGGAGGAGTCCGTGATTCCCTTGCGCCAGTGGCTGGGTGCCTTGGCCGCTGATGCAGCCGGACGGGCGGAGGTGGCCCGACGAACACTCAATGGTGCTGTCAAGGCCGTCAGTGTCAGGTTGGACGGAGTCGCGGGTGCCGCTGCCGCCCAGGATGCCGCTGCCCACGATCTTCGGGTGACGTGCGTTGCTGAGTATGAGCAGGCGCTCTCGCGCATCCTGGAGGCCACCAAGGACGGTGCTTTGCTCCGCGGCGAAGTGCTGGCGCGGTGGCAGGATTTTGTGGGAACAGGTGAATTTTTCCGGGCGCTTGAACAGAATATCGGGCGGATGCGGGACCGGGTAGGGGCCTTCTTCCGCGGCGAGCCGGCTCCCGCTGTGAAGGTTGAAACCGCCATTGAGACCGGGCTGCAGGCGGTGATCCTGGACGAGGCCGCGAATGCAGCCGAAAACGTGGACAGGCACTGGCGCTCGGATGCTGCCGGCCGGGATCTCCTGGGCACGGAGGATCTTTCGGGTACCAGCGAGGGCTTCGACGCGAAGGCCGCAGCAGCTATCCGTTCCTGGCAGGAGGGTCTGATGGAGATGATCCGTACCCAAGGCCAGGGCAAACGGACCCAGGCCCGCTGGTTGTCCTTTGGCGTTAACGGGCTCGGGGCTGCGCTCATGGTGGTGGTGTTCTCCATGACTGCCGGCCTGAGTGGCTTGGAGATCGGCATTGCAGGCGGAACGGCCGTCGTTGGCCAGAAGCTGCTTGAAGCGGTGTTCGGTGAGGACGCCGTACGTCGTTTGGCCCAGCAGGCCAGGGATGACCTTCATACTCAATGCCAACGGCTCCTGGACGATGAGAGAGAGCGGTTCCTTGGCCGCCTTGAGGCAGCCCATCCGAGCTCCGGGGACGACCTCGCCCGGTATGCCCAAGCATTGCGCCATCTGGCAGGGGCCGCATGAGCCGCCACGGACAGGTTCGCGAGTCGTCGCTGCTGCAGCGCAGGCTTGAATCCCTCAATACTGCACGGGAACTGGCTGAGGGTGTCCTCCCGGATCCTGATCTGCAATCCGTGTACGAGGTCTTGGAACGGGCCACCTCGCGGCGGTCACTGTCGGCTGATCACACGGTGGTGGGATTCTTCGGGGCGACAGGCAGCGGAAAATCCTCCTTGTTCAATGCTGTTTCGGACAGCAGTCTCGCAACCGCCACTGCCCGGCGTCCCACGACGTCGGCACCTTTGGCGGGCATTTGGGGCGAGGAAGGCAGCGGGCCGCTGCTTGACTGGTTGGACGTCAAAGAACGGCATACGCTGCCACCGGTTCCAGGGCTCGCGGAGGAGAACACCGGCTTGGTGCTGCTGGATCTGCCGGACTTCGATTCCACCAGACTGGAGAATCGGGAGATCGTTCAGCGAATGGTGGGCATGGTTGATGTCCTGGTGTGGGTTCTGGACCCGCAGAAATACGCCGACGCTGCGGTGCATCATGATTTTCTTCGCCCCATGGCCTCTCATGGGGCGGTGACCCTGGTTGTCCTGAACCAGATCGACAAACTCAACGCATCCGACGCAGCCGCTGTGATGCAGTCTTTGGAAGGGATCCTTGCACAGGACGGCTTGGGGAAGGTCCGGGTCCTTGGCGCCTCAGCGCTAACGGGCGACGGCGTCCAAAGCCTCCGCGCGGTGATCAGGAAGGTGGTGGTTCAGCGGGAGGCCACAACAGAACGCCTGGCAGCGGACGTTGCGAAGGCCGCCGCGGAACTTGCCAAAGCCTCCGGCGAGGGCGAAGCCAGGGGCGTCAAGGGTGGAACGAAAGCCCGCCTCGCGTCTGAATTGTCGACGGCGGCAAATGTTCCGGTGGTTGTGGACGCCGTTCACCGATCTTTTAAGCGGGAGTCAGCCAAGAGGACAGGATGGCCCGTCACCCGGTGGCTTTTGCGTTTCCGGCCCGACCCGCTGCGGCGGCTGAACCTGGGCAGGGACGACACCAGGCCGGAACTGAACAGAACATCCCTGCCACCTGCCGGGGCACCCGAGAGGGCAAGGACGGACGCAGCGGTGCGGGATTTTGCGGACGAGGCTTCAGCGGGCGCCCCGGGTCCTTGGCGTGCGGCCATCCGCAGTGCGGCAAGGGACGGGCGGGAGGAGCTGCCCGACGCCTTGGATCAAGCGATTGCAGGCACTGACCTGTTGGCGGGCAAACGTCCCCTGTGGTGGCTTCTTTTCAATACCCTCCAATGGATCGCGCTTGTGCTCGCAGCAGGGGGCCTGGGCTGGCTGGGTGTGTTGGCCGCGCTCGGCTACTTCCAAATGCCAGTGCCTGAGGTGCCCCGAACAGAAGGGTGGCCATGGCCAACCCTGATGGTTGCCGGGGGAGTGGTGCTGGGAATCGCCCTTGCCATCACCGGGAGGATTCTTGGTGGATGGGCGGCGCGTGCCAGGGCTTCGAGGGCAGCGAAGCGGTTGAAGGCAGCCGTGGCAGGGGTTGCCGAGCAGCGGATTGTGGAGCCCGTCGAAGTGGAGATCACCCGCTTGAAAGCGTTCAACGCAGCCCTCAAGGCCGCACGCCCGGGCTAGACGGTCCCCAACATCAAAAGTCAGAGCCTAAAGGGACGCGGCTGCATCCCTGACTTTGATGAGGGTGCGCAGGTTCCTGGTAGTAGTGCTGGCTTTGTAGCGTGCCCTGGCCGAGAGTTTGCTGAAGGGACTGTCCAGTGTTCCGCCGGCAGGGGCCAGCCAAGCGGAGGCCTCCGGGCCGAGCCGCACCTGTTCCACGCCGCCAAGCGCTTCGCCGGCCTGGAAGAGTTCATCAAGCATCGCAGTATCGGAGGCAAGGGTGATATAGCTGTGCGTGGATTTGTCGTCCGCCGGATACGGGCACGCGGCCACTAATTCGTCGACCCTTGCAGCGGTGAGGACAACCACCCAGGCGTCGTAACCGAAGGTTTCCCGCAGGCATTTCTCGAACTGTGTTTTGACGTCCTTGGCGCTGAGTTCACTTTGCAGCACCACGTTCCCGCTGGCCAACAGGGTTTTGACCTTGCTGAACGGGTAGACCTTCAGTGCAGAGGTGAGATCGGCCATCTTGATGTTGATGCCGCCCACGTTGATGCCGCGAAGGAAAACGGCGTAGCTGTTCACGCTAGTCATTGTTCTTGCGCAGGGCTTCGGTCAGGAGCCGGGCGGCGTTGCAGACCACTTCAGCGTGGAGGCGCCCCGGCTGGCGGGTGAGGCGTTCAATCGGACCTGAAATGGACACTGCCGCAATGACCCTTCCGGACGGTCCGCGAACCGGCGCTGAAACCGAGGCGACCCCGGGTTCGCGTTCGCCAAGGCTCTGACCCCAGCCCCGGCGTCGTACCCCTGCCAGGACGGTGGGCGTAAAGCGCGCGTTTTGCAGCCCCTCCAGGAGTCGGTCGTGGTCTTCCCACGCCAGCAATACCTGCGCGGCTGAGCCAGCCTTCATGGAGAGCTGGGTGCCCACGGGAATGGTGTCGCGCAGGCCGATGGGCCGTTCGGCTGAGGCTACGCAGACGCGCCAGTCGCCTTGGCGGCGGAAGATCTGCGCGCTTTCACCCGTAGCGTCACGGAGTTGAATGAGAACGGGGCCAGCGGAGGCGATGAGCCGGTCTTCGCCGGCAGCTGATGCGAGTTCCACCAGTCGGCTGCCCAGGACGAAGCGTCCTTGGATGTCGCGGCTCACCAAACGGTGGTGAACAAGGGCCAGCGCGAGCCGGTGAACGGTGGGCCGGGCAAGGCCCGTGGCTGCCACAAGTTGCGCAAGAGTGGTGGGCCCGGCCTCAAGGGCATCGAGTACTTGGGCCGCTTTATCAATGACACCGACTCCACTAGAATTGTCCATGTAATGATATTGCCGTCTCAATATCTGAGATGCAAGTTGTTTCACTGGCCTATTTTGACGCCGGGCTGCTTCAGTGGAACAAGAACAACGCAACAAACCAATCGCAGTGAAGGGAGCAAGGCCGTGGGAAAGACACTGGCCGAGAAAGTCTGGGACGCGCACGTAGTGCGCAAGGGTGAAGGCGAAGGAGCCAATGCCCAGCCCGATCTTCTCTTCATCGACCTTCACCTCGTCCATGAAGTAACGTCCCCGCAGGCTTTCGAGGGCCTGCGCCTGGCCGGCCGGCCATTGCGACGCGTGGACCTCACCATTGCCACCGAGGACCACAACACTCCCACGCTGGACATCGACAAACCAATTGCGGACCTGACAAGCCGCACGCAGATTGAGACGCTGCGCGCCAACTGCAAGGAATTCGGCGTCCGCCTTCACTCCCTCGGCGACAAGGAACAGGGAATCGTGCACGTGGTGGGTCCGCAGCTGGGCCTGACACAGCCCGGTATGACCGTGGTCTGTGGCGACTCGCACACGTCAACCCACGGCGCCTTCGGTGCGCTGGCCATGGGCATCGGCACGTCCGAGGTAGAGCATGTCATGGCCACCCAAACCCTGTCGCTGAAGCCGTTCAAGACCATGGCCATCAACGTTGAAGGCACCCTGCGTCCCGGCGTCACCGCCAAGGACATCATCCTCGCGGTCATTGCCAAGATCGGGACCGGCGGCGGTCAGGGCTACGTGCTGGAATACCGCGGCTCGGCCATCCGTGCGCTGTCCATGGATGCGCGCATGACCATCTGCAACATGTCCATTGAAGCCGGCGCCCGCGCCGGGATGGTGGCACCGGACCAGACCACGTACGACTACATGCAGGGCCGCCCCCACGCGCCGGAAGGGGCAGACTGGGATGCCGCGGTCGAGTACTGGAACACGCTGAACACCGACGCCGACGCGACCTTCGACGTCGAAGTTGACCTGGACGCTGACACTCTGGAGCCGTTCGTGACCTGGGGGACCAACCCGGGCCAGGGCGTTTCACTGTCCGCCAAGGTGCCCTCGCCGGAAGACTTCGGTGATGAGAATGCCAAGGCAGCTGCCGAGCGTGCCCTGCAGTACATGGGCTTGGAAGCCGGCACCCCCATGAAGGACATCCGTGTGGACACGGTCTTCCTGGGATCCTGCACCAACTCCCGTATTGAGGACCTGCGCGCAGCTGCAGACATTATTCGTGGCCGTGAAAAGGACCCCAACATCCGCATGCTGGTGGTCCCGGGATCTGCCCGTGTCCGGTTGGAGGCAGAAGCGGAGGGCCTGGACAAGGTCTTCAAGGACTTTGGCGCTGAATGGCGTTTCGCTGGTTGTTCCATGTGCTTGGGCATGAACCCGGACCAGCTGGAGCCGGGAGAGCGTTGCGCCTCAACATCCAACCGCAACTTTGAGGGACGCCAGGGCAAGGGCGGCCGCACGCACCTTGTCTCGCCGGTGGTGGCCGCGGCCACGGCTGTCCGAGGCACGCTGAGCTCGCCGTCGGACCTTGAGTCCGCTGCCGCAGGCACACTGACCGGAATCGCAGTCTAGGAGGATCCCATGGAAGCTTTCACAACCCACACCGGCATCGGCGTTCCCCTGCGCCAGAGCAACGTGGACACGGACCAGATCATTCCCGCTGTGTACCTCAAGCGCATCACCCGCACCGGGTTCGAAGATGCCTTGTTCGCTGCTTGGCGGAAGGACGAGTCCTTCATCCTGAACCAGGCCCCGTTCAACGCCGGCTCCGTGCTGGTTGCCGGACCCGATTTCGGCACGGGGTCATCCCGGGAACACGCTGTCTGGGCGTTGAAGGACTATGGTTTCAAAGCCGTTCTGTCTTCACGCTTCGCTGACATCTTCCGGGGAAACTCCGGAAAACAGGGATTGCTGGCCGCCCAGGTTGCCCAGGACGACATCGAACTGATCTGGAAGGTCCTGGAGAACCACCCAGGTACGGAGATCAAGGTGGACTTGGTCTCCAAAACGGTGGAGTGCGGCAACGTGGTGGCACCGTTTGAAATTGACGATTACACCCGCTGGCGCCTCCTGGAAGGCCTCGACGACATCGGCCTGACCCTTCAGCATGAGGCGGACATCACGGCGTACGAGGCAACACGCCCGTCCTTCAAACCGAAGACGCTGCCAGCGAAAGTTGACGCGCTCTAGCCTCTGATAAGAGGCCGCAACCTTGCGGATAACGGACCGGCGGGCCCCCCTGGGATGGGCCAGCCGGTCCTTTTTCGTCCCCGGATCTCTGAGGGCTGATCAGCGGGGCCTCGGGCGGTTCCATTTCGGATCGGTAAAGCGAGCTTCTATGCTTAGCTGGAGCCTTTGTAAGTTTGGGGGGCGAGTAGTCGTGAGGAAACCGGTATAGATGAGTAGTGTTCTGACAATCCGCGGTGGCGTCCCGTTAACTGGACGAGTGACCGTTCGCGGTGCCAAGAACCTGGTGCCCAAGGCCATGGTGGCGGCGTTGCTGGGCAGCGAACCATCGGTGCTGAGGAATGTGCCGGAAATCAAGGACGTAGAGGTTGTCACCAGCCTGCTGCAGTTGCACGGTGTGACCGTGGTGAAGGATCCCGAATCGGGAGACCTCACTTTGGATCCCAAGGATGCAAAGACGGCCTCCAGCACGGCGATTGATGCCCACGCAGGTGATTCGCGGATTCCCATCCTGCTGTGCGGACCGCTGATCCACGCGATCGGCGAGGCGTTCATTCCAGACCTGGGTGGCTGCAAGATCGGCGACAGGCCCATCGACTACCACCTGAACGTCCTGCGGCAGTTCGGCGCCGTGGTGGAAAAGCGCCCGGGCGGCATCCACATTTCTGCCCCGAACGGACTGCACGGAGCTAAAATCTCGCTGCCGTACCCCTCGGTGGGCGCCACCGAGCAGGTGCTGCTGAGTGCAACTCGTGCCGAAGGCATTACCGAACTCATTGGTGCGGCCACTGAACCAGAGATCATCGACCTCATTGCCGTCCTGCAGAAAATGGGCGCCATCATCAGCGTCCAGACGGACCGGACCATCCGGATTGAAGGCGTCAAGGACTTGCGCGGCTACAACCACCGCGCGCTCCCGGACCGCAATGAATCCGCGTCCTGGGCCTCTGCTGCCTTGGTGACGCGAGGCGACATCTTCGTAGAGGGCGCTTCGCAGCGCGACATGATGACGTTCCTGAACACCTACCGCAAAGTGGGCGGTGGCATGGACATCGGCGACGACGGCATCCGCTTCTACCACCAGGGCGGCAAGCTCTCCCCGCTGGTCCTGGAGACGGACGTCCACCCCGGTTTCATGACGGACTGGCAGCAGCCATTGGTGGTTGCGCTCACGCAGGCCGAGGGCGTCTCCATAGTGCACGAGACCGTGTACGAAAACCGCTTCGGATTCACCGAGGCCCTTGCACGCATGGGTGCGAACATCCAGGTGCACCGCGAATGCCTGGGTAGCGTTCCCTGCCGGTTCGGACAGCGGAACTTCCTGCACTCAGCAGTGATTTCCGGTCCCACGCCGCTTAGGGGCACGGACATTGACATCCCCGATCTCCGGGGCGGCTTCAGCCACCTCATCGCAGCGCTGGCTGCCACGGGTACTTCACGCGTGACGGGCATCGACATCATCAATCGCGGTTACGAGCGCTTCACCGAGAAGCTGGCCGGCCTGGGCGCCGATTTCGATATCACCACCACCAAGTAGCGGGGGCTCCTTTGAAGGAATCGGCTAAGAGCCGTGCAACATTCATGCTGCTGGCCGGTCTCGCGCGTCCGCTGATGAACCTCCTGATGGCCAAAAAGTGGGAAGGGATGGAGAACCTTCCACCCGGCGGCTTCATCGCAGTACCCAACCATTGCACCGAGATCGACCCCATCGTGATCGGGCACATGGTCTACAACCAGAAACGGCCCCCGCACTTCCTCGCGAAGACGGGCCTCTTCAAGGTCCCGGTGCTGGGGTCCTTGCTTAAGGCAACACGGCAGATTCCGGTTGAACGCTCGACGGCGGGAGCGAACCGCTCCCTGCAGGTGGCCAAGGAAGTGGTGGATGCCGGAGGGGCCATCATCATTTACCCCGAGGGAACCCTCACCCGCGACCCCGATCTGTGGCCGATGAAGGGCCACACGGGCGCGGCCAGGCTTGCCTTGCAGACTGGAGCCCCAGTTGTACCCATGGCGCACTGGGGTGCGCAGGAGGTTTTCCCGCGGTACGCCAAGCGGTTCCATATCTTCCCGCGCAAAACTGTCCGCGTGCTTGTTGGCAAGCCGGTTGATCTCAGTGCATTCAGCGACCGGCCGATGGACCGGGCAACACTGACCGCTGCCACTGACGTCATCATGGACGCCATCACGGAACTGCTTGAAACCCTTCGAGGTGAAGTTGCTCCTGCTGAGCGTTGGGATCCGGCTGTCCACAAACAGTCCCGGCACGGCCGTTTCATTGAGGGTGGATCTCCTGATGCCCAAGAAGGGGATGGCGGCAAATGACAACAGAGCACGTCACCGTCAACACGCCGGACATCGTGGCAGTTTTGGGTGCGGGATCCTGGGGCACCACCTTTGCCAAGGTCCTGGCGGACGCGGCTGCGGCCACCGGATCTGAGCGCAGCATCCGGATCTGGGGACGCCGGGCCGAAGTGGTGGAGCAGATCAACTCTTCGCACCGCAACGAGCAATACCTTAAGGACATCGAACTCCCGGTGTCAGTCACGGCTTCCACGGATGTGGAGGAGGTGCTCAAGGATGCCACGCTGGTGGTACTCGCTGTGCCCGCCCAGTCCCTGCGTCCGCAACTGGGGGAGTGGAAGCCGTTTCTAGCCCCCGACGCCGTGGTTGTCTCCTTGATGAAGGGCTTGGAACTGGGCACGGACGCCCGGATGAGCGAAGTGATCGCCCAGGAGCTGGGTCTTCCCGCGTCTCGCGTAGCAGTGGTCTCGGGCCCCAACCTGGCGATGGAGATTGCCAGGGAGCAACCAACCGCGTCCGTTGTTGCTTGCAGTGACGCCGACACCGCTGCTGCCATTGCGCTGTGCTGCACGGCACCGTACTTCCGGCCCTACACCAGCACAGATGTTGTGGGGGTGGAAATCGGCGGGATCGTCAAGAACGTGATTGCCCTCGCCGTGGGCATTTGCGAAGGCCGCCAGATGGGCGATAACACCAAGGCCTCGGTGATCACACGCGGGCTTGCGGAGACCTCCCGGCTTGCGCTGGCCCTTGGCGGAGAAGCTCACACCATGGCCGGCCTGGCCGGTCTAGGGGATCTTGTGGCCACGTGCTCTTCAGCCCTCTCACGCAACCACACAGCCGGCAGGTTGCTTGGCGAAGGCCTTAGCCTTGAGCAAGTTGCCGAACACATGACACAGACAGCAGAGGGCATCAAATCAGGCCCGGCTGTTCATGAGCTCGCCGGCAAATTAAATGTTGAAATGCCCATCACGGCCGCCGTTGTGGCGGTGCTTGAAGGCAGAATGTCCGTTGATGACCTGGGGCCGCGACTGCTGGCCCGGGCACTGAAGTCCGAAGGCGACTACTGATGGTGACTGACCACTCCACCCCTGTAACGGGCCGTCCCCGTGTAGCGATTCTCTTTGGCGGGCGCTCCAGCGAACACGCCGTCAGCTGCGTCACCGCCGCTGGTGTCATGGGCGCGATCGACAAGAACAAGTACGAGGTCATCCCAATCGGCATCGCCAAATCGGGTCAGTGGGTTCTCGCATCGGGCGACACCAGCGATTGGTCCTTGAGCTCGGCAGCGCTTCCCGAGGTGGCGCCGTCGGGCAAGACCGTCACCTTGGCCGAGGTTGGCGGCGAGCATCAGCTCATCGTGACCGAGCCCAATGCCGTACCCCTGGAATTGGGTGCTGTGGACGTTGTCTTTCCCCTGCTGCACGGACCATGGGGCGAGGACGGTACCGTCCAAGGTCTCCTCGAGCTCTCGGACACCCGCTATGTAGGGGCCGGAGTGCTGGCCTCGGCCGTGGGAATGGACAAGCACTTCATGAAAGTGGTGTTCGAATCCGCAGGACTAAGCGTGGGGCCCTACGTGGCTGTCACGGACCGCGAGTGGACCACTGACGCCGAGTCCGTTCGTAAGCGGGTGGACAAGCTGGGATTCCCCGTGTTCGTCAAGCCTGCCCGCGCAGGCTCGTCCATGGGTATTTCCAAGGTGGACTCGATCGATGGGCTGGACGCCGCGATCGAGGAGGCCCGCCGTCACGACTTGAAGCTGGTCATCGAAGCCGGCATTGTGGGCCGCGAGATCGAGTGTGCGGTCCTTCAAGGACGTGGCACCGATGCTCCCCGTACCTCCATGCCGGGTGAAATTGCCGTGGCAGAAGGAGAGCATCAGTTCTACGACTTCGCCGCCAAGTATGTTGAGGACGGGGCCGCAGCCCTGAGCTGCCCGGCCGATATGCCGGATGAGGCAATCGCGCGGGTGCGCGAACTCGCCGCTGTCGCTTTCGACGCCGTCGGAGCAGAAGGCCTCAGCCGTGTGGACTTCTTCTACACCCCGGCAGGTGAGCTGGTCATCAACGAGATCAATACGATGCCTGGCTTCACGCCCAAGAGCATGTACCCGCAGATGTGGGCAGCATCCGGCTTGGCCTACGGGGACCTGATCGATGAATTGATCCATCTGGCGCTGACCCGCAAGACGGGACTGCGCTAACCACGCCGCTAACCTCGCCGGAGGTCCCTACTGCGCGGACGGCAGGTTCTGAAGGTCTTCCTGGCCGACGCACTTTCCGGATGCCTTGATCTTGCCAACCGCGGCTGCCAGCTCGGTCAGCACGGTAGCCGAGCTAATGTTCGCTGCCTCCAGTTTGACCGGATCAATCAGGATTTCCGTGGCTGGTTCCCGACCGAAGGTGGTCAAGGTGTACACGGGATCGCCTTCCTTGATGACCCAGTCGATGTCATTGACGCTGACGCAACGGTCTGTGGTGGGGCCGGGAACGTTTACGCCGCAGCGGAGGATGACCTGGGAAGGATCTCCCCAGGCTGCTGTCGCCTGGCTGTTGGTCTTGCGAAGGGCAGCATCACCGATCTGATCGGGCAGGGCCACCATCATTGGTGCGCAGGCAGGATTGGCGGCGTCTGCGGCGGCCGTGACGTCCACGGCGGGGGCGCAGGCCGACAAAGCGGTGGCGGACGCGGAGGCCAGTGCGATGGCCAGAGCAGTCCGGCGGAGGGTCTTTCGGTGCATCCATCCAGCCTATCCCGCACGCGCTGGCTGAAAGATTCGCGTTGCCCGGGTCACATTCCCGGTGGAACGCCGTGGGAGGCTGCCACAGTATTCTGTCGGTGGGTAGCGATAGCGTAAGGCTGTGCTTGAGAAGAGCCGGCCACTAAAAAACCGAGCGTCGTGCCAAGAGAAGAATTGAGTGCAGTGCCAGTAGAACAGTTGACCGTCCAGGATCTGTCGGAGTCCGCCCTCCTTGCCAGGATCTTCCCGCGACTGCACCATAGCCCCGGCGTTCTGCTGGGACCCGGAGACGACGCTGCCCTGATTGCAGCACCGGATGGCCGGACCCTCATCTCCATCGACACTCAGACGCAGGATCAGGACTTCAGGCTTGAGTGGCCCAACGGCTACAGGACCACCGGATTCGACGTCGGTTGGAAGGCCGCGGCGCAAAACCTGAGCGACATCAACGCCATGGGCGGCAGCGCCACGAGTCTCGTGGTGAGCCTCACCATGCCACCGACCACGCCCGTCGAATGGGTGGAAGACTTTGCCGATGGCCTCACTGCGGCGATCGTTGGCCTGGGTGCCCCGGACTGCTCCGTGGCCGGTGGAGACCTCGGCCGGGGCCGCGAGCTGGCGGTGACTGTCGCCGTCGTCGGTACTCTTTCCGGTGTGGCGCCGGTCCTGAGGTCCGGTGCCAACCCTGGGGACATCGTGGCGGTTTCGGGAACCTTGGGGAGGGCAGCTGCCGGCTGGGCGCTGCTGGAAAGCGAGATTCCCTTGGGCAGCCTGCCGGGCGAACTGCGGAGCTTGGTGGAAAATCAGTGCCGGCCGCAGCCTCCACTGGCCGCCGGCCCCCTGGCTGCGCGTGCGGGTGCCACGGCCATGATGGATATTTCCGATGGTCTGATGCGTGATGGAAGCCGCTTGGCCGGCGCCAGCAGTGTGGTTTTGGATTTCGATCCCGCTGCCTTGGAGAACTACGCAGTCCCGTTGGAACCTGCGGCTGAATTGCTTGGTGAAGATGCCATGCGATGGGTGCTGGGCGGGGGAGAAGACCACGGTTTGCTTGCCACGTTCCCGGCAAGTATTCAGTTACCGCAGGGCTTCACTGCGATAGGCTCGGTGCAAGCCGTTGTCGAGCCGCCAGGCAGTGGCGTCCGGATTTCCGGGCAAACTGCTGACACTGTTGGATGGGATCACTTTGCAGACTAAGATCGCCGCGAATGCGCACGCCATGAAACGTTGGCTCGGCAAGGCGGAGGTGGTCCTCGGCAACCACAGCGACCGTCTCAATGCGATCAACATTTTTCCTGTCGCCGACGGCGATACCGGAACCAACCTTTATCTCACCGTCCGGGCCGCAGTGGCTTCCTTGGGCGGCACTGCGACTGACGCTACGGAAACCGGCAATGACGTCGGGGCGTTGCTGTCCCGCGCCGGGCAGGCGGCCATGGAACAAGCACGGGGCAACTCGGGCACACTTTTTGCCGTCTTCCTGTGCGCCGCCGCAGAGCCCCTGGTTGGCAAATCCCGCCTCAGCGCACCGCTGCTTGCCACAGCGTTGAACAGGGCACAGATCCGGGCCTGGTCGGCGTTGAGCGAACCTGTGGCCGGCACTATGCTTTCGGTCCTGGAAGCCGCCGCTCATGCTGCCCAAGAGGTGGACGCGAACCAGAGTGGCGACGACAGCAACCATGCGTTGGGACTCTCGCTCGACGCCGTAGTGGATGCCGCCTACCAAGCGGTTGTCCGGACCGAGGACGAGCTCGCACAGCTGCATGAAGCACGTGTTGTGGATGCAGGGGGCGTGGGCATGCTGCTGGTGCTCGATTGCCTCCGCTCCGCCGTCTTGGGTGAGGAACTCCAGGATGAACTGCTCGACGGCCTCCACGGCTACAAGCTGCAGGATCCCCACATTCATGAGCACATGCCCGCCGACGACGGTGTGGAAGTCATGTGCACCATCAATCTTTCGCCCTTGAATGCGGCCATTCTCCGGCAACGCCTGGACGAGATGGGCGAATCCGTCATCATGAGCCAGGTTGGCGGTGCGCAGGGCAACGATGATGAGGACGACGAATCCGGCGTGGAAGTGAGCTACAGGTGGCGCGTTCACGTGCATGTTCCTGATCCTGAGCCGGCTGTCGCACTCATTCGTTCTTTGGGAGAGCCTACGGACATCGCAGTAAGCCAGTTGGCGATTCCCCGTGACAACGGGCAAGAGCCGGCCACCCAGGAATCCTCCCGCAGCGAGTCCGGCAGCATCAACGAAGCCTTCAACGTTCCAGGCCAGTCACGGCATGAATTCTGAGCTGGAACTGCCCCTCGAACGCAGGATCGGCAAGCGCTCCGCGGCTGTCATCGAAAAGCACTTGGGCCTCAAAACCACCGGATCCTTGCTGAACTACTTCCCTCGCAGGTATTTGAGCCGGGGGGAACTGACGCCCATCAGTAACCTTCCGCTGGATGAGGAAGTCACACTGATTGCCCGGGTACTGTCCAACAGCACGCGCCAGATGCGGGCCCGGCGCGGTTCCATCACGGATGTGGTGGTCACTGACGAAGCCGGAGGCAGCGGCGTCCCGGGGACGTTGAAGGTCAGCTTCTTCAACGGGTTCCGGGCGAAGGGAGAACTACTGGCAGGTCGACGCGCCATGTTCTCGGGCAAGGTGTCCCGTTACGGCGGGTCCCTTGGCCTGACCAACCCGGACTTCCTTCTCTTGGACGAGGACCCTGAAGCCGAGGGGTCCGTGGATCCCGAAAAGCTCGCCGCCATGCCCATTCCTGTCTATCCTGCAACGGCTAAGCTGACAAGTTGGTCCATCCACAAGGTGATCACTGCCTTGCTGCAGACCATGGACCTTGATTCCCTGCAGGATCCACTGCCGGCAAGCATCGTCCGAAGGGACGGGCTGCTGAGCGTGGCTGAGTCGTACCGTTTGATCCATTCGCCCGAGATTGCCAAGGATTGGCAACGCGCCCAGGAGCGCTTCCGGTATCAGGAAGCCCTGGTGCTGCAAACGGCCCTGGCGCGGCGTCGCGCCCAACTTGCAGCAGAGGAAGCCACTGCGCGTCGGCGGCGGGTGGATGGCTTGCTCAGCGCATTCGATCAAAACCTGCCCTTTACTCTCACTGCCGGCCAATCCGCCGTCGGAAAGACGCTGGCTGAAGAGCTCGGGCACGACACTCCCATGAACAGGCTGCTGCAGGGAGAGGTTGGCTCGGGCAAGACCATTGTGGCTCTGCGGGCCATGTTGCAGGTGGTGGACGCAGGCGGCCAGGCCGCACTCCTGGCACCCACGGAGGTCCTTGCGGCCCAGCACTTCCACTCCATCCGGAAGACTCTGGGAGCGCTGGCCCGTGACCACATCTTTGGCGGCGCGGGCATGCTGGGCGGCGACCCGGCTCAGGAAGCCGTGCAGGTGACACTCCTGACTGGTTCCATGCCCACGGCTGCACGCAAGCAGGCAATGCTGGACGCTGCCTCGGGAAATGCCGGCATCGTCATTGGCACCCATGCCCTGCTGAGCGACAAAACCAGTTTCCAGGATCTCGGATTGATTGTGGTGGATGAGCAGCACCGTTTTGGCGTGGAGCAGCGCGATGCACTCCGGGCCAAGGCACAGCGGCCCCCGCATTTGCTGGTCATGACGGCCACGCCTATTCCCCGCACGGTGGCGATGACGGTGTTCGGTGATCTTGAGACTTCCATCCTTGACGAGCTTCCTGCGGGGCGCGCTCCGATTTCGACGCACGTGGTGGGGCTCGCGGAAAATCCGGGATGGGTGGACCGCATATGGAAGCGTTCACGTGAAGAAGTGGACTCGGGTCATCAGGTCTACGTGGTGTGCCCCAAGATCGGATCGGACGACGACGGCGACTTCAGCCCGGGCGAAGCGGAACCCAGCGATGCGGACCTTGCGGACGAAGGCCCGGCGCGGGAATTGGCATCGGTGACCGCCGTCGTCGACGCCCTCCTGCAGGAACCCGCACTGGCTGGAGTCCCCGTGGCACCGCTTCATGGGCGGCAGGATCCGCAGCTGAAGTCCGAGACCATGGCGTCGTTCGCCGCCAACAGCACCAAAGTGCTGGTGTCCACCACCGTCATTGAGGTGGGCGTGGACGTTCACAACGCCACGCTCATGGTGATCCTGGATGCCGACCGGTTTGGCATCTCGCAGCTCCACCAGTTGCGCGGCCGGGTAGGGCGTG
The DNA here is from genome assembly GCF_044756605.1 of Paenarthrobacter sp. NPDC091711. Classification (NCBI taxonomy): domain Bacteria; kingdom Bacillati; phylum Actinomycetota; class Actinomycetes; order Micrococcales; family Micrococcaceae; genus Paenarthrobacter; species Paenarthrobacter sp. NPDC091711. Next base: position 353,628 of record NZ_JBIVTF010000004.1, read on the forward strand.
GGGGATTGCCGGGCACTTGCCTGCTGGTGACTACCTTGGAACCGGGGCATCCGAGTCGTCGGCGGCTTGAAGCTGTTGCTTCAACGACCGACGGTTTTGAGCTGTCCCAGGAGGACTTGAAGCTCCGCAGGGAAGGAGACATCCTGGGTGCTTCGCAATCCGGCGGACGCTCCACGTTGAAGTTGCTCCGTGTACTTGACCACGAGGACATCATTGCCCGTGCACGTACTGACGCCCAAGGCCTGGTGTCGGAAGATGCGGCCCTGGACCATCAGCCGGCTTTGGCCGCTGCGATCGATGAATATTTGAACCCTGAGAAGGAGGCGTTCCTTGAGCGCGGTTAGAGATCCCCGGTTGCTCGCGCGTGGAGATTCCCTGTGAGCCGGATCATCGCCGGAGTCGGTGGTGGTAATCCGCTGACCAGCGTCCCCGGAACGGCCACGCGTCCAACCACGGACAGGGTCAAGGAGGCGTTGTTTTCCCGGTTGGAATCCTTGGCCGTCATTGACGACGCCCGGGTCTTGGACCTCTACGCAGGTTCCGGATCCTTGGGCATCGAAAGTGCCAGCCGGGGTGCCCGGAGCGTGGATCTGGTGGAGTTCGATGCCAAGGCAAGCGACGTTTGCCAGCGCAATGCGGGCTTGGTAAACCAGCTGCTGGGCGGCAAGAGGGTCTCCGTTCACCGTTCCAAGGTGGAGTCGTTCCTGGAGCGTGCGGGCGACGCCGACATGTGGGACCTGGTCTTTCTTGATCCGCCGTACCCCCTGGATGAGCCGGCGTTGAGTGCTGTGCTTGAAAAGTTGGCGCCGCACGTGGACGCCGGAGCCGTCGTGGTGGTGGAACGGAGCTCACGGAGCCCGGAACCGGCGTGGCCCAAGTCCTTGGAGTGTTTTGCCGACAAGAAGTATGGCGAGACCAAACTGTGGTTCGCTGAACCGGCGTGACCCCCGGGGTCGCTAGGCCGTGATCCGGTCCAGTTCAACGCCTGTGAGGACGGTGGCGGGGTGGGGGCCGCGGGCCAGTAACTGTGCTGTCCACTCCGGAGACCACGGCCTGCGGGTACCCACCAGGATGATGTTGCCCGGGTAGCGGCCGGCGAACATTCCTGTTTCGGCGAAGGCGGCGACGTCCGGCATGGCCTGGCGCAGTGCAGCCACTTGGCTGCGCACCAGCGTGAGTGCAGGTTCATCGCCCACGTTGATGATCAGCATGCCCTCGGGCCGCAGCCGCGCCGCTGCTTCTTCATAGAACCCGCGGCAGGCGATATGGGCAGGGGCCTCCGGCCCGGAGAAGATGTCCAGAATCACGACGTCGAACATCACCTGGGCGGGAAGCTCAGCCAACGAGTCGCGGGCATCGCCGATGTGCGTGGTCAACGTTGTTCCGGCAGGCATGGGCAGCTTCTGAAGAACGAAGTCCAGGAGTTCGCGCTCAAGTTCAACCGCATGCTGTTCCGAGCCCGGGCGGGTTGCCTGGATGTAGCGCGCCAGGGTGAGCGCGCCCGCGCCAAGATGGAGGGCGTTGATGGGTTTTCCAGGCTCGGCCGCCAAGTCCACCACATGGCCGATCCTGCGCAGGTATTCGTAGAAGATGTCCGAGGGCTCGGCCAGGTTCACGTGTGATTGTTCGGCGCCGCCGATGCTGAGGATGAAGCCGCCCTCAACCAAAGTATCGGCCTCGATCGTGGCGTGCTGTCCTGTGGTTCGGAGGAAACGTGTTGCCAGATGCCGGCCGGAGCCCGCGGCGTTCAGAGCCTGTCCTTCAGGGTGGCGAGGCGTTTGGCGGCTTCTTCAAGGACATCGGTCTTCTTGCAGAAGGCGAATCTCAGCAGGCTGCGTGTGCGCTCGGCTCCTTCCGGATGGCAAAACACCGGGACGGGGATGGCTGCTACGCCAACGAGCCCCGGTAAGCGCCTGGCAAGGTCAACCGAGTCGAGGATGCCCAGGGGTGCTGTGTCGACGTTGATGAAGTAGGTGCCGCTCGGGTTGTACACGCCGAATCCGGCAGCGCGAAGGCCCTCGGCGAGGATGTCGCGTTTGTGGCCGAGGGTAGCGGCAATGCCTGTATAGAACTCATCGGGAAGGCCCAGGCCCACGGCAATGGCGCTCTGGAAGGGGGTGCCGGAGCTGTAGGTCAGGAACTGCTTGACGGTGCGCACAGCAGCTACCAGGTGTTCCGGTCCGGTGAGCCAGCCGATCTTCCAGCCGGTGAAGGAGAAGGTTTTACCGGCAGAGGAAATGGTGATGGTGCGTTCGCCGGCGCCAGGCAGTGACGTGATCGGGATGTGCGCTACTGAGAAGGTGAGGTGCTCGTACACTTCGTCGCTGACAATGATGGCACCGTACTTTGCCGCCAATTCCACAATCCTGGCCAGGACGGGCTCCGGGAAAACGGCGCCTGTGGGGTTGTGCGGATTATTCAGAAGGACAATTTTGGTGCGGCTGGTGAACGAGCTTTCCAAAGCTTCGAGGTCGGGGAGGAAGTCCGGGGCAAGCAGGGGAGCCGTAACGTGCTTGCCTCCGGCCATGCCGATGATGGCGCCGTACGAGTCGTAGAAGGGTTCGAAGGTCAGGACTTCGTCGCCGGGTTGGATGAAAGCCAGCAGGGTGGCTGCGATGGCCTCTGTTGCGCCTGTTGTCACGAGGACTTCGGTGTCGGGATCCGGGGTCAGCCCGTAGAAACGTTGCTGGTGTGAGGCAATGGCTTCGCGAAGCGCGGGATCGCCTTTGCCGGGCGCGTATTGGTTGGCACCTGAGGCGATTGCGGACCGGGCAGCGGCTTTGATCTCTGCAGGGCCGTCTTCATCCGGAAACCCCTGGCCGAGGTTGATGGCACCGGTGGACAACGCCAAAGTGGTCATTTCCTCGAAGATTGTGACTCCCAGATTTCCTTCGGGGGAGAGCAAATTGGCTCCTGTGGCGGCCCGCTGCCACGGTGCCGGCCGGGCGTCCTCGGTGGTGTCTGCGCTCAAATTCAGGGAAGGGCTGCTGCCTGCGGATGCCATGTCAGCCATGGTATCCCGGCAAAGTCATGGGGTAGGTTCGTCTCATGAGACGCGCGGTATGCCCTGGATCCTTTGACCCCATCCACAACGGACATCTCGAAGTCATCGCCCGGGCTGCCGGCCTGTTCGACGAAGTCATTGTGGCCGTGTCCACAAATTACGCCAAGAAGTACAGGTTCAGCCTTGAGGACCGCATGGAGATGGCCCGTGAAACCCTGGCCTCCCTACGGGGCATCATTGTTGAGCCCATGGGGGAGGGGCTGTTGGCTGAGTACTGCCGGCACCGGGGTGTTTCAGCCATAGTCAAGGGCCTGCGTTCATCCTCGGATTTCGACTACGAGCTGCCCATGGCCACCATGAACCGCCAGCTGACCGGCGTCGAAACTGTGTTCCTGCCTGCAGAAGCGCACTACCTGCACCTTTCCTCCACCTTGATCAAAGAAATCAACGTCCTCGGTGGGGACATCTCCGACTTCGTCCCCAAATCCGTGCTGAAAAGGCTTCTGGCTGGCGAGCCGCCAACGGAACAGCCTCGCAAGGGGTAGGCTTGACAGGTACCTTGCGCCTTTGCGCCGAGTTCCCCAAGCTGAAACCACCGCGTATTTACCTGCGCCCGGCGTCGGTTTGAGTCCTCAAGCGTGATCAGGCTAAGATGGTACGTCGGTCATATGTTCTACAGGAGTTCTCATTAAGCGAGATGCAAGTTCGCCCTTGGCGCTGGTAGTCAAGGACCTTGGACGTAGTCCAGGGACCATGCGGACACTCAACGAGCATGTACCTGCGCCAAGTGACCTTGGTGTGGCGCTCATTGGCGTAAAGGAAGGCTCGGATATCGAGCTGGATCTTCGTCTTGAGGCCGTACACGAAGGAATTCTGGTATCCGGAACCGTCGTCGTCGAAGTAACCGGCGAATGCGGTCGATGCCTGGATCCCCTTGCGTATGACCTTGAGGTCAATGTGCAAGAACTTTTCTTCTATGAAGGCGTTGAGCTTTCAGGCGAAGAAGACGATGAAGAGCAACGTCGAGTCGAGTACGATCTAATCGATCTTGAGCCGGTGTTGCGGGACGCAGTTGTCACTATGCTGCCGTTCCAGCCGGTGTGCCGGGAAGACTGCCAGGGCCTGTGTTCCGAATGCGGAGCGCGCCTGGAAGACGAGCCGGGGCACCACCACGAGGTCATTGACCCTCGCTGGGCTGCCCTAGCTGATCTGGCTAAGACTGACCGGCAAACCGATTAGTAAGTGTTCGTCTAAGAGAGAAATGAGATAGCCGTGGCTGTTCCCAAGCGGAAAATGTCTCGCGCAAATACACGCGCCCGCCGTGCCCAGTGGAAGGCAACTGCCCCCAACTTGGTCAAGACCATCGAAAACGGTCAGGTTACCTACAGCCTGCCGCACCAGGCAAAGGTCGTTACTGACTCTGCCGGCACCGCGCTGTTCCTTGAATACAAGGGCCGCAAGGTCGCAGACGCCTAATCTGCCGTACAGGCTGACTAAGGATGTCTTCAACTGAAGAGCTTCTGAAGCGTCTCGGTGTCTCGATTGACACCGAGACGCTTCGTCTTGCTCTGACACATCGCTCATATGCGTATGAGAATGGCGGGATTCCCACCAACGAGCGCCTCGAGTTCCTCGGCGACTCCATCCTGGGATTTTCCGTCACCGATTCTCTTTACCGTGAGAACCCCTCACTGCCCGAAGGCGAGCTCGCCAAGCGGCGTTCCGCCGTCGTCAGTACGCGTGCCTTGGCCGGAATTGGCCGGGAGATCGGCGTTGGTGAGTTCATTTACCTCGGGCAAGGCGAGAAGCTGACCGACGGCAAGAACAAAGCCTCCATCCTGGCTGACACCATGGAGGCCCTGATCGGCGCCACGTATCTCTCGAACGATATCGAGACTGCACGTCAACTGGTCATGCGCCTGGTGGGCCCGCTCCTGAAGGATGCCGGTGCACTTGGAGCCGGAACTGACTGGAAAACGAGCATCCAGGAGCTAACCGCGAGCCGGCAACTGGGCGCCATCCACTATGCCGTTGAAGGCTCGGGGCCGGATCACGCCCGGACGTTCGAGGCAGTGCTGAATATTGGCGGCACACCTTTCGGCCGGGGCTCGGGTCATTCCAAGAAGGAAGCGGAACAGGAAGCCGCTGCTGATGCCTGGCGTGCCCTGACCGCCTTGGACTCCACCACCGCCGGTCCCGCTACCTCATAAACCCCTATGCCTGAACTTCCCGAAGTAGAGGTGGTCCGCCGCGGCCTGGCCCGTTGGGTTCGTGGACGCACCATCACCGGCGTCGACGTCCTGGATCCACGGTCCATCCGCCGGCACACCCTGGGTACAGAGGACTTCATCGGCAATCTTGTAGACGCCACCGTGCTCGACGTTGTGCGCCGGGGGAAGTTCCTCTGGATGCCCCTTGCCATGCCGGGCTCGCCGGATGTTGACCCCGGAATCAACCCGGGAGACCTCCCGAAGGTGGCGCTCATGGCGCATCTGGGAATGAGCGGCCAGCTCCTGATGCAGGACCCGGAGGTTGCTGATGAAAAGCACCTCAAAGTCAGAATCAGGCTCAGTACCGTTGCCGATATGCCCGAACAACTGCGGTTCGTTGACCAGAGAATCTTCGGCGGCCTGTTCGTGACGTCCCTGGTGCCAACAGTCGACGGCGGCCCTGGCGGCCTGGGCGAGACACCCCTGCCGGAGATCGCCGAGGAAGCCTCCCACATTGCCAGGGATCCGCTGGACCCCTTTTTCTCGTTCGACGCTTTCTATCGGAAAGTCAAAGGCCGCAAGACGGGCCTTAAGCGTGCGCTTCTGGATCAATCGGTAGTCTCCGGCATCGGCAACATTTATGCGGACGAAGCCCTGTGGCGTGCCCGGCTCCACTACGCCAGGGCAACGGACACACTTCGCAGGGCGGACGCGGAGCGGCTGGTGGAGGCTGCGCGGGATGTCATGAACGCCGCCCTTGACGCCGGGGGCACAAGTTTCGACTCCCTTTACGTGAACGTCAATGGCGATTCCGGCTACTTTGCCCGGTCTCTGAATGCCTACGGACGTGCTGGTGAACTGTGCGGACGCTGCGAGGCGATAGGCCTGCGGAGCATCATCAAACGGGAACAGTTCATGAACCGTTCCTCCTATACCTGCCCGGTGTGCCAACCGCGGCCGCGGAATGGACGTTGGTAGGTCCAAAACTGTTCCGGAATCGGGGTGGCAATGGCAGACTGTCCCCATGAACAGCTTGGCGTTCCGAATCGCCATCGCACACGTCAACGCCACCACACTGCGGGTGGCGTCAGTTCTACCCGTCGTCTTTCCTGAAACGGCCTGGCAACCACCCGTCAACTCAACCACTTCGGATACGCCATGATGGCGCGGCGGCTGGTACTTGCAGGCATTTGCCTCGCTGTGCTGATCGCCGCCGTCGCCATCATCCTGGACCAGATGGCTGGGAGGCCGGGGCCCTCTGCCGCCCAAAGCACATCAACATCCGCTCCGACCCCAGGCTCCAACGTCACCGCTACAGGGGGAGCGACCCCGGGCGGCAATCCCCCGTCCGGGAGCGCGGCAACCGGAAGCACGGCAACCGGCAACCCGACGTCGGGCGCCGAAGGCAGCGGCAGTGGAAACAGCGCCGAAGGCAGCAGCGGTGACGGCGGATCCGCGGCGAAACCCCTGGAGGTCCTGCCGCCCGTAACGGCAACGCCCACCGGTTTGCCCGAACCCTCCGCGCCTGCGCCACTGATTACCGGCACTTTGCCTCAGCCGGACAGCGCGTCCGGTGAAGTGGTGGACGGGTGGCCGGGCGGGGTCCTGACGTTGCCCGAAGGTACAACAATCGGTTCCACGTCAGTCTCGACGTCCGGTAATGTCCTCCAGGTCGCCGCAGATGGCATCATTGCCAAGCCGCAAGCCGAGGTCCTGGCCTCCTTCCGCCAGTCCTTGGTGGCCCATGGATTCTGGTCCGAGGCGGCGCCAGCTGCGGACGGAGCGATGGCCGAACGGTTCGTGCGAGGCGCAGATACGGTGACGGTATCGGTGTCGACTACAGGTACGGGTAACTCACGATTCCAGCTTTTGGGCAGTCTGCGCACGGCGGCGGACTAGGGGCAGCGATGTACATTTCACTCTCGGACCGCGGGAAACGGGACAAGCCGGAGGGAACACGAACGGCACTATCGAGCGAAGTGCCGTTCCGTTTGTCTCCGGTCATTCTGTGGTTGGGCATTGTGAGTATGGTGACCGATGTTTCCTCTGAGTCGGTCACGGCGATCCTGCCCTTATATGTGACTGGTTTCCTGGGGCTCTCCACCATCGCTTTCGGTTTCATCGACGGCATCAATCAAGGGGCCAGCGCGATCGTCAGGATCGCTGCCGGCTGGGCTGCCGACCGCAGCGGTCACCCCAAACGGATAGCTTTGGCTGGTTACGGCTTATCCATGCTCGCCAGGATAGGTTTCCTCTTTGCCGGCGGGTTTTGGGCCATCACGGCGATAGTCACCGGCGACAGAATCGGCAAAGGCATCCGCACGGCTCCGCGGGACGCCCTCATCTCGGTGTCTGCGCAGCCTGAACATCTGGCCCGCTCTTTTGGCGTGCACAGGATGCTGGACAACATCGGCGCTGCAGCCGGGCCGTTGATTGCCTTCTTCGTGTTGTTGATGATTCCCAACGGTTTCAGCACGGTGTTTGTGGTGTCCCTGGCCTTCGCGGTCATTGGTGTCGCCGTCCTCGCCTTGGTGGTGCCGGACATTAAGGCACGCGGCCTCCAGGGCGTGGAGGGCCGAGAGGGCAGGCGGCTCTTCGCTTTTTCCTGGAGCCACCTGAAGGAGCCTGGGCTTGGCAAGCTGCTGATTGCCGCGGGACTCTTGGGCTTGGTGACCATTGGCGACGGCTTCATCTACCTGGTACTCCAAGCACGGGACTCTTTCGCTGTCCAGTGGTTTCCCCTGTTGTTCGTAGGCACCAATGTGGTGTTCCTGGCGTTCGCCATTCCACTGGGCCGGCTCGCGGACCGGGTGGGGAAAATTCCCGTGTTCGTGGGTGGCCACCTTGCCCTGCTGGCAACCTACCTCCTCGCAGCGGCGCCGTTCGGAGGCCTTTGGGCGACCATCGGCTGCTTGGTCCTTCTGGGAGCGTTTTACGCAGCCACTGACGGCGTCCTGGCCGCCTTGGCCAGCCAACTGACACCGCCGGGGAAACTTGCCACGGGCATCGCTTCGGCACAGACGGTCGTCGCCCTGACCAGGATGATCGCATCGGCAGGTTTCGGTGTCCTCTGGTACGCAGTTGGTGCACCAACGGCCATGGTGGTGGCGGGTGGATTGCTTGCCTGTGCTGTTGTGGCTGTCGCGTTCATACTTCGAGGCGCCCGGGTTGCCCCGGCACTGGACGTAAGTGACCCCAATGACCCGGGTAATGACGCATGAGCGGTGCGCTCGCTGGAACCAAGCTGCGGTGGGGTGCCCTTCTGGCCGTCACGGCCCTGGTGTTGGTGGCGGCGGGTATTTACGCGGTGGGGGCGTACCAGCGATTCGAAGAGAGCAGAAATGCGGCGTCGTCCGTGGGCGTCACAGCGAGCCAGCCGCTTCCGGCCGGCTCATTCGTCCTCTTCCGGAACACGGCGTCGGGCCAGGGCTACGGAAACGCCGCCACCGTCCCGTTGTCGGCTCCCGGCGGATCCCGGGCCGTGAGCGGGCAGGAGTGCGATCGCGTTTACGGAACGCCGGAGAAAGTAGTGTGCTTAAAAACCAACAGGGGCCTGGTGACAGCGTTTGAAGCTGCGGTCCTGGACCGCAACTGGAACCGGGAACGGGCCTGGCCGGTTCCTGGGATACCCAGCAGGACCCGCGTCAGCGCCGACGGATCCATGATTGCCACCACGGTATTCGTCTCGGGCCACTCGTACGCCACGTCCGGCTTTTCCACGGCCACCGAGATCAGCCTCCCGGACGGCACCTCCGGCAATCTGGAGGACTTTGCCTTGATGGTAAACGGCGAGCGGCTTCTTGCCACGGACAGGAACATCTGGGGTGTGACGTTCGCGCCCGGCCAGAGTGATGTTTTCTACGCCACGGCCGCTTCCTCGGGACGCATCTGGCTGGTCCGGGGCAGTTTGTCCGCAAAGACCCTGACCGCCATTCACGACAATGTGGAGTGTCCGTCCATCTCGCCGGACGGTCAACGGATTGCGTACAAGAAGAACGACGGCGGCGCGCTGGCAGTTCATTGGAACGTCGCTGTGCTGGACCTCGCTACGGGACAGGAAACCGTCCTGGCAGAGAAGCGCAGCGTTGATGACCAGATCGAATGGCTGGATAACCAAAACCTTCTCTATGGCTTAGCTGACGAATCCACCGACGGAGACAGCAACATCTGGAAGTTGGGAACCGAACCCGGTTCCCAACCCAGCCTGTTCATCGCCCATGCGTGGTCGCCCAGCGTCGTTCGCTGATGGCACCCCAATAGCGTCAGCAGACCCTCAACAAGCCGCAGAGCAATCCGCCGGACTGGGTGGGACTCGGTGACGGACTGGGCGTCGCCGTCGGCGTTGGACTGGGACTCGGTGCGGCCGTCCCTGTTGGTGTCGCGGTGGCGGTGGGTGTGGCCGTTGGAGTTGCTGTGGCCGTCGGCGCAGCTTGCTGCTGGGCCGGAGCCGTGGTGGAGTACACCACGTCAACAAAGTAGTTCGTAGCGTTCCAGGAGCTCGTGGGCATCACGCCTCCCGAGCCGTACCGGTACCGACCGTTGTTGGGGCCGGTGGCGGTGAAGACCCCGCTGTTCCAGGTCTGGTTGAAGAAGCCCGCCGTCGAGGAGTATCGGCCGTTCGGTGCCCTGTAGGACACCACGTAGGTTTGGCCGGTGACCAGTGCCACGGGTGTTGCCAAGGTGGCGGTTTGCCACCCTGTGGCTGTCTCGTTGGTGAAGGTCACTTGCGCCAGGCGGGTGCCGGCGGAGTTCCAGAGCGACCCTACGTGGGTTCCCGTGTTGCCTGCCCCCTTGTAGAAGCGGATGCCGGTCACATTTCCGGCTTGGGACACCGTGAAGGCGGTGCCCAGTTCCACTGACAGGAAGTCAGAGTTCGCGGCAACTTGTGGAACCAGCGATCCAAAGATCGTGGATAGTTGCACCGCTGGCGCCGCAGTGGTGAATTGCCAGGCCGTGGTGGGGAAATCCTGCCCTTGCTGGGACACAACGTTTGTCACGCTTGCGGAAATCACGGTGCTGGCAGGCAGCGCCGCCGTGGGAGTGAACGTCACGCTCCGGCTATCGGCGGAAAGGGCCGCCGTCCCGGCAACCGGGCTGCCGTTGGCCGTCAGGGTGAACGAAGCGCCTGTCCGTATGGCTGATGAGAAGGTAATGGACGGCTTGACGTCCGCCGGTATGCCGGTGGCACCTGGCGCCGGAACCTGCTCCGAAATAGTCAGCGGTGGTGTGGTCACCGTGAACACCAGATCCACCAGGTAGTTGGCTGTGGAGGAAGCATTGGGGAAGTCGCTGTTGTAGGCGAAGGCTCCGGAATCCGGGGCCGCACGCAGCGGACCACTCGTGAGGCCGGCACCAAATCCACCGGCGCTGTAGGAGTATTTGCCGGTGGGAGACTTGTAGGCCACCACGTACTCCGTATCCGCCTCAATGCTCACGGGCTGGCTGAACGTAGCCGTTTGCCAGCCGGTGCTGGATTCATTGGCGAAGGTAACCGTAGCCAGCAGCTGCCCGGTGGTTGTGTAGAGCGAGCCGGTGTGGGTTCCGGTGTTGCCGGCCGCCTTGTAGAACCGCACCCCGGTGACTTGCCCGGCGGTGTCACTGGCAAACCGGACTCCCAGGGACAACGGCACGCCATCGTTCGCATCCGGAGTGGTTGGAGTCACTGTGTCCTGGAAGAGCGTGCAGGGGCAGACCCCGGGCGTCCGCGGAGCTGGAACGGTGGTGAAAGTCCAGGTGCCACCGCTTGACATCGGCTGCCCTGACACAGCGGTTGCAGTAACTGTTGCCGTGTACGAAGTCCCTGCGGCCAGCGGGGCAGCGGGGGTGAATGTGACCTTGCGGGTGGCTTGGTCGTAGGTGGTGGATCCTGCCACTGCAGCTCCGCCGGTGACTTTGAGCCCCAGTGTGACGCTGGAAGCGACTGCTGCCTCGGAAAGCACTGCACTGACCGCAGAACTCAGGGGGACACTGGACGCGTTGGGCAGCGGCGAGTGTGAGCCGACAGTGAACGGCGCGTTGGGAACGTTGACCACTACGTCCACCAGGTAGCTGGTGGTGGAGCGTGCGGAGGCGAAATCACCGCTATATGTGTAGGCGCCGGCATCAGAAGCAGCCCGGAGCGGACCCACGCTCATACCGGAACCAAATCCGTTGGACGTGGCCGAATACGTTCCGGTCAGCGACTTGTAGGACACGATGTAGTCCGTGTTCGCAGCCATCTGCACCGGTTGGCTGAACATTGCCGTTTGCCAGCCGGAGGCGCTTTCATTCGTGAAAGCGACTGTTGCCAGTTGCTGGCCCGTGGCTGAGTAGAGCGCGCCATTGTGGGTGCCCGTATTGCCTGCCGACTTGTAGAAGCGGATGCCCAGCACTTCACCGGCAGAGACGCTGGAGAACCTGACGCCGAGCGTCAAGGGCACCCCTTCCCGCAGTTCGGCGATACCGGGAGTGACCGAGTCATCAAAGAGGCTGCAGGGGCAGGCACCCGGAACGGGCAGCGTTGCCGCCGTGGTGAAGGTCCACGTCCCTCCAGCTGTGACCGGCCCACCGATCGAATCCGTGCCGGACAAAGTGGCTGTGAATTGAGTACTGAAGGCAAGGGCGTTCGACGGCGTGAAGGTCGCCCGCCGCGTGGCAGCGTCGTACGCCGTGGTGCCTGCCACCGGCCCGGAAGGCGACTGCAGGGTCAGTTGGACACTGGCCGCGGTGACGGGCTTGGAGAAGACTGCGCTCACCTTGGTATTGACGGAAACGCTCGAGGACGAAGGAATCGGTGTATGGCCTGATACGGTCATCGGCGAGCTGTCCACCGTGCTGAACAGGGCGTCGGCGAAGTAGTTACCGCCGTTGTAACTCGTGGTGGGGAAGCCTTGGGATGTTCCGTAGACGCCGGCCGGTTCGGCCCCGAAGCCACCGGCCACCTTCAGCGGGGCGTCGGTGGATCCGAAGCTCGCCCACTGATAGTCCTTGGTGGAGTAGTGGCCGTTCGGTGCCCAGTAGGAGACGGTGTACTTTTGTCCGGCCGCTACAGGCACAGCTTGGGTGAAGAGTGCGGTCTGCCACCCCGACGCCGTCTCGTTCGTGAAGGTGACCGTGGCCAGGCGCTCGCCTGTGGAGCTCCACAAGGACCCGGTGTGTGTTCCGGTGTTGGCTGCGCTCTTGTAGAACCGGACGCCTGTGATGAATCCATCAGTGGAAGGCGTAAACCTCAGGCCCATCTCGTAGGCGCCTCCGTCCCCGGAATCCTTAACAGTGGGAACTGCCTGGCCGAAGACGCTGTAGGGACCGCTAAGGGTCAGGTTCCTGACGGTGGCTGTTCCGATGTTGGCGCTGTCGTCGATGGCCCGGGCCTGGATTGTTGCTGTGGCGAGGCCCTTTTGGATGTACGTGTAGGTCCAGTTCTGCTTGCCTTGGGCCGGGTGCCAGGTGGTGCCACCATCGGTTGAAACCTCCACGCCGGCCACTACGCCGCCAACGTCAGCGGCAGTTCCCGTCACGGTGACGCTGTTTCCGTGCGGTACCGTGGCGCCGTTGGCCGGGGCAGAGATGGTTGTGGTGGGTTTGGTGGTATCGGTGCTGGGTGCCGCGGCGACCAGGCCGGCGGCCCGTGTGGCAGGTTGGGCACCCATATCTGCAAGAAGGTTGACCTGCGCCTGCCTCATGCGGACATCGGCCGGCGCGCCATCGCCGTCGTGCTCTTGGTCCAAGCCCCAGGTCCACTGGACACTGCCGGCAGAAAAGACCAGGGCGCCGCTTGCTGCCCGGTATAGCGTCACGTTATGCGTGGTGCTTCCCGGGGCCACCGTGTTGCCATAGTCCTGGAGGTATTCCGGAACATTTCCCACAGTTGTGGAGAGCCGGACCAGGCCGGCGGGCCGGAAGCCGTTATCCAGATCTTCATTGGATTCATAGCCCACAGTGTGCGGTGCAAGGGCAGCTGATGAACCAGCTGGCAAGGAGGCCAGGGAGGTATTCCGCCATAGCCTGGTTTTTCCTTCTTCGGCGTTCACCGTCACCGGAAGGTCTGAGTGGTTGGACATGTAGAGGGTCCCGGTCAGTCCGTTCTCCGGCAGACCGCCCCCATTGGCCTGTGAAGCGAAGCGCGGATCCCGCCATGTCCCTGTCCATTGCGCGCTGGGGTCGATCTTGGCATGCGCCCAGGTTTCCTTGTAGCACGTCAGGGTACGGTTTGCTGCGCCGTCCACCGTGGAAGGCTCAAAACGGGTGCGCCAATACATTTCGTTGCCGGAGAGGAACTGCAGGTTAACGCCGGCGTCCCGGGCAGCGGTGACGTTGGCCCGCTGCGGACCTGACCAGTATTCGTCGTGGCCTACGGACAGAAATACTTTGTGGTTCAGCAGCTCGGCGCCATTGCTGTTCGCATCAAGGCCGCTGATATAGCTGACGTCGTATCCGTTCTGCTCCAGGAAGCGCACCATGGGGTACTCGTTGGAGAAGTAGAAGTCCCTGCCTCCCGGCCCGCCACGCGTTGCCATGGGACGGTTGTAACTGACTTTGTAGGACCTGCCGTTGGCTGCACCCTGATAGAAGTCGGAGCCGCCATAGGTGTTGTAGGCCTGCCAGGTCTGGTCCGCGGTTTGGAACACCACGGCGGAACGGTTGCCGTCGTTGCGGACAATGAACGTGATGTGGCTCTTCGCGCCGGTATCGGGGCGCTTCAGTAATGCGACATAGACCCCTGAGACGGCGGTAGCCGGTACCTGCCATGTTGCGGACACTGCCCAGGTGCCGCAGTCATACAGTTCCGTCGTGAGGTCACTACGGCACGCGGGCTGATTCTGCCGGAGGACCGACGGCGTCACATCGGCGATTTTGCGTGCGCCCAGGCCGCCGTACCAGCCCGTGCGGTAAATCGCGATGGTGTAGCTGGGTGCGCTCGTATCCACCTTGAAGCGGATAGCTTGCCCCGCGTTCACACTGATCTCGGTAGAGAAGCCCTGGATGCTGTCATCACCGGCGCCGCTGATGTCCCACTCGGAGGGCGGACTTCCGGCCTTGGAGTTCTCGCACGCCACAAGGTTCACCACAGGATCACACGGCCCTGCCGCAACTGCTGCCGGTGCTGAGAGGGGCAGCAGGGCCGCCACCATGGCAAGCACCAAAGGCACAAGGAAGCCTTTGAAGACCCGCTGCGGTTGGGTAGCTGAAGGACCGGGCATGAGAACTCCTGGAGTGGTACGCCGATTGCTAAGACAGGGCCGCGCAATTAAGCGCAACCCCTGCTTGCCGCTCCCCAGCCAGGGTCAAACCAAGATCTTCAGTTGTGAAACTCTAGGGTTGGCGCGGATGGACGTTCCCAAGATCGGGACCGGACCCGGCAATGACCGAACACAAGTTCAAGCCGAAGCCGGACCACAGGAACGAATCCGCCAAGTAACCCTTGGCAGGAGTGTAGGGGTGCGGCATGCCGCCCGCAAGGGCTTCCGCTTTCAGATCCGCAGATTTCGCGCAAACCGCAGTAGATTTAGTGGATACAGACACCCGGGCCATCCAGGAGAACCGAAGCGCCTTGCACCTGAAAAGTTTGACTGTCCGAGGATTTAAGTCGTTTGCGTCGGCCACGACCTTCGACTTTGAGCCCGGCGTCACCGCCGTCGTCGGCCCCAACGGATCGGGCAAGTCCAACGTCGTGGATGCCCTGGCCTGGGTCATGGGAGAACAGGGTGCCAAAACCCTCCGCGGCGGCAAGATGGAAGACGTTATCTTCGCAGGTACCTCGGGCAGGCCACCCCTGGGCAGGGCACATGTTGCCTTGACCATCGACAACGCAGACAACGCGCTCCCCATCGAGTACAGCGAAGTGACCATCTCCAGGACCCTCTTCCGCACGGGCGGGTCCGAATACGCCATCAACGGCGCACCCTGCAGGCTCTTGGACATCCAGGAACTCCTCTCCGATTCCGGCTTGGGCCGGGAAATGCACGTCATTGTGGGACAGGGCCAACTGGACCGCGTGCTCCATGCGACGCCCGAGGACCGCCGCGGCTTTATCGAAGAAGCGGCGGGAATCCTCAAACACCGCCGCCGCAAGGAAAAGACTGTCCGCAAGCTCGAAGCGATGCAGGCAAACCTCGCGCGGCTCGGAGACCTCACGGCCGAGATACGGCGGCAACTGACTCCGTTAGGCAAGCAGGCGGAAATAGCCCGCCGCGCCCAAACAGTCCAGTTCGACGTCCGGGATGCCCGCGCCCGGCTCCTGGCGGACGACCTCGTTCACCTGACAACCACGCTTGAAAAGGACGTTGCTGACGAAGCTGCCCTCAAAGAGCGCCGCCTAGTGGTTGAGGCAGGGCTTGGCACGGGGAGGCGACGCCAAGCTGCACTGGAGCATCAGGCCGCCGAAGCAACCCCGCGACTCAACGCCGCACGCGAGGATTGGTACCAGCTTTCAGCAACCCGGGAACGGCTCCGCTCACTCGGATCCCTGGCCACCGAACGCAGGAGGCTTCTGGGTTCCGCGGAAGCCACACCGGATACCGGACG
The DNA here is from genome assembly GCF_044756605.1 of Paenarthrobacter sp. NPDC091711. NCBI lineage: Bacteria > Bacillati > Actinomycetota > Actinomycetes > Micrococcales > Micrococcaceae > Paenarthrobacter > Paenarthrobacter sp. NPDC091711. The sequence continues at coordinate 369,345 of NZ_JBIVTF010000004.1, forward strand.
GGACCCCGAACACCTCGAGCGCCAGGCTGCCCGGGTTCGTGAGGAACAGGCCTCCCTTGAATACGACATCCTCGCCAAGCAGGCGGCTCTCCTGGAGGCAACGGTCGCGAAGGACTCGGCCGAGGCGCTCGCCGCTGCGGAGGACAAGCGCCTCACCGCAATGTTGCGGGCTGCCGCCGACCGGAGGGAAGGGCTGGCCAAATTGGCGGGCCAGGTGGCCGCGGCCAGATCCCGGGCTGAAGCTGCCGAGGCCGAACGTGGTCGCCTCAGGGAATCGTTGGCTGCCGGTGATGATCGGCGTCGCAAGGCCCAGAGCGAGTTCACTGCACTGGAGTCACAAGTGGCCGGCGTCGAAGACGGCGAAGAAAGCCTCGACGCCGAGTACGAGAATGCCAACGACGTCCTGGATGCAGTCATCAGGGAAATCGAGGAGCTGAAGGCCTCTGAACGGGAAGCTGTCCGTGAGCGGGACGCCCTGGTGGCTCGACGCGATGCCCTTCAACTTGGGCTCAACCGCAAGGACGGGTCGGGGAGTCTCTTGACGGCCGAAGGCGTCCTCGGACCTTTGGCTGCCTTGGTGACCATTGAGCCGGGATACGAGGCTGCCGTGGCTGCCGCCTTGGGGAGCGCCTCGGACGCGCTGGTGGTTGCCGATACCGAAAGCGCCCTGGCAGCAATCCGCCGCCTGAAGGATGACGACGCCGGGCGGGCAGCACTGCTTCTTGCCGGAAGCGCCGCCGCACGAGAGGACCTTGGTGCGAACCCCGCGCTGCCCGCAGGTAGTCGTTGGGCGGCCGACGTTGTCGGGATTACTGATCCAGCTGCCCAGGGCGCGCTGGGGCTCCTGGCCCGTACCGCCGTCGTTGATGATGTGGAGGCTGCGGCAGCGCTCCTCGCCGAACAGCCCGACGTCAGGGCCGTTACCCGCGAAGGTGACGTCCTCACCTCCCTGACAGTCACCGGTGGCTCGGCCAGCGCGCCGTCGCTGCTGGAAGTTCAGGCGGCAGTGGACGACGCCGTTACCCGGCTCCAGGAGGTCACGGCCCGTTTGGAACGTGGACGCTTCTCCCTGGCGGGGGCTCAAGCTCGCCGTGCCGAGGCACAGGATCGCGCAGACGCCGCGTTGGAACGCCTGCATGAATCGGATGCCCGCCTTGCCGCCGTAGCTGAGCGACTCGGTCATCTCAACTCCGTTCTTCGCAGCGCCGTTGGCGAAAGTGAAAGGCTCGCTGCGTCCATGTCCAAGGCTGAAGCCAACATCGCAGAAGCCCAGCTTGACCTTGAAGTCGCCGCGGAACGCCTCGCCGCCGCCCAGGAAGCACCGGACGAGGAACCGTCCACGGATCAGCGGGACGAACTTGCTGCCCAAGCCAGGATTGCCCGGGCCCTGGAAACCGAGGCCCGGCTTGCCCTCCGGACGTCCGAGGAGCAGCTGGGCGCCATCAGCAACAGGGCGGCATCCCTTGAGCGGGCAGCAGCTACAGAACGCCGGGCCCGTGAAGAGGCCGCCCGACGCGCGCAACGCCGACGCGCGCAGGGGCAGCGCGCGGCGGCGGTCGCTTCAGCAGTGGAGCAGGCACTCAGGTTCATCGACGTTTCAGTGGAACTGGCCGGCTATGATCGTGACCTCGCCGAACAGAAGCGGGAGCAGCTGGAGAAAGAACTGGCCGAGGTCCGCTCCGGCAACGACGCCTTGGCGCGGGAGCTTGCCGAACTGACAGACTCGGTGCACCGGGATGAGATGGCGCGGACGCAGCAGCGGCTACGCATCGAGGCCTTGGAATCTCGGACCATTGACGAGCTGGGACTCTCAGCTGAACAACTCATTGCCGATTATGGCCCCGATCAACCAGTTCCCCTGCCCCCTGGAACCACCACAGATAAGTGGGCTGAACTCCGGGCGCCCGTTGATGAAAACGGCGACGCCATCATTGAGGGGATTCCGTTCGTCCGGGCAGAGCAGGAGAAGAGGCTGAAGAAGGCCGAGCGCGAGCTTGCCGCTCTGGGCAAAGTGAACCCGCTTGCTTTGGAAGAGTTTGCCGCCCTGGAAGAACGGCACCAGTTCCTGAGCTCGCAGCTTGAGGACCTCAAGTCCAGCCGTAAGGACCTATTGGACATCATCAAAGAGGTGGACAACCGTGTCCAGCAGGTTTTCACCGAGGCCTTTGCTGACACGTCAGCCCAATTCGACCACGTCTTTGCCAGGCTCTTTCCCGGCGGTGAAGGCAGGTTGGTTCTCACGGACCCTGACGACATGCTCAATACCGGGATTGAAGTGGAGGCACGGCCAGCGGGCAAGAAAATCAAGAGGCTTTCGCTGCTGTCCGGCGGGGAGCGCTCGCTCACTGCAGTGGCGCTGTTGGTGGCCATCTTCAAAGCACGTCCCTCGCCCTTCTATGTCATGGACGAAGTGGAGGCGGCGTTGGACGATACCAACTTGGGCCGGCTCATCACCATCTTTGAGGAACTGCGTGAGTCCAGCCAGTTGATTGTGATTACCCACCAGAAGCGCACCATGGAAGTGGCAGATGCCCTTTACGGAGTGACGATGAGGGGCGACGGCGTCTCAACCGTCATCAGCCAGAGGCTCGGTGCCGGGGCGTAGCTTTATGAGAAGGTAGGGGAGTGAACGATTTCCTACCCATAATTCTGTCCATTCTCGCTGCGCTCGTAGTGGTCGGCGGACTCGTGCCGGTACTGTTGAAAGCCCGGAAGTCCGGCGCAAAATACCCCGGAACACGCGACGCGAACGATCCCGTCCAGTCATCGGCAGCAGGCGGCGGAACGCTTGTGGAGGACCGTCCGGATGCGGTGAAGGCGCCGGCTCCCACCTTCGACGGGACGGTGGAGGACACGGATGTCCCGGATGACGCCGCCGGGCTCGAAACAATCGCCATCGACACTCCAGCGCCGGTGGAAGGCAGGCTCACCCGCCTTCGTGCCCGCTTGATCAAGTCCAACAACATCCTGGGCAAGGGTCTCCTGGCCTTGTTGTCGGGCGACAAGATCGACGAAAACGTGTGGGACGAGGTAGAAGAGACACTCCTGCTGGCCGACCTTGGCACTGAACCCACCATGCAGTTGGTGGACGCCTTGCGTGAGCGCGTCAAGGTGCTGGGTACCCGGAGCCCGGAGGACGTCAAAGCGATGCTCCGTGAGGAACTCATCAAGCTGGTTGATCCAGGGATGGACCGTTCCTTGAACGTTGAGCGCAAAGGCGACCGTCCCGCCGTCGTGCTTGTTGTTGGGGTGAACGGCGTTGGCAAAACCACCACAGTGGGCAAGCTGGCACGCGTGCTGGTAGCTGAAGACAAGGACGTCCTCTTGGGCGCCGCTGATACTTTCCGCGCCGCTGCCGCCGAGCAGTTGGCCACGTGGGGACAGCGCGTGGGTGTGCCCACGGTCAAGTCCGACATCGACGGAGCCGATCCCGCTTCCGTGGCCTACGAGGCCGTGAAGGCTGGTATCGACCAGGAAGTCGACGTAGTCATGGTGGACACGGCGGGACGCCTGCAAAACAAGACCGGGCTGATGGATGAACTCGGCAAGGTCAAGCGGGTCATTGAGAAGCTGGCCGAAGTGGACGAGGTCCTGCTGGTCCTGGACGCCACCACCGGACAGAACGGCCTCAACCAGGCCCGGGTCTTCGCGGAGGTAGTGAACATCACCGGCATCGTGCTGACGAAGCTGGATGGAACCGCCAAGGGCGGCATTGTTGTGGCCATCCAGAAGTCGCTGGGTGTCCCCGTGAAGCTTATTGGCTTGGGCGAAGGCCCGGACGACCTCGCACCGTTCGACGCCGAAAGCTTCGTGGACGCCCTGCTCAACTAGCGTTGTGGCCGGCGGGGGAGTGCTTAGAAGGCTCCCGCGCCGGCAGCCAGGCTACGGCGGTGAGGAGGAGCACGCCTCCGGTGATGCCGAACGCCCAGCCGTAGCCGAGGCGGTCGGCAAGCAGCCCGGCCACGATCGGACCAACGATCGCCCCGGTATCAGCCGCCATTTGGAAGATCGCCAGTACCTTCCCTCCCGAGCGGCCGCGGCCAATGACATCGGCGACGGCGGCCTGCTGTGCCGGGCCCAGCAATCCAGAGCCGAAACCCGCCACCGCGGAAGCGATGAGGAATCCCGTCAGATCAGTGGTGAGCCCGATGACGCCGGTGGCCGCGCCCGTGATGACCAAACCGGGGATCAGCAGTGGCTTACGTCCCCACGCGTCGGCGAGCCGCCCGCTGAAGGTCAGGGCAAGGGCGTTGCCCACGGCAAAGATGGCCAGCGCCCATGCTGCGGTCTCAGGCGCTGACTGCAGGACAGCAACGGCGAACAGCGGGATGGTGGCCATCCGGACGCCGAATGTCACCCAGCCGTTGCCGAAGCTTGAGAATATGGCGGCGCGGTAGGCAGAGTCCGCTAAGGCTTCCTTGAGGGTCATGGCCGGGGCAGGTGCAGTCTCTTGTGCTGCATTTCCTTCACCGCTGAGCATGGTGCGCACCACCAGGGCGGCCACCAACAACGCTCCTGCGTAGGCCAGGAAGGGTACCCGGAGGCCGAAGCCCGCCAGTAACCCACCCACTACCGGACCCAGAACACTTCCTATCAGGAATGCCGAGGCGTAGGCACCGGACACGCGACCCCGGCGCTCGGGCGGTGCGAGACGGATGAGCAGTCCCATAGCGGCAACTGTAAACATCACCGAGCCGGCACCACCGAGACCCCGGAAGATCAGTAGTTGCCAATAGTCCTGCGCGAAGGCACATGCCGCCGTGGAGACTGCAACGATCAGCAAACCGGTGACGTAGACATTCCGCTCGCCGAACCGTCCGATCAAGGCGCCGCCTGCAGGTGCGAAGACCAATCGCATGAACGCGAAGATACTCACAATGACGGCGGCAGCAGTGGCGCCGACGTCGAAGGTGGTGGCGAACTGCGGCAGGACCGGGGCCACCAGGCCAAAGCCCAACGCGATCAGGAACGCCGCAGCCAACATCACCTTGATATCGCGCGGAAGGGGAGTCTTCTCCGGCCTGATCCTTGGGGCTTTGACGGATCTGGGCGACTCGGTCATACGGTGCTGGTCCTTCAGGTGAGATTCTCGGTGATACTTCTGGGGCTGTAGAGGTGCATGTGGTCCAAAACCGGGTATTTCCGGTGAAGTCCGACGCCTGAAACATATCCGTAACACTGGGGATATGCACCATTTACGTTGGGGAGGTTGTTGTAACCAGCCCGCAATGTAAAACCCGCGCAGGTGAAACACGGCGGCACAAAACTCTTAAGCAGGACGCAAACGGCGTCAGGACAGCGGTTGAACCGCAGATCTAGCAAGAGAGGAACGTGCACCATGGAACTTACCGCAGGTCACGTATGGGTCATGGTGGCGGCGGCGCTTGTGCTGTTCATGACACCTGGTCTGGCATTTTTCTACGGCGGCATGACACGCGCCAAAGCAGCCCTGAACATGATGATGATGAGCTTCATCTCCATTGGAATCGTCGGGGTTGTTTGGGTGCTGTGGGGCGCATCAATGAGCTCGGGCGAAGGCTTCTTGGAGATCGTGGGCAACCCGTTCGCTTCCTTCGGCCTTATCGGAGTTGAAACCACCCCGGACGCGATGATCAAGATTGGCTACGCAGCCACCTTCGCCATCATCACCGTCGCCCTCATCAGCGGCGCCATCGCCGACCGCGCCAAGTTTGGCGCCTGGAGCATCTTCGTTCCTGTCTGGGTAACCCTGGTCTACTGCCCGCTGGCCTACATGGTCTGGGGCGGCGGCTTGTTCGGCCCCGAAGGCGCAATCGGCAAGGCCCTTGGCCCGGCCATCGACTTCGCCGGCGGCACCGTGGTGCACATCAACGCCGGTGTGGCGGCACTCGTCCTGGTTCTCATCATTGGAAACCGCCGCGGCTTCGGTAAGGACCCGAACCACCGCCCGCACAACATCCCCTTCGTGATGCTCGGCGCTGCAATCCTCTGGTTCGGCTGGTTCGGTTTCAACGGTGGCGCAGCTACCACCGCTGAGCAGGCGGGCTTGATCTGGATCAACACCCTGGCAGCCCCCGCGGCAGCCATGATCGGCTGGCTCATCACCGAACGCATTCGTGACGGCCACCCGACGTCGCTCGGCGCAGCATCCGGTGTTGTAGCCGGCCTCGTAGCCATCACTCCGGCCTGCGCAAACGTGGACCCCATTGGTGCCCTTGGCCTGGGTGTAGTCGCCGGTGTTGCCTCCGCCTTGGCGGTCGGCCTGAAGTTCCGTTGGGGCTTCGATGACTCCTTGGACGTTGTAGGCGTCCACCTCGTCTCCGGCATCATCGGCACGGTGGCCTTGGGCTTCATCGCCAAGTCCACTGACGGAGTGGGCGGCGGCCTCTTCTACGGCGGTGGCATGACCCAGATGTGGGCACAGCTCGCAGCAGCCGGTATCGCGATTGCCTTCTCGGCCATCATGACGGCCATCATTGCCTTCGCCATCCACAAGACCATGGGCTTCAGGGTCTCCACGGAGCAGGAGAACGTTGGCGTCGACCTCAGCCTCCACGCTGAGACGGCCTACGAGTTCGGAGTCAACGGCCACGGTGGCAGCTTCCAGCCACTGCACAATGCCGTGACAGGAAAGTCCGACCCCGCTGCAACCAAGACGCCCGCTGAAGGCAAGGAGAGTGTCCAGGCATGAAGCTCATCACAGCGATCGTCCGTCCCGAAAAGCTTGAAGCAGTCCGGGAAGGCCTCGAATCATACGGGGTCCAGGGCCTGACGGTCAGCGCGGCAAGCGGCTACGGCCGCCAGCGCGGCTACACCGAGGTATACCGGGGAGCTGAGTACAACGTCGATCTTCTGCCGAAGATCCGGATCGAGGTCCTCGCCACGGATGAGCAGGCAGACGACATCCTGGATGTCCTCATCGCCAGCTCAAATACGGGCCGCGCCGGTGACGGCAAGGTCTGGACAGTGGATGTCTACGAAGCAGTCCGGGTCAGGACCGGGGAGCGCGGCGCAGCCGCAATCTAAGTCCATCAATCATCAAGTGGGCCGGGTACCAGTCAAGGTACCCGGCCCACTTGATGTGTCAGCGGCGTTTTCGATGCGCCACCGTCTTTAGTCCACGACGTCGGTGGGCCAGCCCGCCGGGCCCCCGCTGCCGGCGTCGTACTCTTCCAGCGGGACGTCACCGGCCTCCCAGGCGCGGAGGACCGGCTCGATGATCCGCCAGCAGTCCTCGGCAGTATCACCCCGAACTGACAACAGGGGATCGCCGTTGAGGATGCCCTCCAGCACTTCACCGTACGGAAGCATTCCGGCAGCGTTGAGCTGGGCCACCAAACTTGCGCGGTCCAACGTGAAGATGTCGCCGGGGCCGTTCACATCGACGTCGAGTTGGAGTACATCCGGACCGAAGCCGATCCGCAGCTGGTTGGGAGAGTCCACGCCGGAGAATCCCTTGGGCAGGTGGGGGACAGGGCGGAAGGTGATCACGGCCTCCTTGCGCCGGTGTCCCAGGGCCTTGCCGGAGCGAAGGATGAACGGGACACCCTTCCACCGCCAGTTGTCGATCTCCACCCGCACTTCGGCCAGGGTTTCGGTGCTGCGGGAAGGGTCCACGCCTTCCTCGGCAGCGTAGTCCGGCACCGTCCGTTCCCCCAGCGTTCCCGCGGTGTATCGGGCGCGGCGTGTGGAGCCGCTGTACGGGGCTTTGATGCTGCTGGCACGCAGGACCGTAGCCACGGCGTCACGAAGATCCCGTTCCTCGATGGTGGCCGGGGCATCGATCGCAAGGAATGCCATGATGTGCAGGAGATGGCTCTGGATCATGTCGCGAAGGGCGCCGGCAGTGTCGTAGTACCGGGCCCGGCCCTCAAGGGCCAGGTCCTCATCAAAGATGACCTCCACCTTCTCGATGTGGTCCCGGTTCCACACGGGCTCCAGGAACCTGTTGGCGAAACGAAGACCCAGGATGTTCAGTACCGTGGCTTTGCCCAGGAAGTGGTCCACGCGGTGGATGTGGTCTTCGGGCACCAGTGCGGCGAGTGTCTTGTTGAGCTGGTGCGCAGATTCTGTCCCGGAGCCGAACGGCTTTTCCATCACCAACCGCGTTCCCGGGGGCAGCTGATCCGGGTGGAGAACCTCGCAGGCCTTCTGGCTGACGTGGGGCGGCAAGGCGAAGTAGATGGCCACCGGCCCTTCCAGTTGGGCCAAAAGCCCGGCCAGCGGTCCGTCAGCGGTGACGTCCACCTGATGGTATTCAGTGGATTCGGCGACGGCAGCCAGCACAGTGCGGCCGTCGGTGTCAGCCGCGCTTGACGCCGCAGCGAAGGCACCGGTGACCCGTTCCTGCCACTGTTCAGGGGACCACGGGTCAGAGCCCGCCCCCACCAATCGAAGTCCGGGCGCCCGGCCGGAAGCCAGTAGGCCGGCCAGGCCCGGCAGGAGCAGCCTGCCTGTCAGGTCCCCGGACGCGCCGAGGATGAGCAACGTTTTTACAGTTGTTTTGCTGGTCACTGTGCCAGCATGCCATCTTGCAGGTGCGACTTGGTACCCTAGATAGTCGAGTCCCGTAGTCGAAACAGATTTGTTGGCTGAGAGCTATTTGCCGGGGCAAGAATGATCAGGACTATGGCGTGCCGCATTGGCCGCCATTCGTAGACCATCGAAAGAAGTGCACGGCGCGTGTTCAATTCACTCTCTGACCGGTTGACAGCAACCTTCAAGAACCTTCGTGGCAAAGGCCGCCTCACCGAGGCTGATGTCGATGCCACCGTTCGGGAGATTCGCCGTGCCTTGTTGGACGCGGACGTTGCAGTATCCGTGGTCCGCGAGTTCACCGGCCGTATCCGTGAACGTGCCTTGGGCGCCGAAGTCTCGGGAGCCTTGAACCCGAGCCAGCAGATCGTGAAGATCGTCAACGAGGAACTCAAGGAGATCCTTGGTGGCGAAACCCGCCGCATCCGTTTGGCCAAGACCGGCCCCACCATCATCATGCTCGCCGGCCTCCAGGGTGCCGGTAAGACCACCCTGGCCGGCAAGCTGTCCAAGTGGCTCAAGTCCCAGGGGCACAGCCCCATGCTGGTTGCCTGTGATCTTCAGCGCCCCAATGCAGTGACCCAGCTCCAGGTTGTGGGGCAGCGTGCCGGCGTTCCCGTGTTCGCTCCGCACCCCGGCGCCACGTCCGAGCTCGAGCACCCTGCCGGCGATCCCGTGGCCGTCGCCAAGGCCGGTGTCGAGGAAGCGCGTCAGAAGCTGCACGACGTCGTGATTGTTGACACCGCCGGCCGCCTTGGCGTCGACGCCGAGATGATGGATCAGGCCCGCCGCATCCGTCAGGCGATCATTCCCAACGAAGTCCTCTTCGTCATTGACTCCATGATCGGCCAGGACGCTGTCAACACGGCGATGGCGTTCGATGAGGGCGTCAACTTCACCGGAATCGTGCTGTCCAAGCTCGACGGCGATGCCCGCGGCGGTGCCGCACTTTCGGTCGCGTCCGTGACTGGCAAGCCGGTGATGTTTGCCTCCACGGGTGAAGGACTGGATGATTTCGAGCTCTTCCACCCGGACCGCATGGCTTCGCGCATCCTGGACATGGGTGACGTCCTCACACTGATCGAGCAGGCCGAGAGGTCGTGGGACAAAGACGAAGCTGCCCGGATGGCGAAGAAGTTCGCCGACCAGGAAGACTTCACCCTGGACGACTTCCTGGCCCAGATGCAGCAGATCCGCAACATGGGCTCCATGAAGAAGATGCTCATGATGATGCCGGGTGCGCAGAACATCCGCCAGCAGCTTGAGAACTTCGACGAAAAAGAGATCGACCGCGTCGAGGCAATCGTCCGCTCCATGACCCCGCACGAGCGGGTGGCTCCGAAAATCATCAACGGTTCCCGCCGTGCCCGTATCGCCAAGGGCTCCGGTGTGCACGTCTCTGAAGTCAATGGCCTGCTGGAGCGGTTCGCTCAGGCGCAGAAGATGATGAAGAAACTGGCCCAGGGCGGTGGCATGCCGGGCATGCCCGGGATGCCTGGCCTCGGAGGCCCCGGCGGCGGACGCAAGAACGGGAAGAACGCCCCGAAGAAGAAGGCTCGCTCGGGCAACCCTGCCAAGGCAGCCCAGGAGCTGCGTGATGCCGAAGCCAAGCGGGCAAACGCTGCCTCGGCAGCCCCTACTGGAGCGGCTTTTGGTCAGGGTGCAGCGGACTTCGATCCGTCATCGCTCAATCTTCCCAAGGGCTTTGACAAGTTCCTCGGAAAGTAGATATTGCGTCCTAAGGAGCCGGGCCTCCCGGTTCCTTAGGATGTCAGAGCCGTGGAATAGGCTGAATCAATGCATAAGCAGCGCGTAGTTTTCGTCCACGGCCTGGGCAGTTTCGGTGCTGCGGCGTGGCCGAAGCAACATGGCATGGCCCTCGCTTATGATGCCCTCTTCCTTCGGCGGCACGGCTTTGACGCCGTCGCCGAACCAACGGAATCCAATGTGGCGGCGGACGTTGCCATTGTGATCAATGCCTTGATTGATTCCGGTGGGGGCCACATCGTGGCACACGAGCAAGGCGCCATCTCCGCCATGCTGGCAGCAATCGAACGTCCCGAGCTGGTGCATTCGCTCACTTTGGTGGAGCCCGCATGTTTGTCCCTGACGGCTGAGCTTCCGGCTACGGGTTCCCACCGGGCACTCATGGAACCGCTGTTCGACGCCCGCACGCAACTCAATGACGCCGATTACCAGCGTGAATATTTCCGTCGGGCTTTCTCTGCTGAAACGGGTGGGCTGGACACTGCAGAAGCCCGGCGTTCCGCCCGCAGGCTCCGGCTCCAGGCACCGCCATGGGAGGCGCCGCTCCAGATCGTTCCAGGGGTCCCCACCTTGGTCCTCACCGGCGGTTGGGAACCCCTCTACGAGGAAATTGCGGGCTACCTCCAGGAAACCGGTGCCCTCCGCCGCGTGGCAGCGGGCGGACACCGGCCCCAGGATTCCGTTGACGGCGATCAGGCTATCCGCTCGTTCATCGCGGATGTGGGCCGGGCGATGTCAGTTCAGGCCTCCTGAGCTGCTGCCTTGGTTCGCGGGGACCTGAAGCTCCGGCAGGTACACCTTTCCCCCTGAAGCCAGGAACTCGTCGCTCTTTTGGCGCATCCCGTTATACATTCCTGCGATTGCAGCCTGGGATTCTGCCGAACCGTATTCGTCGCGGATGTCCTGGCTGATGCGCATCGAACAGAACTTAGGTCCGCACATGGAGCAGAAATGGGCGGTTTTGGCGGGTTCTGCAGGCAGTGTCTCGTCGTGGAACGCTTCCGCGGTGACAGGGTCCAGGGACAAGGCGAACTGGTCCCTCCAGCGGAACTCGAACCGCGCCTTGGACAGCGCATCATCACGTTCGTGAGCTCCCGGATGTCCCTTGGCGAGGTCTGCCGCGTGCGCCGCGATTTTGTACGTGATGACGCCAGTCTTGACGTCGTCCTTGTTAGGAAGCCCCAAGTGCTCCTTCGGGGTCACATAGCAGAGCATCGCGGTGCCGTAGCGTGCAATTTCCGTGGCGCCGATGGCTGAGGTGATGTGGTCATAGCCGGGGGCGATGTCGGTAACCAGTGGACCCAATGTGTAGAACGGCGCACCCTTGCACAGCTCCTGCTGGCGCTCAACATTCTCCCGCACCAGATGGAAGGGAATATGTCCGGGACCTTCCACCATGACCTGGACGTCAAACTCCCACGCCCGCTGTGTCAGCTCCGCGAGTGTATCCAACTCGGCGAACTGCGCGGCGTCGTTGGCGTCGGCAATGGATCCGGGACGCAGCCCGTCTCCCAAGGAGAACGCCACATCGTACTGGGCAAAGATTTCGCAGAGCTCGTCAAAGTGCGTGTAGAGGAAATTCTCCTGGTGGTGAGCAAGGCACCACCCGGCCATGATGGAGCCGCCGCGGGATACGATGCCCGTGACCCGGTTGGCGGTCAACGGCACGTACCTGAGCAAAACGCCCGCATGGATGGTCATATAGTCCACGCCCTGCTCGCACTGCTCGATCACGGTGTCGCGGAAGATCTCCCACGTCAGCTGGTTGGCCTCGCCGTTCACCTTCTCCAGCGCCTGGTAAATGGGGACTGTTCCGATAGGAACGGGCGCGTTGCGAATGATCCACTCACGCGTGGTGTGGATGTCATCTCCTGTGGAGAGATCCATCACTGTGTCAGCACCCCACTGCGCCGCCCACTGCAGTTTGTCCACTTCCTCGGAAATGGAACTGGTGACTGCCGAGTTGCCGATGTTGGCGTTGATCTTGACCAAGAAGGCCTTGCCGATGATCATCGGCTCGGATTCGGGGTGGTTGATGTTGTTCGGGATAATCGCCCTTCCCGCGGCAACTTCGCTGCGGACGAGCTCAACATCGCAGTTCTCCCGTAATGCGACGAAGTGCATCTCCGGAGTCACGACGCCTTGTTTCGCGTAGTGCATCTGGGTGACGGTCTTACCGTCGACGGCGCGGCGCGGCACCGGCCGCGCGCCTTTCCACTCCGCTGAAGATGCTCCTCGCCGAACTGCGGATTTACCGTCATCGAGCAGGTTCCGTTCGCGCCCCGAATACGCCTCAGTGTCTGCACGGGCTTCAATCCATGGGGTACGGAACGGCTCCAGACCTACCACGGGATCGCTGCCCGGGCCTGCTGTCCGGTAAACCTGCAGAGGCGGGTTGGCCAGGCCATTGGGGGAGGGTTCCAACGCGATCTCCGTAACGGGGACCCGAATGCCATGGTGGGGATCCTCCAACCAGGCCAGCGAGTGGGACTTCAACGACTGCGTGATGGACTCGATTTGGCCCGCGTTCGTCCCGTTTTGGCCCGCGTTCTTTCCGTTTTGGGCAGGGCTGTGCTGTGTTTCTGTGGTGCTCAAGGGAATACTCACTTCCTTCGCCGGCATTACCCGGACAGGTTCAACGGTCGCAGACTGCGTCAGTCCGATCTCAGCCCCTGCAGGGGCCCCCGTGTGGTCGTAGACGAAGCTACCACAGCTCTGAACAGCGGCCCAGTCACATGCTGGCAACGGGCTCTGTCGCGCTGCCCCGCTACGCTTTTACCATGGCCACCATCATCGAATTCATTGGACCTGTGCTCGTCTCGGCGAACGAGGAGCGCCAGGGGATGTGGTCCGTGGATGGAGTTCTGACCTTCCAGCGCCCCACGGTCATGCCGGACGTTGTGTTGGAGGGGTGGGTTCTGCCTGGTTTGGTGGATGCCCACTGCCACATCGGACTAGGGGCAGGGGGAGCGGTTGACGAGCAAACCACCCTGGCTCAGGCCCACACGGACCGCGACGCCGGAACGCTGCTGATCCGCGATTGCGGATCGCCCAGCGACACGCGCTGGGTCCAGCAGCGGTCTGACTTGCCCCGACTCATCCGTTCAGGCCGGCATATTGCCAGGAGCCGGCGCTACCTCCGCGGCCTGGGCCACGAGATTGAACCGGAGCAGCTGGTGGAGACCGTCCGAAAGGAAGCCAGGGACGGTGATGGCTGGGTGAAACTGGTGGGCGACTGGATAGATCGTGGCGTTGGCGATCTCACCGCATCGTTTCCGGCAAAGACCGTGAAGGACGCCATCGCGGCGGCGCATGACGAAGGTGCCAGGGTTACGGCTCATTGCTTCGCCGAGGACACCATCGACGACATGCTCGATGCCAATATCGATTGCATCGAGCACGCCACCGGCCTCTTGCCTCGGCACATTCCGCGGTTGCTTGAGCAGTCCGTACCGATCGTGCCCACCTTGGTCAACATCGCGACTTTCCCGGATATCGCCGCGCAGGCAGGGCCAAAGTTTCCCGAGTACGCAGTCCATATGACTCGCCTGTGGGAGCGCCGGCGGGAGCGCGTGCTGGAAGCATTTGAGGCAGGCGTTGCGATCTATGCCGGGACCGATGCGGGAAGCGTCATCAAACACGGCAGGATTGCGGACGAAATGATGGAACTGCACGACGCCGGCCTGCCGCCTGCCGCTGTCCTGGAGGCCGCCGCGTGGGGTGCCCGGGCATGGCTGGGAGCCGAGGGCATCAGCGAGGGTGCCCGGGCCGACGTCGTGTTGTGCAGTGACGACCCTCGACGCCGCCTGGCCACGGTCACTGACCTCAAACACGTAGTCCTTGGAGGACGTGTCGTCCGTTAGGAATAAATTGAAGCTTCAAGTAATTTATAAGGGTAGAAGGATGCCGATGCGCGGCCACCTCAGAACCGGGAGCTTCACATGACCATTTCAACCAGTCAGGATCTTCTGCCTGCCGAACTCACCATGGGCACCGTCATGCTCAAGGTTGGCGACATGAAGGTCATGAGCGACTACTACCAGCGCGCCCTGGGCCTGAAGGTGGTTGCCGAGCAGGATGGCGGGCTGTATCTGGGGCGAGTCGGCAAGCCGGTGGTTCACCTTGCTCCGGCGGCGGGACTGCAGATTCCAGGACGGGGCGAGGCCGGCTTGTTTCACACGGCCATCCTGTTCGAGGACCAGCCCTCCTTGGCCGCCACAATTGCCACTGCCGCGGAGTATGAACCCCGCGCTTTTGCGGGTAGCGCCGATCACTTGGTCAGTGAGGCGTTCTACTTCACCGACCCTGAGGGCAATGGCATTGAGCTCTACTATGACAAGCCCCGTGAACTGTGGCAGTGGGATGGCAAGAACGTGGTCATGGACAATGTTGCCCTCCCGCCCCAGCGGTTCCTGCAGCAGCACCTGAGTGAAGCTGCCGTGACAGGGCAGCTCGAGGCCGCTGCCGGCATCGGGCACGTTCACCTGCAGGTGGGGGACGTGGAGACTGCGCAAAAGTTTTACGTTGAGACGCTCGGATTCGAGCGGACCGCGGGGTGGCATGGACAGGCGCTGTTCGTTTCCGCCGGAGGCTATCACCACCACATGGCCATGAACGTCTGGAACAGTCGCGGAGCCGGGCCCCGAAAGGACACCCTGGGTTTGGGCGAGGTGCTGATCGAAGTCCCTGGAAATGACCATGTCGGAGCGCTGGCCGACCGCCTCAAGGTTGCGGGGGTGCAGCATCATCACACCGGAGCAGAGCTGCACTTTGAGGACCCTTGGCGCAACAAGCTGCGGGTTGCGGTCCGCTAAAGCTGTGCCTGTCGGGTTGCCCGTACGTCCGCTGTGCTGCACTAGGCTGGAAGGAGTCGGCGCGGAGCCTTTCGGATTCCGTGCCGCCGCCCCGTCAGCACGAAGGAATGAGAGTACTTTCCATGGGCTTTGCCGAAATTTTTGTAGCCACCCACGATGAAGCACTCAAGCGGGCAGCAGCCTTGGACAAGGGGGCGGATGTGACCGGCCCGGGCGTCCGGATTGACGGCATTACCGACTTTGAAGTCGAACAGTTGGGTGACCTCGCCGGCCAGGCCGTCCATGCAGCGGGTGCCGACTACGAGCTCGCCTTGGTTGACGTCACCAGTGATGCGCTCCTGGGCGTCCCTGAGGCCATGGTGAGGGCGCTGGCCGAACTGCTGACGTACGAGAGCGAAGGTGACGCAAATGTCCTCGACGACGTCGCTGCCGCTTGGGCTGCGCAGGACGACATGCCCTTCGATGCAGCCCAGGCGCGCCAGTACGTCCAGCAACTGGCAGCTTTGGCGACGGACGTTGAAAAGGTGGAGCGTTCAGGGCTCTACGTCTGGTCCGAATAAGGCCACCGGCCCGGGTTTGGGTACGCATTTGCACCCTGCTGGTGAGCAACAACACACGGGCCGACGTGGCGGAAGTCGTATTTATTCCGGGCATCTGGCACAATAGACAGGTACTCGATCGGTGCGGCCCCTCTCTCCGTGCTCGTATCTTGTCCTTCGAACCGTCAAGTATGGCCCGCCCCACGGGTGCAGAACGTCGGGTTCAACCTCGTTTCAGAAACAGGAGTGACCACAAAAGTGGCCGTAAAGATTCGCCTTAAGCGCTTCGGTAAGATGCGCGCACCGTACTACCGCATCGTCGTCATGGATGCCCGCGCCAAGCGCGATGGCCGTGCCATTGAAGAAATCGGCAAGTACCACCCCACTGAAGAGCCGTCGTACATCGAGGTCGCTTCCGAGCGTGCCCAGTACTGGCTTTCCGTTGGCGCCCAGCCGACCGAGCAGGTTGCCGCGATCCTCAAGATCACCGGTGACTGGCAGAAGTTCAAGGGCCTCCCGGGCCAGGAAGGCACCCTGAAGACCAAAGCTCCGAAGGAAGCTTTCGTAGCTCCGGAGAAGGGTTCCGTCATCATTCCGGAAGCCATCACCAAGAAGGCCAAGAAGGACGAAGCTGCTGAGGCTCCGGCCGAGGCTGAAGCAGAGACCACCGAGGCTGAGTAAGTTGCTGGCAGAAGCGCTCGAGCACTTGGTCCGTGGGATCGTTGACAGCCCTGAGGATGTCAAGGTCAGTGCCAAGAACAACCGCCGCGGGGAATCCCTCGAGGTGCGTGTTCACCAGGAGGACCTCGGACGGGTGATCGGCCGTCAAGGACGCACCGCACGCGCGTTGCGCACAGTGGTTGCAGCTTTGGCTGGTGGCGAGCAGGTCAGGGTCGACGTCGTCGACACCGACCGTCGCCGGTAACGCGCTCAGCACTACTTGTCTTAGATCCGGCCCCTTCACCGAATATGGTGGAGGGGCCGGATTGCTTTATCCACCATTTCATCACCGTGGCTGCCCGGCGGCGCGGTACATAAGAATTCAGAGGAATCCATGCAGCTCCAGGTGGCCCGGATCGGCAAACCGCACGGTATTCGCGGCGAGGTAACGGTGCAGGTACTCACCGACGCGCCTTCCGAGCGATTCGTCGCTGGAACCGAGTTTGTGGTGGAGCCGGCTTCGGCCGGCCCGCTGACCATCCGCAGTGCCCGGTGGAACAAGGACATCCTCCTGCTGGGCTTCGAGGAAATCGCGGACCGTAACGCCGCCGAGGTCATCCGGGGAGCGAAGCTCTTCATCGAAACCGAGGAACTCGACGACGAAGACGACGACGAAGGCTGGTACGAGCACGAGCTGGTGGGTCTGGAGGCCCGGGTTGGTTCGCAGGTAGTGGGCACAGTCGCCGCGCTCACAACCTTGCCCGTCCAGGACCTCCTGACGGTCAAGGCTCCCGACGGCAAGGAAATCCTCGTTCCCTTCGTTGAAGAAATCGTTCCGGAGGTCAACATAGAGGATGGCTACATCCTTATCACTCCGCCGTCGGGCCTCTTCGAAATCAACGACGAGAATCCCAAGGAGCCCAAGGATGGCGCCGGGGATGATGCCTGAATGAGGATCGATGTTGTCAGTATCTTTCCTGAGTACCTCGCTCCGCTGGAGCTATCACTCATAGGCAAGGCCCGCCAGGACGGATTGCTGGAACTGAACGTCCACGATCTGCGCTCCTTCACTACGGACAAACACCGCACGGTGGATGACACCCCCTATGGTGGCGGCGCCGGAATGGTCATGAAACCAGAACCCTGGGCACAAGCCCTGGAATCGGTCGCGGCGGCCCGCGAAGGATCCAAACCGATTCTGATCGTTCCTTCGCCGGCGGGGGAGAAGTTCAACCAGGCCCTGGCTTACGAGCTGGCCGAGGAAGATCAACTCGTCTTCGCCTGCGGCCGCTACGAAGGCATTGACGAGCGAGTCATTGACTGGGCACAGGATCATTTCACGGTCCGGCCCGTCAGCCTCGGCGACTACGTCCTCAATGGCGGTGAGGTGGCTGTGTTGGCCATGGTCGAAGCGATCGGGCGCCTCCTTCCCGGTGTGGTTGGCAACCCGGAATCCCTGGTTGAAGAGTCGCACTCGGATGGCCTTTTGGAGTATCCCGTGTACACCAAGCCCTCAGCGTGGCGGGACCACGACGTCCCTCCCATCCTCCTCAGCGGCAACCACGGCAAGATTGCCCAGTGGCGGCGCCACGAGCAGTTCCGCCGGACGGCTGAACGCAGGCCGGATCTTATGGAAGGTTTCGACGCCAGCGTGTTGAGTCGCGCTGACCGGCAGGCCCTCGCGGACCTCGGCTACGACGTCGTTGATGGTCGCCTTCGTGCCCGGCCCGGCGGCAAGGCCGAAAACTAACGTCACTTCCCGCCGTCGAAAGTTGCAGTGAGCCGGACAGTTGGCCGGATGGTGGCGACTATGGCAGAATTAACCCTTGTGTCCGCTGGGCTGACACCTGCCACAGGGGGAGTTCAGCCAACAGTCGGACAACCCGGCGATGCCAAGCAGTGGCAGAGCTGGACACTAAGAAACTTCGGCGGAGATTTCCGGATGGCCTTCGTGCCCCGGGCTTGTCTGCCGTAACCCAAAGTGAATGACCTGTGGCGTTCACCAGGAGTGGATTAATGCATATCCTCGATAGCGTAGATGCAGCCTCGCTGCGTAACGATGTTCCGGAGTTCCGCGCGGGCGACACCCTCAAGGTTCACGTCAACATCATCGAAGGCAAGAACTCCCGTGTCCAGGTATTCCAGGGCTTCGTCCTGGGCCGCCAGGGTGACGGCGTTCGCGAAACCTTCACCGTGCGCAAGGTTTCCTTCGGTGTCGGCGTAGAGCGTACCTTCCCGGTACACTCCCCGATCATCGACAAGATCGAGGTCGTCACCAAGGGTGACGTCCGCCGCGCCAAGCTTTACTACATGCGCGCACTGCGCGGTAAGGCTGCGAAGATCAAGGAAAAGCGCGACTTCGCCAAGTAAGTCCTCCGACTTACATAACGGGTCCAGGATTCGTGCCCGGTTGTTCCGGAGCAATCCGCAACGCAACAGGGATACGAGTCATGGACACATCAGAACGCCAGCCCCGGAAACAGGGCTGGCGTTTTGTTTTGCTCGCGCTGGTGCTGGCCGTTGCGATCAGCGGCCTGGTCCGGTCCTTATGGCTGGATGTTTACTACATTCCCTCCGAGTCCATGGAACCCCTTCTTGAAGAAGGGGACCGGATCCTGGTCTCTCGGACGGCTTTCGTCTCTGAACCGATTCGCCGCGGGGACATTGTGGTTTTCGACGGCCGCGGTTCCTTCGACCCCCTGAGCAGTGGACAGGGTCCTTTTGTTGATGCGGTGTCCGCCGCCAGCCAATGGTTCGGGCTCACCGGCAGCGACACCACGTACGTGAAGCGTGTCATAGGGGTGGGGGGCGACCACGTCCAGTGCTGCGACACGGCAGGGCACCTCACGGTGAACGGTCAGGTTCTTGAGGAACCCTACCTTTATCCGGGGGACGAACCCAGCAAACAGAAATTCGATGTCGTGGTTCCTGACGGCCGCCTCTGGCTCATGGGTGATCACCGTTCGCGTTCTGCTGATTCGCGTGGGCTTCTGGGCGCCCCCGGCGGCGGCATGGTGCCCGTCGAGCGCGTTATAGGCCAACCGGTCCGGATCGTCTGGCCACTTGATAGATTTGCAGAAATGCCTCGCTCAGCGCAGGCCGAAACACCACCGAAGAACGGACAGTAAATGCCGGACAAAGCTCCAGAGAACCCCGAGCGGTACCCCGATGGCGCCCGGCTCTCGGATGGAACGGCCAGTGCCGCCGGCATGGCTGAGCCCCGCCCGGTTGACGGCTCACCGTCCGAGGGCGGGTCCCACGCAGCTGAGAAACCCCGTAAAAACCCGGTGCTTGTATGGGTCAAGGAGATCGTCACCGTAGTGGCGATTGCGCTGGTGTTGTCCTTCCTTCTCAAGACTTTCCTGTTCAGGGCGTTCTACATTCCGTCCGAGTCCATGGAAAGCACTCTGGACGTCAACGATCGCATTTTCATCAATCTCCTGGTGCCTGGCCCCTTCGACCTCGAACGCGGGGATGTTGTGGTCTTCAGGGATGCCCAGGCTTGGCTGCCGCCCGTGGCGACGAAGCCGGCCGGACCCATGGACTGGGTGGGAGACGGCCTGGAGTTCGTTGGTTTGGCTCCTGATAACAATGATCAGCACCTGGTTAAGCGCATCATCGGCCTCCCGGGGGACAGGGTTTCTTGTTGTGATGCAGAGGGCCGTCTTTCCATCAACGGGGTGCCGGTGAACGAAACCTATATCAACCCGGCCGAGGTGCCGCAGCCGAAGACCTTCGATATTGTTGTTCCGGAAGGAAAAGTGTGGGTGATGGGCGACAACCGCAACCACTCCGAGGATTCCCGGATGCACCAGGAAGTCAACGGGGGTTTCATCAACATCGAGGATGTTGAAGGCAAAGCCACCGTCATTGCCTGGCCGATTAACCGATGGACCATCCTCGATAACTATCAGGACGTTTTCCGTGACGTCCCTGAAGGTACCCCGGCTAAGTAAGGCACCTGGGAAAAGTAATGGCATCCATGGCTACCAGTTCCAAAGGGAAAGCTCCGGCCAAGACTCCTGCCAAGGCTGCGGCGAAGGCCTCGGCTAAGACGCAGGCTAAACCCACCAAAAAGGCCAAGAGCCCCGTGGGATTCCCAACCCTGGACATCGAGCGGTCCTACTTGTCCTCCGGCGTGCGCTTACTTGCCGGAGTGGATGAGGTTGGGCGGGGAGCCTTGGCAGGCCCGGTCAGTGTTGGCATTGCTGTGGTGAACCTGGAGGAGCATGGTCTGCTGGCTGACGTCAGGGACAGCAAGCTGCTCAAGCCCGAGGACCGCGACAGACTGGAGCCCCTTGTTCGAGAGTGGGCTGTGGCCTCCGCCGTCGGGCATGCATCGTCCCGGGAGATTGACGAAATCGGCATCATCGCCGCCTTGCGGCTGGCCGGAACCCGGGCTTGGTTTGAAATCCTTGAAGGCGGCATCACTCCGGATATTGTGCTGTTGGACGGCAGCCACAACTGGCTTTCGCCGGACGTTCAGGCCTCGCTCTTCGACAGTCCCGACCCCGGCCCTTGGTGCGAGGCGCCAGTGCATACCAGGATCAAAGCGGATATGAGTTGTCTCAGTGTTGCGGCCGCCAGTGTCCTGGCCAAAGTTGCCCGAGACCGGATTATGGTTGACCTGCATTCGGAAATCCCCTCCTATGGCTGGAACGTCAATAAGGGTTACGCCACTTCTGCCCACCGTGATGTCATTCGCTCGCAAGGCCCCAGTGTCCATCACCGGACAAGCTGGAACCTCACCGGTCCTGATCTGGCTTGATGCCTCAGACCCGCGCTGCCACCCCATGTGGCGCGGGCTGCCCGGCTGATAGTGCAAGATGGAACTATGAGCGCCGAGGACCTTGAGAACTATGAAACCGACATGGAGCTTCAGCTCTACCGCGAGTACCGGGATGTTGTCGGTCTGTTCAGCTATGTAGTGGAAACCGAGCGGCGTTTCTATCTGGCCAACCACGTGGACCTGCAGGCCCGCAGTGCGGACGGCGAAGTCTACTTTGACCTCACCTTGCAGGATGCCTGGGTCTGGGACGTCTACCGTTCTGCGCGTTTCGTGAAGAATGTCCGGGTGATCACGTTCAAGGACGTCAACGTGGAGGAACTGCCGCGCAGCGAGGACCTGGCTCTGCCGAAGGATGGCGGCCTTGGTGATCTGGGAGATCTCGGAAACTAATCCGGCGCTCTTCAGTATTCCTCCACAGCAGTGACTTCTTCACCTTTACCCACATAGCGCATTGACCCCCTGCCGCCGCTCCCGGCCAGCCTGAAAACTGGTGCTTGGAGGTGGTGGTCATGAGAGCAAAAGACCTGCTTGGCCGCAACGGTGAAGCACTGGCGGCCGATTTTCTGGAGAACCAGGGAATGCGGATCGTCGATCGCAATTGGCGGTGCCCGGACGGTGAGATCGACATCGTGGCGATCGAGGGCGACATCCTGGTTGTTGCCGAAGTAAAGACCCGGAAGAGCCTGGACTACGGTCATCCTTTTGAGGCGGTGGGTGCCGCCAAGCTCGCGCGTCTTCATCGTCTCTCGTCGTCGTGGTGCCGCGAGCATGATCTTGCTGCTCTGCGCACGCGGATCGATGTTGTTTCCGTGATTGACAGCGGCGTCGGTGAGCCGAAACTTGAGCATTTGCGCGGTGTCGGCTGATGGGGGTTGGGCGCAGCTACTGCGTTGCCCTGGTGGGGCTTAACGGTTACATCGTGGAGGTGGAGGCTGACATTGGCCAGACGCTCCCGAACTTCGTCATCCTGGGTTTACCCGATGCCGCTCTGAATGAGGCTAAGGAGCGCATTCGTTCGGCCGCCCAAAACTCGGGTATTCCCCTGAGCAGGCGCAAGATCACGGCTAACCTCATCCCAGCATCCCTGCCTAAGCGGGGCTCCGGATTTGATCTCGCCATCACCATGGCGGTGCTCCGTGCTGCCGACGACATCCGCGAAATTGGCGGAACCGTGTTTATTGCGGAGCTCGGACTTGATGGACGATTGAGGCCGGTACGTGGCATCCTCCCTGCTGTCATGGCGGCTGTTCAGGCGGGTTACCCGGACGTCGTGGTGGCTGACGCCAACGCTGAGGAAGCGTCGCTGGTCCCGGGAGCGAAGGTTCGCGGCTACAAGACCCTTGCCCGGCTTGCTTTTGACTTCGGCGCGGACCCCAAAGACCTCGCCCTCGACTACAACCCTGTGGACGTCGATGTTCCTGAGGATGACGCGGATAACGGGCCGTTGATGCCGGATCTCTGTGACGTGTCGGGCCAAGGCGAGGCACGCCGCGCCTTGGAGGTAGCCGCTGCCGGCGGCCACCACATGTTGCTGACAGGGCCGCCTGGGGCAGGAAAAACGATGTTGGCAGAGCGCTTGCCGGGCCTGCTCCCGGACTTGGCCGACACAGCGGCCATGGAGGTGACGGCCATCCACTCGCTGGCCGCTGTCCAGTCAACAGCTGTGAGGCTCATCCGCAGGCCTCCCTTTGAAAATCCCCACCACAGCGCCACCTCTGCCGCCATCATTGGTGGAGGTTCGGGACTTCCCAGACCCGGGGCTGCGTCGCGTGCACATCGAGGCGTTTTGTTCCTTGACGAGGCTCCGGAATATGAGCGCCGGGTCCTGGATGCCCTCAGGCAGCCTCTGGAGAGCGGGGAGCTGGTCATCCACCGTTCGGCGGGGACGGCTGCATACCCCGCCCGGTTTCAGCTCGTACTTGCCGCGAATCCATGTCCGTGCGGCAAAGCGTCCGGGAAGGGCATGGACTGTACATGCACTGCCATGATGCGCCGTAGATATTTTGGTCGCATCTCGGGGCCTCTGTTGGATCGTGTGGATATTCAGTTGCAGGTTGAGCGGGTGTCTTTGGCTGACTTTGGCCATGCCGGCAAGGAAGAAGACACACGCGCTGTCGCTGCACGGGTGTTGGCGGCCAGGGAGAGGCAACTTGAGCGTCTGGTGGAGATGGGGCTGGAGACCAATTCGCAGGTGCCGGGGCGCACCCTTCGGGGTGAGCTGCGGCTGGCCCCAGGGACCACCCGGATTCTGGACACTGCACTCGAGCGAGGCACCCTCACTGCACGCGGCTACGATCGCGTCCTTCGGCTGGCATGGACGCTGGCAGATCTGGGGCACAGGGATGCGCCGGACATCGACCACATTGGTCAGGCTTTGGGCCTGCGCCAAGCTGCGACTGCTACATGAGTCATCAAGCTGCGACTGGCACATGAGTAAGAGAGACGCGAAAGGATTCACAGCCATGACTGGTGCAGGGAAGCAAGAGAGAGAACGAATTGCCAGGGCGGCATTGGCCAGGCTCATGGAGCCCCAGGACTCTGTAGGCCTGGCACTGGTGCGGGCAGCAGGTGCAATAGATGCTCTGGGTGTCGCAACCGGTGAACTGCGTGCAGGGCCAAACCTCGAGCGGGAGATCTCAGAGCTGTTGATGGAAGGAGGGGGACCTTCGTCATGGGCAGGGCTACCGGCGAGCCTTCGACGATGGGCACCCCGAATTGCTGATCTCGCGCCGGACCGGGACCTGGAAACCATGAACAGGCTGGGAGGGCGGTTGATCATCCCAGGCGATGAGCTGTGGCCCGAACAATTGGAAGGCTTGGGACTCCAGGAACCTCTTTGCCTGTGGTGGCGGGGACGGGAACAGCCCCTGCCGTCCGTCGAGCACACCGTCGCCTTGGTTGGATCAAGGGACAGCACCAGCTACGGAGCCTCCGTCACAGGCGACTTAGCCTACGGTTTGGCGCAACGCGGATTTACCGTGGTCTCCGGCGGGGCGTACGGCATTGACGCCCATGCCCACCGCGGGGCATTGAGCGGCGGAGTAGCCAGTATGCCCACCATCGCCGTCATGGCTGGAGGTGTGGATCGTTTCTACCCATCGGGTAACGGTGACCTCCTTCGGGCAGTATCCACTCAGGGGGCTGTCCTGTCAGAGGTCCCACCCGGGTCCGCTCCCACCAGGTACAGGTTCCTTCAACGGAACCGGATCATCGCAGCCTTGGCATCAGTAACCGTGGTTGTGGAGGCGCGATGGAGATCGGGAGCCCTCAACACGGCCCATCATGCTGAAACCATCGGAAGGGTAGTTGCCGCTGTCCCTGGATCCATTCACAGTGCCAACTCAGCAGGATGCCACCGCCTCCTCCGTGACGGGGGAGCGGTCTGTGTCACAGATGTCGGTGAGATAGCCGAGCTGGCCGGCGCCATAGGTGAAAGCATCAGTGAGGATAGGGACGCCGGTGCCGCCGTGCACGACGGACTTTCCTTGGAAGATCTCATTCTTCTGGATGCATTGCCGCTTCGATCCACCAGCTCGGTGGAGAAGCTGACAGTGGTGGCTGGACTGAGCACGGATGCTGTGCGCGCGGGCCTCGGCCGGCTGGGCCTGATGGGTTTGGCCAGCTCCGAACGGGGTGCGTGGAAACGGGCCAAAACGTCCTAGCCCCGCAAAGGAAGCATGTTGATGCTCCTTGTTTGCAACGAGGGCTGGCACAGTGGGAAGGGTGAACGGTCAATCATTGCCAGCTCCCCTTCAAAATGCGGTCGACGGCTTTCGGCGCTACTTGGAGGGCGAACGTGCCAGATCGGCGCACACCGTTCGTGCCTACCTTGCCGATGTTGAGAGTCTCCTCGGCTTTGCCGCATTGGAAGGCGTTCAGGAACTTGGTGACCTGGAGCTGGGCACCTTACGGCGCTGGCTTGGAGCGCAAAGCGAGTCGGGTATGGCGCGGGCCACGCTGGCGCGCCGGGCCGCAACGGCAAGGTCCTTCACGGGATGGGCGCTCCGGGAAGAACTCATCGGGACGGACCCCGCAGTCCGTTTGCGGGCACCCAAGCGGGACAAGTCCCTGCCGGGGGTCCTTCAGCAGCAGCAGGTCTCCCGAATGGTGGATGATCTGAACAATGCGGCAGCTGACGGTGGTCCCATGGCCTTGCGCAACCGGGCAATGGTGGAGCTTTTGTATGCAACCGGAGTCCGCGTCGGTGAACTGGCGGGGCTGGACATCGATGACCTCGACCCGGATCGACGCACACTCCGCGTGTTGGGTAAGGGCAACAAGGAGCGCACTGTTCCATTCGGTGTTCCGGCAGCTGTGGCCGTGGATGATTGGCTCAGGCGGGGGAGGCCGGCAGTGGTGACGGCCACGAGTGGGCCGGCCCTGTTCCTGGGAGTGCGCGGCAACCGGGTTGATCCGCGCCAGGTCCGGGCTGTGGTCAGCGAACTCTTGCAAGCGTTGGGCGATACATCTGCCACAGGGCCGCACGCGCTCAGGCACAGCGCGGCCACCCACCTGTTGGACGGGGGAGCGGACTTGCGCGCTGTACAGGAAATTCTCGGTCACAGCAGCCTGGCAACCACGCAGATATACACCCACGTCTCGGTGGACCGCCTCCGCAAGAGCTACCAGCAAGCGCACCCAAGGGCCTGAGGGTGCCCGGCACATGCCATACTGGCGGAAACGGGCAGGGTACGGCAAAATGAAAGCACCACGGGGGAAACCTTCAATTCACGGTTGAGGGTTAGAACTGTGTCAGTATCGGTTGTAATGCCCGCAGAACTAAGTAGTATCCACAAAACGCAGTAGTGTTCACACAACTAAATAGCCTGAAAGGGCCGCTGAGTTCCGCGGTACCCGGCAGCAGAAGCACCATCCAGGCAG
Source organism: Paenarthrobacter sp. NPDC091711 (assembly GCF_044756605.1). Taxonomy (NCBI): domain Bacteria; kingdom Bacillati; phylum Actinomycetota; class Actinomycetes; order Micrococcales; family Micrococcaceae; genus Paenarthrobacter; species Paenarthrobacter sp. NPDC091711. Next base: position 395,309 of record NZ_JBIVTF010000004.1, read on the forward strand.
AGGTCGTTGGGGAAGACGTACCTACAGCTATGGAGGATGGAATGTCTGTTGCAACAACCCGCGGTGTCTTGTTCGTGCACTCGGCCCCAACGGCACTTTGCCCGCACGTTGAGTGGGCCATTGGATCGGTCGTGGATAAGCGAACCGATCTTGAGTGGACCCCTCAACCTGCCGCGCCGGGAATGTTCCGGGCGGAGTTGTCGTGGACCGGCGCTCCCGGCACGGGGGCCCAATTGGCGTCCGCTCTCAGGGGCTGGGCTCATTTGCGCTACGAGGTGACCGAAGAACCCAGCCAAGGGGTGGATGGTGCGCGGTGGTCACACACCCCCGAGTTGGGCATTTTCCACGCCGTCACTGATGTGCACGGCAACATCATGGTGACCGAGGATCGCATCCGCTACGCCTACGAGTCCGGTGCGGGAGACCCCTCAGCTGTTTACCATGAGCTTTCATTGGCGTTGGGTGAAGCGTGGGACGAGGAACTCGAGCCCTTCCGCCATGCAGCTGAAGGTGCTCCGGTGCGCTGGTTGCACCAAGTTGGTTAGCGCCCCCGTCAGCAGTATTGCTCGTCAGTACTGACTCAGCGTCTCCCCATAGCAAAGAGAAGGGCCCCACCTGCTGGTGGGGCCCTTCTCTTTGTCTGAACTCGTGTGCCTCCATGGTTGGCGGCAGGAGTCCGGCTCAGACGTTACGGACTGCGATGACAGCGTTGTGGCCGCCAAAGCCGAACGAGTTGCTCAGTGCCACGATGTCTCCCGCGGGAAGATCGCGAACGGAGGTCACCACGTCGAGGGGGATCTCCGGATCCTGGTTCTCGAGGTTGATGGTGACCGGCGCTTTGCGTTCGTAGACGGCCAGCACGGTCAGCACAGCTTCAACAGCCCCTGAAGCGCCCAGGAGGTGGCCCATCTGCGACTTCGTGGCGGATACCGCCACGTTGTCCACGTGGGTCCCCAGGGCGGCGCGCAAGGCCGTGTACTCGGGCTTGTCTCCAACTGGGGTCGAGGTGGCGTGCGCATTGACGTGCACCACGTCCTCCGCCTGGATTCGGCCATCGAACATTGCCGCCTTGAGGGCGCGGGTGGCTCCAAGGCCCTCGGGGTCCGGTGCTGTGATGTGGTAAGCGTCAGCCGTCACGGATGTTCCGGCGAGTTCGGCGTAAATGCGCGCGCCTCGTGCGATCGCGTGTTCCTCGGCCTCGAGGACCAGGGCGCCGGCGCCTTCGCCCATGACAAAGCCGTCACGGTCGATGTCGTACGGGCGGGAGGCCCGCTCCGGCTCGTCGTTTCGACGGGACAACGCCTGCATGGAGGAGAACGCGGCCAAGGGCATCGGGTGGATGGCGGCTTCAGCACCACCGCACACCACAACGTCTGCCTTGCCGGAACGGATCAGGTCCAAGCCCAAGTGCAGGGCTTCGGTGCCGGACGCGCACGCCGAAACAGGCGTGTGTGCCCCTGCACGGGCACCGAGGTCGAGGCTGACCGCCGCTGCCACACCGTTGGGCATGAGCATCGGAACGGTCATGGGCAGGACCCTGCGGGGACCCTTGTCCCTGAGCGTGTCCCACGCATCAAGGAGTGTCCAGACGCCACCGATGCCGGTGGCAAACGCTACGGCGAGCCGGTCGTGGTCAATCTCTTCAATCCCCGAGTCAGACCAGGCCTCGCGGGCTGCGATGACGCCAAACTGCGTGGAGGGGTCCATGCGCTTCGCCTCTACGCGGCTCAGGACCTCAAGTGCCGGCGTCGAGGCCCGGGCAGCAAAGTGGACGGGGAGGTCGTACTTGGCCACCCACTCATCGCCGAGCGTGCGGGCACCGGAGACCCCTTTCAGCGCGTTCTGCCACATTGTGGGTACGTCGCCGCCGATGGGAGTGGTGGCCCCCAGACCGGTTATGACTACTTTGCGTGCCATGCGATCACTCTCTGTCGGATAGCCGTCCCGCATGCGCGGTTCACAGGGGGAGGCAAGAAAATCTATGGGTGTTACTGCGGCTGTGCCGGGCGCAAGGATAAGAATCCCGGCCCGGCACAGCTGGTGTCAGGACTAAGCCTGTGCGTTGGCGATGAAGCTGACGGCGTCGCCGACGGTCTTGAGGTTCTTGACCTCTTCGTCCGGGATGCGTACGCCGAACTTCTCTTCAGCGTTGACGACGATGGTCATCATGGAGATGGAGTCGATGTCCAGGTCCTCGGTGAAGGACTTGTCCAGCTCCACAGCTTCGGTGGCGAGGCCGGTTTCTTCGTTGACGATTTCAGCCAGGCCGGCCAGGATCTCTTCGTTGCTAGCCATTGTTGGCTCCTTTTCTTGTTGGACCGGCTACTGCCGGAAAGGGGGCAAACCGCGGGTTGCGGCTTGGGTTTGTAAGTCGTATTCAGTTGGTTGTTGGTAGCCGGGAGAGGCCCGGTCTACGGCAGAACCACTACCTGGGCACCGAAGACCAGTCCGGCGCCGAACCCGATCTGCAGAGCCAGGCCGCCGCTGAGCTCAGGGTTCTCCTGAAGCAAGCGGTGTGTTGCCAACGGGATGGATGCCGCGGACGTGTTTCCTGCCTGGGCGATGTCGCGGCCGATGACAACAGATTCGGGAAGCTTGAGCTTCTTGACCATCTCGTCGATGATGCGCATGTTTGCCTGGTGGGGAACGAAGGCAGCGAGGTCGCTGGCTTCGATGCCCGCGGCATCCAGGGCCTGCTGGGCTACCTTGGCCATTTCCCAGACGGCCCAACGGAACACTGTCTGACCGTCTTGCCGAAGCGTGGGCCAAACATCCTGGGTTGCCGAAAGAATGGCGGGATCGTCGATTTCGTCGGAGTGCCGCGCGGATTCGCCCAGCTTCTTGACGTCCTCGAGGGAGTGGGTCATGCCGATGGCGTCCCACTTGCTGCCATCCGAGCCCCAGACCGAAGGGCCGATGCCGGGAGTGTCGGACGGGCCAACCACAACGGCACCTGCGCCATCGCCGAGCAGGAAGGAGATGGTGCGCTCGTGGTTGTCGATGACGTCGGAGAGCTTCTCCGCACCGACTACCAGGACGTACTGGGCTGCACCTGAACGGACCAGGGCGTCAGCCTGTGCCACGCCGTAGCAGTACCCTGCACAGGCGGCCGAGATGTCGAAGGCGGGTGCCGGCGTCGCGCCCAAACGGTCAGTGAGTGCAGCAGCAGCCGACGGCGTCGCGTACGGGTGCGTCACGGTGGACACGATCACGGCGCCCAGTTGGGAGGCCTCGATCCCGGCTTGCTTGAGAGCTTCGCGTGCAGCACCTTCTGCCATGTCGATGACGCTGACGTCAGCAGCAGCGCGGTGGCGGGTGATGATCCCGGTGCGCTGGCGGATCCATTCGTCCGAGGAGTCGATCCACTGGCAGACGTCGTCGTTGGTGACAATGACGTCCGGGCGGTAGGCACCGATGCCCAGGATGCGGGCATTCTCGTTGACAACAGCCTTGTTCAACACGGGAGTGCTCATGCCTGTCCCTCCAGTTCTGCGAAGAGCGCGAGTGCCGCGGACAGGTCATCCGGGGTTTTGACGGCAACAGTCCTGACGCCTGGCATGCCGCGTTTTGCGAGCCCTGCGAGTGTGCCGGCGGGTGCCAGTTCAATGACGCCGGTGACGCCGCGCTCAACCAGCGTTTTCATGCACAGATCCCAACGGACGGGCCGTGAGACTTGCGCGATCAGGCTTTCCACCGCGGCAGTACCTGCGGTCACTTCCTTGCCGTCGAAGTTGGACAACAGCGGAACAGCCGGGTTCTGCGGCGACAAGGACGGCTTGAGAGCTTCGAGGGCGCTGACTGCTGGTGCCATGTGCGAAGTGTGGAAGGCGCCGGCGACCTTCAGGGGGATGACGCGTGCCTTCGCCGGTGGGTTGTCCGCCAAAGCCTTGAGCTGTTCGAACGTTCCCGCGGCTACTGTTTGTCCGGCCCCGTTGACGTTGGCTGGAGTAGCGCCCGCGGCCTCAATGGCTGCCAGGACCTCGGCGGGGTCTCCGCCCACAACTGCGCTCATGCCCGTGGGCGTTACGGCGGCTGCTGCGGCCATGCTGTTGGCGCGCTCCCGAACGAAAGCCATGGCCTCCGGCTCGGTGAGGACACCGGCGAGGGCTGAAGCCGTGATTTCGCCAACGGAATGCCCGGCGAGGATGACGGGAAGGGTGCTGAGTTCCACATCGAACAAGGACTTGGCAGCAACCAGGCCGGCAGCGACGATCAGGGGCTGCGCCACGGCAGTGTCCTTGATGGTCTCCTCATCGGAAGTGGTTCCGTGGGCCTTGAGGTCAATGCCTGCGATTTCGCTTAGTGCGGCCAATTGGCCTTCGACGGAGGGGAGTTCCAGCCAAGGGGCCAAAAATCCGGGGGTCTGGGAGCCCTGTCCAGGGCAGACGATTGCAAGCACGTATCCAGCTTTCCAAATTGCCGCGTGATCCACTGGTGTTTTGGTACACCAAGCTCACTGGGTCAGTTTGTAGGAAGTCTACAACGGTTCAGTTCTGCGAACGTGACGTGTGACGTTCGGGAGCGGCTTTCGGTTGGGCTGAAAGGCGGCCCACCACCAACGCCGTTTGCAGCACAAACGCCTCCCGAGGGAGGAGCGGATCCCAGCCTGTCACGTCGCAGACACGCTTCAAACGGTAGCGCACAGTGTTGGCATGGACGAACAATTCGCGCGCCGTAGCCTCCAGCGAGTGGCCGAGCTCCAAGTATGTCCCCAGGGTCTCAACGAGCCCATTCGAGGCCGCCAGCAGGGGCCTGTAAATGTTTTTGATCAGTGATCTGCGGGCCGCGTCGTCACCGGAAACAACACGCTCCGGGAGTAGGTCGTCGGCAGCTACGGGTCGGGGTGCGGAAGGCCATGCCCGGGCTGCTGTGAGCCCAGCGAACGCAGCCTGCGCGGAACTGCTCGCCTCCAACAAAGAGCTTGCTTCCGGGCCGTACACCACGGCCCCGGGGGCAAAGAGCTCACTGAGTTTGACGTAGGCGGAATCGCGGTCGTTGACGCCACCGAGGATCAGAATCAGGCGATCGCCCTGAATGCCCACCAAGGCGTCCTCCGCAAAACGTCCGGCGGTCCGGCGCAGTTCGCTGACGTAACTGGCGCTCGGTTCCGAGGGCGAATTGCCCACCATTACGGTGAATCGCTCCTGCGCTTTCCAACCGAGGGCTGCGATCCTGGAGCGCAAGGCATCCGTGTTTTCACCCCGCAAAATTGCGTCAACAATCAACGCCTCGAGGCGTGTATCCCAGGAACCGCGGGATTCCGCAGCCCGTGCATAGACATCGGCAGCCGCGAAAGCCACTTCCCGCGAGTAACGCAGCACTGCTTCACGGAGCGAAGGCTGGTCTGATTCCGGCGCAATGACAGGAACCTGGTCCTCGACGACTTCAACCACTATCCGGATCAGTTGCAGGGCCTTTTGCAGGCTGATGGAGCGCGTCAACTCCGTAGGGGCGTTGCCGAACACGTCGGTAAGAATCCATGAGGGCGAACTGGGCCGCTCGTACCATGTCACAAAGGCGGCAATACCGTTTTGGGCAACCAGGCCCAATGCCGAGCGTTCATCGGAGCTCAGACGGCCGTACCACGGCAGTGATTTCTCCAATTGCCGCATGGTGCTGGTGGACAACTGGCCCACGTTGGCGCGGAGTTGCCGCAGGGTTTCGGCCTTTTCGGGTGACAATGCCTGGGGCGCTGCCTTGCGCTTGGTGGTGGTTTTGCTCGGCTCTGCCATGGAACGAGCATACGGCCCATCCCGGGCAAGCTCCATTTGTGAGAAGGCTACAACTCGTGTTGTTGCTGGTCACGTCCTTGGCAGGGATCCCCGAACCCGGTTAAAGCCCGACGGCGACCCTCACCTTGTGGTGAAAGCCGCCGTCGCGGTTAGTGCTCGCGTTGCTGTTGTTTGCTGGAGTTACCCGACAAACAGTTAGGCGTCGCCGCCTGCTCCGCCGGTGGTGCCGGCGTTCACATCCAGGAGTCTGTACTTTTCGATCGCCTTTTCCAGCGCACCTGCTTCAACTTCTCCCTTGGCGGCGAGGAGTTGGAGGGTTTTGGCGACGATGGAGTGGGTGTCGTTTTTGAAGTAGCGGCGTGCGGCTTGGCGGGTGTCGGAGAAGCCGAAGCCGTCTGCTCCGAGGGAGGCGAAGTCGTTGGGGATGAATTGGCGGATTTGGTCGGGGACGGCTTTCATGTAGTCGGACACGGCGATGACTGGTCCGGTGGTGTCTTTGAGTTGTTCGGTGATGAACGGGGTGCGGGCGGGTTGGCCGGGGTTGAGGAAGGCGTGTTCTTCGGCGGCGAGTCCGTCGCGGCGGAGTTCGTTCCAGGAGGTCACTGAGAAGACTTCAGCGGCAACGTTCCAGTCTTCGGCCAGGATCCGGGCGGCTTCGAGGGCCCAGGGCACGGACACGCCGGAGGCGAGGATGTTCGCGGTGGGCCGGTTTCCGTTCCCAGTGGTGCTTGCGGGGGCGTCTGCGAGTTTGTAGATGCCTTTGAGGAGCCCGTTGATGTCGAGGTTTTCCGGTTCCGCGGGTTGGGTGATGGGTTCGTTGTAGACGGTGAGGTAGTACATCACGTTTTTATCTGACGCGGTTCCGGTTCCTTGCGCGTCAGCGTCTGGTCCGTACATTTGTTCGAGGCCGTGGCGGATGATGTGGCCGATTTCGTAGCCGTAGGCGGGGTCGTAGGTGCGGACGGCGGGGTTGGTGGAGGCCAGGATGGGGGAGTGCCCGTCGGCGTGTTGGAGTCCTTCGCCGGTGAGGGTGGTCCGTCCTGCGGTGGCGCCGATGATGAAGCCGCGGGTCATTTGGTCCGCTGCTGCCCAGAAGGAGTCTCCGGTGCGTTGGAAGCCGAACATGGAGTAGAAGACGTAGATCGGGATGAGGGGTTCGCCGTGGGTGGCGTAGGCGGTCCCGGCGGCGGTGAACGCTGCGACGGCGCCGGCTTCGTTGATGCCGGGGTGGATGAGTTGGCCGGCGGGTGATTCTTTGTAGGCCAGGACGAGGTCGCGGTCCACGGAGAGGTAGTTCTGGCCTTTGGGGTTGTAGATTTTCGCGGTCGGGAAGAACGCGTCCATCCCGAAGGTCCGGGATTCGTCCGGGACCACGGGCACGAACCGGGCACCGAAGTTTTTATCCCGCATGAGGTCTTTGAGGAGCCTCACGAAGGCCATGGTGGTGGCGGCTTGTTGTTTCCCGGATCCGCGTTTGGCGACTTCGTAGGATTTGGCGTCCGGGAGGGTCACGGGGGTGTGGGTGCGGCGGCGTTCGGGGACGAACCCGCCCAGTTCTGCCCG